>JBEKIV010000042.1:0-21284 GCA_050011595.1 Tepidisphaeraceae bacterium
TGCCCTGTCTCGACCCTCCTTCGACGCCTGAGGATCATCAGGTTGTGGGTTAGAACTTTCAATCGCAGGTCGCGTTCACGGCTGCGAGGGTTCTTGCCGCCTAACGCTGAACCCAGATTCCGTTTGATCATGCTCATGACGGTCTCCACTTGCCAGCGTTGCGTGTAGCCACTGCGGCGCCGGCCACGCTGGGTGCCCAATAGGCGGCGTTCGGTCATGCGCCGCCGCCAGCGGCCGACCGGCGGGTTGCGTGTCTTCCATGCAACACGCGGCGGGATGATCGAACGCAATCCCATCTCCTGACGCGCGACCTGATGGTTCGATTCGGAGTCGAACCCGGCGTCGCCGACGGCGGTGAACCTGCGGTTGGGCACGCGTCGCCAGGCGTCAAAGACCAGCGGTTCCCACAACGCGTAGTCGGCACTGCCGCCAGTGCGGGTCTGGGCCGAGAGAATCACATGGCTGAAGGCGGCGACGCTGATCCCCAACTTCGGCAAAGCCTTGATTTTCCGGCGTCTCCCGCGATTGCCCCTTCCCCGACCGCGGCGAAACTCGAAGTAGCGGCTGACATGCCGCGGTTCAAAGCAACTGCTATCGACCGCCAGCGGCTTTTTGCTCAGGCCCAGCGTTCGCGTCAACGCCGCCCAGCGCGCCACCGCGTCCAGCAGCCGCTTCACCTTGCATTGACCCATCAGCACCGCCGCCGCGCGGCACAGAGTGTTGTGGTCGGGCGGCTTGCTCATGCCGATGGCCCGGCACCATTCAGGAGAGTCGCGCAGCAACGCCTCGGCCTCGCGGTAGCTACGCTTCTGCTGCTCCTTAAGAACCAGGCAGGCGAATAGTTGCGCTAAGGTGAAATCGTGGCGGGAGAACTTGCTGGAGTATTCTGGAAGGCAGCGGCTCGCCAGATGATACGCGACAAGCATCACCTTCCGTGGCGATTTGCAGGTCAACATTCCCCATCATCTACACGATTCCTTAAATTTGCGCGCCTGGTAAAATCGGAGGGTCGAGACAGGGCAACTAATTCGCCCGGGCCTGGGCGATGGCCAGGGCGTGCTGGTCGATGGCATGGACGATGCGCTCCTGCAAAATCTTGGCTCCGCTGTTGGAGCCTTCGGGGATGCCGTTGAAAAGAATGCTGAAGCAATACCAATTGTCGTCCTTGGCGTGGAGGTAGCCGCTCAGACAGCTCACGCCGTTGACGAAGCCGGTCTTGGCGATGACGCGGCCGCGGAGATCGGAGCCGTGAAACCGCTCGGCGAGGGTGCCGTCTTCGCCGGCGATCGCCAGCGACGCCATCCACGGCGCGGAATTGGCGCTGAAATAATCGTGGGTGAGGACGGCAACCATCAGATGGGCGCTGACCGCGTTGTTCTTGGACAATCCGCAGCCGTCGTCCAGCGTATATTGCGACGCCGGGATTTGCAGTGAATTGAGGAAATCGCCCACGGCCGCCGTGCCCGTGCGCCAGCCGCCCTGGCCATATCGGGCGAAGCCCAGGCGTTTGCAAAGGCATTCGGCATAGAGGTTCATGCTGTCCTTGTTGGCGCGGTCGATGACGCTGGTCAGCGGGGTTTCGTGAACGGCCAGGAGAATCCACGATCGATCGTTGGCCGCTACGGCCTTCAAATAGGCGTCGCGCATGGTCCGGTCGCGCTTGATTTGTCCGCTGAGGGCGATGCCGGCGGCTTTGAGGGACTCGGCGAGCACGGCGCCGGCATACAAGGGCGGATCGTGAACGGTAACCGAGACGGGCACGTCGTTGGCTGAGCGCGCGTCGCCGCGGAGAACCAGATCGTTGGTCCCCGGCTGGCGAGAAAGCCAGACCGAATTGTCGCCGCCGCCGACGCAGCTATTCTTGATCGTGACGTACGCGGTGGAGGGATCGGTCCAGAAATCCACGAGCTTTCCGAAGCCCGCCGGGCGCACGTAAACGTCAATGCAATTCGCGTTGAGATTCAACCCCGCGATCTCGGCGACGTATCGCTTCTGGGTCTGATCGGCCGGCCAATTGGGGTGCAGGAATTCATCGTCGAACACGCTGTCGTCCACGAGCAGATCGCGGGCGGAGAGCAATCGCTTCCTGGCCAACCCGGCGGCCCAGGTCTTGAACACGGTATCCACGTCCCAGCCGACTTTTTTGAGCAATTCGGCATCGCCGAAGGTCGGATCGCCGTCGCCGACGAGCACCAGATCGCCATTATGATAGAGAAGCAGCGTTCTAAATTTGAAGTCGGCCCCAAGCCGCTCGAGCGCGGCCGAGGTGGTGACGACTTTCAAATTGCTGGCCGGCACGAGCGGGAGGGTGGGATTGGCGTCATAAACCGTCGTCACGTCGTCGGCGGATTTGCCCATCCGCACGACGTCGATTCCGACGGCCGCCCGGGCCAGGAGTTTGTCGTCCAATACCTGCCTGATGTCCCCCGGCAAATCCGCCCGCGCAGAAGAAACGGCCGCAAGCAGGGCGAAAAGAAGGGCGAAAACAGACAGGGCGATCCGGTTCATCCGTGAAACCTCGGTGAGATTGCGTAACTCCTTTATGCAAATACCTTATCGGGAAACGGGGGTCTGGCAAGTGAATCGGAGAAAAAAAGAGTCTCACGCAGAGGCACGGAAGGCTTCGCCTCCGTGGCAAAGGCGCAGAGAAGAAATTGTTTTGTTTTCTCTGCGCCTTTGCGCCTCTGCGTGAGCTACATCTGCGCCTGGCAGACCCGGCGAAAGTGATAGCCGGAGATGGCCAGCGTCACCGCGTGGCCGAACAGCCGCGGACGGTGCAGCAGCGTCCACCACATCAGCCTCCAAAATTGAATGCGCTCACGGCCGATCACGCCTAATCTGAAGGCCGACCGAGCGACGGCCAGGATCCGCTGCGGTCCCAAGGGCGTGCCGACGGCCGGCGTCCGGAACTCGCGCAAAAACGTGCGCACCCGCGCGTAGTAGCTCTTGGGCGAATAGATGTGATTCAAAATCCGGGCATATCCCTCGCGCAGCGCTTGAAGGCCCATCAGCGGGGCAATGTTGGTCGTGCCGTCCACGTTGTCGCCGGTGAAGGAGCCGAGCAATCGGCCTTCGTGGCGCATCCGCTCGAGCAGGCGCGTTCCGGGCGGCGCCTGGAGCAGCCCGACCATCGCGGTCACGATCCCGCTGGCCTGGATAAAGTCGATCTGCCGCTGGAAGATCGACGGCCGGTCGCTGTCGAAGCCCACGATAAATCCGCCCTGCACCTGCATCCCCGCGCGCTGGATGCGCTTGACGTCGGCCACCATGTCGCGATTTTTGTTCTGCACCTTGCTGCACTCGATCAGAGAGTCGTTGTCGGGCGTCTCAATGCCGATGAAAACCGAATCGAACCCCGCCTCGGCCATCATGCCCATGAGCGGCTCGTCATCCGCCAGATTGATCGATACCTGCGTATTGAAGGGGAAGCCCTTTCGTCCCCTGCGCCACTCGATCAGCGCGGGCAGGAGAGTCGTTCGCAGTTCCTTCTTATTGCCGATCAGGTTGTCATCGACGAAGAAGACCGGCCCGCGCCAGCCCAGGTCATACAAGTCGTTTAACTCGGCGATGATCTGCGGGGCGGATTTGGTTCGCGGCTTTCGGCCAAACAGCGCGGTGACGTTGCAGAACTCGCAATCGAACGGGCAGCCGCGCGAAAATTGGATGCTCATCACCGCGTAGCGGCGCAGGTCCGCGATGCTCCAGAGCGGCGGCGGAGTATTGCGCACGTCGGCGAACTGCTCGGTGCTGTAAACGCGCCGCGCCCGCCCTTGCTCCAGGTCCGCCAGGAACGGCGGCAGCGTCAACTCCGCTTCGTTCAGCACGAGATGATCGACCTGGGGAAATCGATCCGGTTCGCCGGTAAACAGCGGCCCCCCCGCCACAACTTTCACTCCGGCTCGCTTGCAGCGTTCGATGAGCTGGCAAGCCGATTCCCGCTGCACGGCCATGCCGCCGATCAGCACGATGTCCGCCCAGGCCAGGTCGCGGTCCTCCAGGTTCGAGACGTTCACGTCGATCAGCCGTTTGTCCCAGCCGGCGGGAAGCATGGCCGCCACGGTGAGAAGACCCAACGGCGGCGAAGCCGCCCGTTTGCGAATGAATCGCAGGGCATGCTTCAGACTCCAGAAAGTGTCGGGGAACTTCGGGTATAGCAGCAGTGCGTTCATGGATAGGCCAGAGCGGCACTATACTCCATGCGGACCGAGGCGTGAACCATGAATTTGGGATTAATTGCCGGTCGACGGCATTTTGCTCAGCCGCCCACGACCGGCAGGGTCGCGACCGCGGAGCCGTCGACGTGGGCGTCCTGGAACGCGCGGCGCGCGGCGGCTTCGACGCCGCTGATCGCCCGTTGGCGGGCGGTGATCTTTCCGCTCTCGATGTCGGAAGCGACAGCGACCAGGCCGTCGGCCAATTCCGTGAGGATTTTCCCTTCGACCGCCAGGTCGCTTGTGTTGTTGCCAGGCTGTCTGGCGATACTGGCGATGAAGTTGAACGTGCCATCCGTGTCGAGTTTCCAATCGCCGTTCACCTGCTTGAAGGCCAGCATCGCGCCGGACCAACGGCCCAGCGCGGTAATCTGGTTGGGAGGCGGTGAGATGAAATCCTCCCGGGGCAGGGGAACGCGCACCTGGGCAGTGTTGCCGTCGATCGTCGCTTCCAAACCGCCGGGAAAATCCAGCATGCGGCTCAGCATCGTTTCAAACGTTCCGTGGCCGGGGAAGTCGTCGAAATTCAACCCCGGAGCATTGATGGCCACGCCGAATTTGGCCTTCCAAGCATTTTGGAGCCGCCAGACGCCGGCCTGTTCGAGGAAAAACGCGCGGGCCATCGCGGCCGCGTCGGGGTCAAAGCCGTCGTCACAAAGACATTCGGCGATGGCCGGGCGATCGTTGGATTGAACCGCATCAGACAGTTTTCTGAGGGCATTCACGGGCGTGGACTGATCCGAGGGCTGCGTGGCGTCGGGCGCCGGCACGTCGGCCAGCACGGGGGCCGCCGTGATCTGCGCCGGCGCAGGTTGTGAGGGCGATTGAGGCGGCGTGCCGCCAACGCTTACCACAACCAATGCCCCGGTGACCGCAACCGTGGCGGCGATCCCCGCGGTGAGCTTGGGCCAGGCCCACGTCAGGCGAGAAAAAACTCCCGCGCTGGAGAGGCTGGATGCGGCGGCGGACTTGGCGGCGGCCAGGCGAATGGCCGCGTGGGCCAGTTCGGCTCCGGCGGGTTTTACTGCCATGCCGAGCGATGCGGTGATCGTCGCCGACTCGGCCGTGATTCCCTTGGAATTGAAATAAGCGCGCAGCCTCTCGATGGCCCGGAAGATGCGCTGCCTGGCCGCGTCTTCGGAAACGCCCATGACCTGCCCGACCTCGCGCAGGCTGCGGCCGCCGAAGAATCGCAGCAACACGGCATTCCGGTCCCGCTCGCCCAAATGAGCGATCGCGTCGTCGAGCAATTCTTCCGTTTCCAATGATGCGGCCCTGTCGGATGCCGCTGTTGCCACCGCTTCGTTTCTCATGGTTGCCGCCCTCTGTTCCGCGGCAGACCGTCGCCCCGCCGCGCGCTGCGCGTTGGCACAGCAAAATCGGGTTGTTGTGAAGAGCCATCCCTCAAGCACAACGCCGGCCGGCAACTTCGCCGCCTTCTGGGCCAGCGTGGCAAACACGACTTGCGCTACGTCCTCGGCCTGTGCAACGTTGTGCAGTTTGCGCAGGCATTGCGAGTAGACGGAATCGATTTGCGTCTGGACGATTTGGCGGAACGCATCGGCCGAGCCGGTTTGGATGTATTCCCTCAATGCATTGTTCATGACGGGCCTTTCATTCCCCTATGAACACCCGGCCGCGGGTAAAGGATAACACAATTTCGGCTAGGCGATTGCGTGATTTGGGGGCTTGGGGCTGCACCCAGCCGCCCTACCAAGAAGGGAATCGAAGCACGGATTACTCGGATGACGCGGATAAGCGATGAGACAAAATGCGACACTTTGAAACACTTTGGAGAGTTTGGTTAGTATATGCAAACTAAATGATCGAATGTAACCACTTTCCGTGAAGATAGTTATGGCTCGAATTTGAAGCGGTATCGATTGGACAGCAAAAGAACTGTCTCATGCAGGCTCATGCAGTGCAGAACGCGGGAAATGGCCATTTTGGGGGGACGAAGGGTTCGAGAGGCTGGCGGTCGAGCAGCGGAGGGCCGAAGAAGAGCGCGACGATGAAGAATTAGCTGCCCCCGTTTCAGGTCCCGCAATAGCTCTTTGCGAGCGATCAAACGCCGCCCCGGAGATGGAAGTTCGCCAGGGCGATGTTGTTCAAATTTACGGCGCAAGCTGGGCGTGTGTTGGCTTGAATTTGGGAGCATACCCGAGGCGGGTAGAGGCCGCGGGGCGATGTGGCGCAAAGTGCCTATTTTGGTTCGCGGCGGCACGGCAAATAGCTTTGGTAACTGAGGTTGGCATATCTGCCTTCAGTGGTAATGCCTTCGGTCGTTTTGGGTACGGGAGAACAAGATGAGCAATCGCACGCCGGAGGGCACGCCGACGGAGGGAACCACCGACTGGCCAAAAGTAGCGGTGCTTGGGAAAAATTGGTACGCTCTTAAAATCCGGGTCTATTGTGCGGAGGTGCGGTGCGGCACGGGAACCGAATTTCGCTTGCACGCGCCGTGGGTCGTACCAGTGTCGATGGATGTAGTAGCGGCGGCTGCCCCCGGGATTTGTCATTCCCAAGTAGATTGCGTTTGTGGCTTGGTAGATCGTGCCGAGCTCGCCTGCATGCGGATCGGCATAAGCCACGACGCCGATCGCGTCCGTGGCGCGAGCCAAAAGACGTAATGCTGCTCCGATGAGTTTGCTTGGTGCCCATTTGGGTGCACGCGGACTCGACGCACCTCTACAGAGTTGGAGGATTTGCCCCGAACTTTTCAGGCGGAGCATCGACGTGAAGTGCGTGACGGATACCAATGGTCCGAAGCAAGCTACGGCCAGCAACTCGTTACGAGCGTAGAGCCCGTAGGCGTATTTCGAGCGACCCATATTGCCGAGCCATTCATAGTTGAGAATGAAAGACCCCGCAGTGGCGAGATCGATTCGGCGGATTTCTGTCAGATCGGGCGAGATGCGAAGGGGATAACCTCCGCCTCGATTTCGAAGCTCTCGTTTTATTAAATACTGCCAGCAGGTCGTGCTTGTCATAGCGGCTTTTTCCCGCCATAGAGCTTTACAAAAAAAAAGAGAGCAAATGTCTGTATAATTGAGAACGGGAGTTTCACCTCCTGCCAGTGCTGCTGTAGTCGTTGCCATAAAGTGTTTGGGGGAGGGTACTGCGTGACGCCGTTTGGCAATACGGGCCTCAAGTCGACAGCAAGAGCCCACAAAGTGACCGCATAGACCAGAAGCAAGAGGAAGACAAAAATCCAGTGTCTAGGTGATACTGTCAACGCAACAGAAAGGTTCTTGTCGGTAGCAACCCCCTCTTCCGAACCGTTCGCACTGAGCGTCGTAAACTTGGCGGCGATAGATCCCCCCGTAGCCTCCATGTCGGCGGCGGCTTGCAGTGGGACTACGATTCGGTCCGAGCGCGCGCCAATATCGAATGTGGTGGCTCCAGTGGCGATGATGGTCGGAGGCAGTTGAATCGATAGCGTTCCCCTTGCATCATGTTGGGTCTCCTGAAGAGGGAAGTAGTAGCCAAGTTCGAGGGTATATCGCTTGCCGCGGTCCAGTGGGAACTCACTACCGTTGCCAAATAGACGGGGCGCAATCTCCTGCCGCTGGCGCCGGCCCGATTTCAGGGCGGCGCGCATGAAGAGAATACGGTGATCGGGTGCCTTATAATCGGCGCACTTTGCAATGGCTTGGCAGGAAGCTAGCCACGCCGCTTCGCCTCGCATTGGTTGTGTGACTGAGAGGATGTCGCGGTCTATTTGGAACGCGAAGTAGCCGCTGGCGATAGCGTCGGCGTCTTCGCCTCGTCGCTGGGGTAGAAAGTCCGCACAGTCGCGCCGGATGATGGCATTGAAAGCCTGAGGGTCATTGGGGTATATGAATTCGTCTAACGCGATTTGGAAATGGCGCTGGTTAATGTGGATGTCAGTACCACAAAAGCTACCGAACCGCACAGGATGAAAAAAGAAGCCGCCCGCCGCATGTCGGTCGATGAAAATCACGATGACCCGTTCGCCCTTTGCGATGTTTTCGGGATGCGCGTGCAGAGCGGGCTGGACGTGCGAGTTGAAGCTGTAGCGATACTCGTTGATCCATCCTCTCGGAAGGTACAACGTGTTGAGAACATTCGCCTGGTAAACCGGTCGGAATGCAGAGTTAAATAGGTAAAGCATAGGGTTCAACTTGGGCGGGCTTCGCACGCGATGACGGGAGGTCAAACTCAACGGAGTCAAGAAGTGCGTCAGGCAGTAGCGCCGCAGAATGCCTTCGACAAATTTCTGCCGAGTTTCCCATTAACGTGCTGATTTTGTACAGCGGTTCGCCCTTCATCGCCAGTAGGCTGCCAAATGTGTGGCGATAGTCGAGGCATGACCACCGCAGGCCGGGGCGGCATGCGGGATTTCTGGCGGCGCATGGGAATGAGGGAATGGGAGGGGATTTGTGGGAATGCCGCGGGGCGCCCTCAAGTTTTCCGCGCTTTTGGTCCGATAATCGGGCAATATGGAGGTCTCCATCTATCGCCTGCGCACGCGGGACGTGCTGACGTTGTGCGTGCTGGCCCTGCTGCTGCTCGGCGTGGTGATGGTGCAGTCGGCGTCGGCGGGGGTGGCTATGCGAACGGACTGGCAATGGTCGGCCAATGGGATTAGGGACGCCATTTTCGCCGGGGTGGGGTTGGCGACGTTTCTTGTCGTTGGGGCGTTCAATTATGCGTGGATCGGGCGGGTTGTAAGCAGCCGATGGCGAAGCCCGATTTTCTGGCTGCTGGTTATCGCGGCGCTGGCGAATGTGCTGGTACTGATTCCGCATGTAGGAATGGCGGTCAACGGGGCGCGGCGATGGCTGCGGATTGGGCCGGTGCAGATCCAGCCCTCGGAGTTGGCCAAGTGGGCGGTGGTGATTTACCTGGCATATTGGCTGGCGCGGCGGCCGGTGAATTTGGATCGGTTTTTTGGGGGGTTCCTTCCGACGTTGATTCCAATCGCGGCGCTTTGTTTGCTCGTCGTCGTCGAGGATTTCGGGACGGCCATGCTGATCGCGCTGGCGGCGCTGATCCTGCTCTTGGTGGGAAGAGTCAAATGGTGGCACCTGGCGATCGTGATCCCGCCGATCGTGGCGGCGGGGTTGTGGTTCGTCATGCACAAGGAATATCGCTGGAGGCGGATTGCCGCCTTCGCCAATCCCTACGCCGCCCCGCAGCGCGAGGGGTATCACATGATCCAGAGCCTGCTGAGCTACGCGACCGGCGGATGGACCGGGCGAGGACTGGGCAACGGGATTCAAAAGCTGGGATATCTTCCGGAAGACACCAGCGATTTCATATTCTCCGTGATCTGCGAGGAGCTTGGGCTTTTTGGGGCGATGCTCACCATCGCGTTGTACCTGGGAATTCTGTACTGCGCGTGGCAGACGGTGAAAATGAAGGTGGACAATTTCGGCAAAATGCTGGCGTTCGGGGTGGGGGTGATGGTGGCGTTGCAGGCGCTGATCAACGTCGCGGTGGCGACGGTGAGCGTGCCGACGAAGGGTTTGTCTTTGCCGCTGGTGAGCGCGGGGGGAAGCGGATTGATCATCACCTGCGCCGCGCTGGGCTTGCTGCGGAGTGCCGCGCGATTCAAGAATCCGGCGGACGCCGATCCCCTTGCCATCGCCCCGCCGCGCGCCGGACACAGTAACGTTCACGTCGTCAACGACGCGATGTGGCGGAAATTTACGGCGACGTGAATCGGGAGATCCGAAATGCCACTGCTCGAAATCGAATCGCCCATTAGGGAGCTTTACAAGGATTATCCCGTCGGCCGCACGGGCGGCGGTCTGGAATTCATCAACCTGATGGACGATTACCTGGCGTATCTCTCCTTCGCCAACGCCGGGATGCTGAACAAGGGGAATCTGCTCTGCTTCGACTACGCGATCCGGAATTTGCCGTCGAAGAACCCGATGGTGGAAATCGGATCGTTCTCAGGCCTGTCAACCAACATAATGACCTATTTCAAACGGAAACACGGCGCCCGAAACGAGCTGTTCACCTGCGACAAATGGGAATTCGAGGGCGCGGAGGGCAACGTCGGCGATTCGGACGTTCCCCACGCCCAATACCGCCAATTCGTGAAGGAGAGCTACATCCGCAACGTGAGGATGTTCAGCCGATCCGCCCTGCCGTGGACGATCGAAATGCTGTCGGATGATTTCTTCGGCGCTTGGGGAGGCCGGCAAACGGTGACGGACGTATTGGGCAGATCGGCCAAGCTCGGCGGCCCGATCAGTTTCTGCTACATCGACGGCAACCATGGCTACGACTTCTCGCGCCGGGATTTTCTCAACACCGATCGATTCCTCGAGCCGGGCGGATTCGTCCTGTTCGACGATTCCGCCGATGGATCGCAATGGGAAGTCTGCCGGGTCGTCGAGGAAGTGATGCGCCTGCCAAACTACCGGTTTGTCGTGAAGAACCCGAATTATTTGTTTCAAAAATTGGGGTAATTCAGGGGTTAAGGTCCGTCCAGTTTTTCCTCAGCCTCGGGGCGGCGAATGTAAATGGGGGTGAGGTTCATCGCGTCGGTGAATTCGCCGTTGCGAGCCATGCGCCAGCCGAGCCTGGCGACGGTCGAAGCCCGCGGCCGCCAGAGCGACTCATCGGCGATGTGCACCTGGGTTTCGGCAATCGCGATGAACTTGCGGTGAAATGGAATTCCCTCGCCGAGGAGATGGACGGGCCTGGGGGATTTGGCCAGGATTTGTGGGAGGGTGCAAAGTTGGGCGGGCAGAAGCCCGGTCCAATTGTCGCCGAGGCGCGCGAAGGATGCGGAGAAGATCTGGTCGCGTTTGGCGTCGAGGACGATGACGAGGTTTTTGGCATCGGCCGGGGCGTTTTCGGCCAGGACTCGCACCGACGGCACGGCGACCAGCGCCGCTCCCGTTGCCCACGCGAGGGTCTTTGCCAGGGTGACGCCGATGCGCAAGCCGGTGAACGATCCGGGTCCGGCCGAGACGTAAATTTCGCGGATGTCGCGAGGGGTCCAATGAAGTTGCCGGCAAAGTGCGTGGAGGGCGGGGATGATTCTGGCGGCGTGTTGCAGGCCGTGGGGAAAGGCGTCTTGCAGAAGGGTGTTGCCATCCTCGGCCAGCGCCACCGAGCCGAGGCGCGAGGAGGTTTCGATGGCCAGGGCGCGCATGCTCATTTCGAGGAGGTCGAGTCGGAGGACTGGCTGCGGTCGTGCCGGAAGAAGAGGAAAATGAGCACAAGCGCCACGACGGCGGCGCCGATCCACATCGAGTATTTGAATTGGCGGACGCGGTGGACCATTTCCGGGCCGTATTCGCCGCCCCAGTATCCGAGATACATGAACATTCCGCCGCTGGCGATGGCGGCCAGTCCGTCGGCGATGATGAATTTGTGGAATTTAAGCCGGCTGGTGCCGGCGGCGACCACCATCGCTCCGCGGATGCCCATGAACAGGCGACCCAGAGCGACCATCCAGACGCCGTATTTCTGGAAGAGCGATTCGGCGCGCTGGATGCGCGACGGCGTGAGGTGCTTGCCGATGATCGGAACTTTGGAAATCTGTTCACCGTAGCGATAACCGAGGGTGTAGAGGACGCAATCGCCGCCGACGATGCCCAGCCACGCCAGGGGTGCGGCGATGGCGAGGTGCATGTGATGATGGTAGATCAAAATTCCCGCGGCGATGAGCGGGACGTCTTCGGGCAAGGGGAATCCCAGGCCGCAGGAAAACAGCAGGCCGAACAGGGTGCCGTAGCTTCCCCTGAGAAGCCAACCTTTGACCGTGTTGACCTCGAAATAGGCTGCCAGCGCAAGCATTAATTAAATGTTAATATCGAGCATCAGATGTAATACATGGCTTGTTGGAGATTAGCGAACTTGCTGACCTGCTCCATGAGTTGTTCGAGGGTCATTTTATTCAGAACGTCGTCGGTGGCCTGGGTGAGGCGTTCGTTGACCAGGCGCACGGCGGCCTTGCCGGGTGAAAGGTCCGCGGTGGCAACGCCCTCGCGCTCCTTGATGGTGAGCCGGCCTTCGAGCCTGCGGATGAGATCGCCGACGTGGATTTCGCGGGGCGACCGCGAAAGCCGATACCCCCCGCCGCTTCCGACTTTGCTTTCGAGAAATCCTCCGCGCCGCAGCGCCAGCAAGATCGCCTCGAGGAATTTATTAGGCAAATCCTCCTGCTGCGCCAGGTCGCGGGATTGGATGAATCCGGTGTGCCAGAGCCTGGCCAACTGGACGACCGCGCGCAACCCATATTCCGTCCGTTTGGAGAGTCGCAATCTGTCTCCGCACTAAAGCCATCGGAATAGTAAGGGTTGGGGCAATTGGGTCAATGGGGAGGGGTTGAAAAATGGTCATTTGTCCTTTGTCATTGGTCATTTGTCATTGGTCATTTGTCACTTGCAAGAGGATTCGGAATCGGCGATACCAATGACAAATGACAAGTGACAAATGACAATTCCGGAGACGGCATGGCCCAGACGCCTTTTTCACGTCGGCGGTTTTTGGAAACGTCGGGGGCGGCGTTGGCGGCGGCATCATTGGCAAAATTGGGGGCCAGATCATTGCTGGCGGCCGAAGAACGGGCGGCAGAGCCAACCATGCCATTGGGATTCGCGTTTGTCGGACTTGGCGGGTTTGCCCTGAACCAGCTTCTGCCGGGAATCTTGCGCTGCAAATTCTGCAAGCCCGTGGCGCTGGTCAGCGGACATCCCGACAAGGCCGCGGCCGTGGCCAGACGATACGGGATCGAGTCCGGCAACATCTACAACTACGGGAATTTCGATTCGATTAGAACCAACCCGCGGATCGACGTGGTTTACGTCGTGCTACCGAACGGCATGCACGCGGAATATACCGTGCGGGCGTTTGGCGCCGCCAAGCACGTGATGTGCGAAAAGCCGATGGCGAATAGCGCCGAGGAATGCCGGCAAATGATCGCCGCCGCCAAGGCCGCGGGAAAGAAATTGCAGATCGGGTATCGGATGCACTGGGACGCGCCGACGCTGGCGTGCATCGAGGCGTTGCGCGACAACCAGATCGGTCCGATCCAGATCATCGAGGCGGAAACGGGATTCACGATCGGCGACCCCGCCCAATGGCGTCTGAACCGGAAATTGGCCGGCGGCGGTTGCCTGATGGACATCGGCATCTATTCGCTCAGCGCCGCCCGATATCTCAGCGGGGAAGAGCCGACCGAAGTTTTCGCCCATACCTATCAGAACACCGACGATCCGCGATTCAAGGAAGTCGAGCAACACTGCGACTTCCAATTGAAATTCCCCAGCGGCGTGCTGGCAAGCTGCTTATCAAGCTATGGCACGAACTTGAACCGCTACGCCGTGCACGGACAGCGCGGCCATTGCGTTCTGGAGCCGGGCCAGGCCTACTCCGGCGCGTTGTTTTACAAGAACGCCGGCCTGGGTCTGGAACTGGTTGACGTGCCCGCGTCCGATCAATTCGCCGGCGAAATGGACGGCTTCGCCGAGGCCCTGGCCGGCAACGCGCCGTTCAAGGCCACGGGCGAAGAAGGATTGCAGGACCTGCGGATCATCGAAGCGATTTACGAATCGGCGCGAGAGGGAAAGAGCGTGAGGATATGACGCACCTATGGCAGTTTGAGTCGGCCATCAACAGGTGCCGCCATAATGACTCACACCGCCGTGGCCTGCTGGAATTCCTTGCGGCGATCGGCCATCTGGGCTTTGAGGCGGGCCAGGATGGAACTGTGCATCTGACTGACGCGGCTTTCGCTCAGGTCCAGGGTCAGGCCGATCTCTTTCATGGTCATCTCCTCGAAATAATAGAGGATGATGATGAGGCGTTCGGCGCGGGAAAGGCCCTTGGTCATCAATTCCTTGAGGTCCTTGCGTTGGACTTCGCGCATGGGGTCGGCGCCGCGCTTGTCTTCCAAGACGTCGATCTCGCGGACGTCCTTGTTGCTGTCGGTCTCGAACCACTTGCGTGAAAGCGACACCACGCCGACGGCGCTGGCGTCCTTGGCCATTTTCTCGAATTCGGGGATAGAGACTTTGAGCCGATGGGCGATTTCGTTGCTGGTGGGCGAGCGGCCAAGTTCGGCTTCCAGGCTCTTGGCGGCGGTGTCGAGCTTGTGGGCGCGCGAGCGGACGAGGCGCGGGACCCAGTCCATGGATCGAAGCTCGTCCAGGATGGCCCCGCGAATCCGCGGGGCGCAATAGGTTTCGAATTTGACGCCGCGGTCCAGGTCGAAGGCATTGATCGCATCCATGAGGCCGAAGATTCCGGCCGACATCAGATCGTCCAGCTCCACCTCGTCGGGAAGTTTGACGTGAATCCGCTCGGCGTTGTAGCGGACGAGATGGAGATAGTTCTCCATCAGGGCGTTCCGCAGTTTTTCCGATTTGGATTTCTTGAAATCGAGCCAGACTTGTTTGACGTCCTTGATCGGCTTGGCCATGAAACCTCCCGGTCCGTGGGTCTTGAACGCGGTTCGCATTTTCAGCCTCTTAAAAAAAGCCAGACGTGGCTTGGCGGCGGTTGGAGCCGGCACAACACCACTTTCGTTTATCGGTCATCGCGGGCTGGTTTGCTGTAACCTTTTTTCAATTTTTCTTCCTGGGACTTTAGATTTTCCTCGAGCATTTTGCGGGCCATGGCGCCCAGGACCAGTCCGATAACGAGAGTAACCGCCATGGCCGTCAAGGCCCGCTCGACGGTGGTGGCGAAGGAGTTGTCGGCCTGGATGCCGCCAACCACCAGACAAACCACGAACACAAGGAGCGCCGTGGCGCCCGCCATTCGATTAACCACGTGAATCTCCTATTTCCTGAACCATCGGCTCATCCGGTTGAAGAATCCGCCGCCATTGAGGTCTGCGTTGGGTGTCACGCCGCGCTGAAGGCGCATCGCCAGTTGGCCGATGCCCAGGCTGGCCGGGCAGTGGGGATTGGCCAGGAGGAACGGCGTGCGGCGGCGCACGGCGTTGGGAACTTCCGGGTCGGACGGGATGGACCCGGCATCCAGCACGTGCACGCCGAGGAATTGCCGGGCCACCTTGGCGATGCGTTCGTAGACCAGTTGCCCCTCGTCCCGCTGGCGAACCTGATTGACCAGCAGGCTCAGGGGTCGGGGCGACGGCAAGCCGTTCGCTTCGGTGGGATCGCGGCTGATGACCTTGATGACGGCGTAGGCATCGGTGATGGCCGTCGGCTCGGGGGTGGTGACAACCAGCACCTGATGGGCGCTGCGAGTGAAGCTCAAGACGTTCGGGCTGATTCCCGCTCCGGTGTCGATCAGGATGACGTCGGTCCGGGCTTCCAGTTCGGCCAGGGCGGCGACCAGGCTCTGGCGATCGTAATCGCTCAGATCGGCCATGCGGGCCAAGCCGGAGGCGCCTCCGATGAGCTGAAATCCACCGGGGCCGTCCACCATGACATCCGCCAGTTCGCGCTTGCGCGCGATGACATGGGAGAGATTGGACGGCAGATCGATGTTGCACAACACGTCAGCGTTGGCCAGGCCGAGGTCGGCATCCATGAGCACGACCCGCTTGCCGGCCGAGGCCAGCTTGATCGCCAGATTCACGGCGATGTTGCTCTTGCCGACACCGCCCTTGCCGCTGGTGACGGCGATGACCGTGGCGAGGGCAAGCCCTTCGCTGGCGAGGGCAAGCCCTTCGCTGGCGAGGGCAAGCCCCTTAAGCCCTTCACTGGCGAGGGCAGGCCCTTCGCCGGCGCGGCTGGCTTGTCGTGCGATTCGCCGCAGTTGCGTTGCCTGGTCGATCAAGACGGACATGGCAGTTTCCTTGTTCCTTTCATTGCCTGTTTTGGCGCACCAGTGGCGAGGGCAAGCCCTTCGCCTGATGGTCCGGCCCTTCCAGAATGAGCTGGGCGAGGCGTCTGGGCTGGCCGACTTCGATGTCGTCCGGCACGTCCTGGCCGGTGGTGACGTAGGACAGACCCTTGTTGACCTTGTGGACGACGTTCAGGACCACGCCGACGTGAGCGGCCTCGTCGAGCTTGGTGAAGATGATCTTGTCCACGCGCACCTCGCCGAAGCGGGCGATCGCCAGTTCAACGCACTGCTGGCTGGCGGTGGTGGAGAGGACGAGATGGACCTCGTCGGGCTTGGCGGCGGCGAGAAGGGCTTTGAGTTCGCTGAGCTTCAGGGCGTCGTTGGGGCTTCGACCGGCAGTGTCGATGAGAATAAACTCGCAGTCCTGCATGGAACGTAGCGCGGCGGACAACTCCTCGGCGGTGCCGACCACGCTCAGCGGCGAGCCGATGATGTCGGCGTATTTTTTCAGTTGGTCGATGGCGGCGATGCGATAGGTGTCGAGGGTGACCAGGCCGACGCGGCGCTTCTCGCGGAGCTTGAGATTGGCGGCGAGCTTGGCAATGGTGGTGGTTTTCCCCACGCCGGTAGGCCCGATCAGCGCCACGACGTGCGGGCCGGTGGACTTGGTGCGTACGATCGGCCCGGACGACGGGAGATGCCGCTCGATTTGCTCGGCGATTTTCTGCCTGACGAAATCCGGCTGCCTGGCATGCTCCGGGCGGATTTGCCGCTGGATGGTCTTGATCATGTCGGCGGCCAGTTCCTCCGCCACCTGGTTCTGGATGAGCTGCGAATAATATTCGAAAAGCTCCTCGGGGATTTGCGGGCACCTGGCGCGGTTGGCATGAACGACCAGTTCCTGGACCATCGTCTTCAGGCCGGTGACTTCCTGGAAAAGCCCGGTCATGACGATGTTCTGTCCGGCGGGGCTCTCCAGAAGTTGACGGCGCGTGTCGGGCTGGGGCCTGATCGGCGCCGGACGGGCCATCGGATTCTGCCGAGCCCCCCGCCCGGCGGTGATCTCGAATACTTCCTTGCGGCGCAGGCCGAGCCATCGGTTCTTCACGTAGCTCCGCGTGTGCAGGATGACCGCCTGCGGGCCGAGTTCATGTTTCACCTCGGCCAACGCCGCGCTCATGGTGTTTGCTTGAAATGTTCTGTAATCCATGACGTTGCACCTTCCACGATCCGAAAACCCGAGCCCCGCACGGGCATGCGGGGCGTCATTCGACGTATGCGAAGCGTTAGCCATTCATTCCCACCATTGCGACGGCTTCGACGGTCGCTTCGGGCACGATCTCGTTGTAACCCAGCACGGCCAATTGGGGCGCGCCGTTTTCGATCATCCGCCGCAGGGCGCCGCGAATCTGCGGCCCGCACAGGAGGACGGCCGAGCGGCCGGCCTGCGTCAGCTCCGCGGTCTTGGCGACGATATGTTGCACGATCTGCTGGGCGGTCTGCGGCGCCATCGTGTTGTTAGTGCCGCGTTCGCTGCGCTCCAGGTGGCTGTTGATCAACTCCTCCAGGGCGGGGTCGAGGGTCAGGCACCACAACTTGTCGCGTTCGTCGACGTATTGCTTGCAGATCGTGCGGGCCAGCGAATGGCGGACGTATTCGCTGAGAACTTCCACGTCCTTGGTGCGGGAGACGTAATCGCTGAGCGTCTCGAGGATGGTCTCCAGATCGCGCACGGGAACGCGCTCGCGGAGGAGGTTTTGCATCACCTTCTGCAATTCGCCGGGCTTGACCAGCGTGGGGACGACTTCCTCGATAAGGGCGGGGACGCGGGTCTTGAGATTGTCCAGCAGGTTCTTGACCGCCTGGCGCGACAGCAGTTCGTGGGCGTGGCCCTTGATGGTCTCGGTGAGATGGGTGGCGATGACGGCGGTGGCCTCGACGACGGTGTAGTTGCGCAGTTCCGCCTGCTGGCGCTGCGATTCGGTGATCCAGTACGCCGGCAGTCCGAACGCCGGCTCGATGGTCTGCGTGGCGCCGACGAGCGGCCCCGTGGTCGCGCCGTTGTCCATCGCCAGAAACTGCTCCGGATACGCCACGCCCTTGCCGACGACCTGACCCTTGATGCGGACGACGTAATCGTTGGCGGAAAGCTGGATGTTGTCGCGGATGCGCACGGGGGGAACGATGATTCCCAGGTCGAGGGCGACCTGGCGGCGGATCATGCTGACGCGGTCCAGCAGATCGCCGCCCTTGGAGGCATCCACCAGCTTGACCAGCCCGTAGCCGACTTCCAACTCCATCGTGTCGAGATCGAGGAACTTTTCGACCTTTTCCGGGTCCTTTTTGGAGGCTTTTTCCTTTTCCCCGGCGGCGACGGCGCGGGCGGCCTTGTTGCGGCCCCGCGAGATCGTCGCCGCCAGTGCGCCACAGCAGCATCCCAAAATCGTCAGCGGAAATTTCGGCAATCCGGTGAACATCATCAACGCGATGAACACGCAGGCGACCAACAGGGCCTTGGGCTTGGCGAAAACCTGGTTGAGGACTTCATCGCCCAGATTGGTCTTGCTGCTGGTGCGGGTGACGATCAAACCGGCGGCGAGCGAAACGATGAAGGCGGGGACCTGACTGGCCAGGCCGTCGCCGATGCTCAGCTTCGTGTACAGCGAGAGGCAATCCAGCAGGTTCCAACCGTGCTCGAACATCCCAACGTAGAGTCCGCCCAGCACGTTGACGAAGGTGATGATGATGCCGGCGATGGCGTCGCCGCGGACGAATTTGCTGGCGCCGTCCATGGCGCCGTAGAAGTCCGCCTCCTGGGAAATGTCGCTGCGCCGTTTGCGGGCCTCGGCCTCGTTGATGATGCCGGCGTTGAGGTCGGCGTCGATCGCCATCTGTTTTCCGGGCATGGCATCCAAGGTGAATCGAGCGGCGACCTCCGAGATGCGGGTGGCGCCCTTGGTGATCACCGCGAACTGAATCACGCCGATGATGATGAAGATGATGACCCCGACGGCCAGCGAGCCCTTGGTGACGAAATCGGCGAAGGTGTAGATCACCTCGCCGGCGCTGGTGAGGGCGGTGGTGGTATTGGCGGCGCGGTCGCCAGCGGTGAGGATCAGGCGGACTGTGGCGACGTTGAGCACGAGGCGGAAGAGCGTCAACGCCAGGAGCAGCGATGGGAAGACCGACAATTCCAGCGCGCTGGAGACGTAAATCGTGGTGACGAGCACGATGATCGACAGCGTGATGTTGAAGCAGAGGAGGATGTCCAGAACGGGCGGCGGCAGCGGGATGAGGATGACCAGCACCAGGCTGATGAAGGCGACAGGGAAGATCATCGCGCGGTTTTCGCGGAGCGTGACGAACAGAGGATGAGCGGGAATCGCGGCCATTGGGTTAATAGGTCGAACCCGCGGCGCTCGGCGCGGCCGCGGCGGTGCCCGCCGCCGCGGAGGCGCCAACCGCCGTCAAATGTTTTCCGGTCAGTTCGTAGACGTAGGCCAGGATCTCGGCGACGGCGGCGTAGAATTGCTCGGGGATTTCCTGGCCGACGTCGACCATGCGATAGATGGCCCGGGCCAGGGGCGGGCGTTCGATGATGGGGACGCCGGCCTCGGCCGCCAACAGGCGGATGCGCTGGGCCATGAAATCGACGCCCTTGGCGACGACCTTGGGGGCGCGCATCTTCGTCTGGTCATATTCCAGGGCGATGGCGTAGTGCGTGGGATTGGTGACCACGACGTCCGCCTTGGGAACGTCCTTCTTGAGCCGTTGCATGGCGCGTTGGAGGGCGATCTGGCGGCGGCGCTGCTTCATCATCGGATCGCCTTCCATGCTGCGCATTTCGTCCTTCACCTCCGACTTGGTCATGCGCAGCGTTCGCTCGACGCGGAAGCGCTGGTAGACGTAATCGATGATCGCCAGGATCAGCAGCAGCGCCCCGACGCGGATGCCGATGGAAAAGATCATGTCCGCGCCGAATGCGAAGAGTTGGAGATGGGTAAGCCGCTGGACGGCGATGATCTGACCGAGCCGGCCCCCGATGGCCGACCAGGCGACCAAACTGACCAGCGCGACCTTGAGCAGGTTCAACAGCAACTGCAACCCGCCCTGTCCGAACCCGAAAATCTTGTTGAATCCGCGAACCGGATTGAGGGCCGCGAAATTGATCGCCAGCCGCTGCGGGCTGAAATTGAATCCGACCTGCGCGACGTTGGCGACGATGACGATGAACATCGCACCGCCGAGCAGCGGAGCCAGCGCGATGCCGACCGCGCCGATGCTGTGCATGATTTGTTCGCCGATGCGGCGCGTGCCGAAATCCGACATCGAGGATGCGGAAAGCATCTGGGCGACGACGTCGCGGAGGGCGGACATGACGCGCGTCCCGAACCATTTCATGAGCATCAGGCCGCCCAGAAGCAAAACGGAGCTGGTGAGGTCGTGGCTGCGCGCGATGTTGCCCTGCTGGCGGGCTTCGGTGCGTCGCCGCGGGGTCGGGGCTTCGGTCTTGTCACTGGCGGATTCTGCCATAGCTGAACCTGAGGCTTATCGCCCGGAATACGTTTGCCAGACGAGCTTGGCCGCGCGCAAAAGGTTGAGGCGGATAATCGAGCTGGTCAGACCCAATCCCACGATCAGGACCAACATTCCAACCAGCGCCCGCACGGAAATTCCGGCGGTCATGATGTTCAATTGCGGAACGGTTTTCCCCACGAATCCCAGCACCAGATCGACGATCAGCATCGTGACCAGCATGGGGGCGGCCAGTTGCATGGCCAACACCATGGCGCCCTGAAATACGCCGACGATCGTGTCCAGCAGCGGCTGATTGATGGAAACGGTGAGCAGCGGCAAGGCAGCGAAGCTGTCGAACACGCCTTTGACCAGGGCCATGTGCCCGCCGATGGACAGGAAGATGAGCAGGGTGAGGAAGAAGTAGAGATCGCCGACGACCGTCCCCCCGCCGCCGTATTGGGGGTTGAGGGTCTGGCCGAGGTTAAGGCCCATCTGCTGTCCGATCATTTCACCGGCCCATTGGCCGGCGACGAAGATGAGGCTGAGGATAAGTCCGATGGCCGCGCCGAAAGTGATTTCGCCCGCGATGGCCAGGGCCAGTTCCCAGGCGGATTGGGGGATGGCGACCCGGAGGACGAGCGTCGGGGCAATCGACGCCGCCAGCACGCAGGCCATCATCGCCTTGATCTGCTTGGGGACCTGCTGGCTGCCGAGCAGCGGGGCCCAAATCATCATGCCGGCAATGCGAAACAACACCAGCACGTAGACGGGAATGAGATTGATCGCTGCCTGCGCCATGAGAAGACA
>JBEKIV010000043.1:0-20291 GCA_050011595.1 Tepidisphaeraceae bacterium
CCAGGTCGGCGGAAAATAAAATTCGCCTATTACCGGCTGATGGAATGGTTCCAAGAGCAAATTCACTCGGTAACCACAGCCCGATCCCCATAGGGCCGATTCAAAACAGGTAGTCGCGTCAAGGATTAAAGTTCCCCGCGTCAGCTATTAATGCTACCATCTGGGTATGCGGCGCCAGCGAGCAATTACCAAGGTTGATCCCGACATTCAAGGCGGAACGCCTTGTTTTGCGGGCACGCGCGTGCCCGTGAAATCGCTGTTCGATTATCTCGCCCGCGGCCGCTCCTTGGATTACTTCCTCGAACAGTTCCCATCGGTCAAGCGTCAGCAAGCCACCGCCGTTTTGGGACGGGCCGAAAAACTGATTTCACGCGGTCCTCGGGCGGCATGAAAGTGTTGCTCGATGAAAACCTGCCCCACGCGCTTCGCGCCCATCTGCCGGGCCATGATGTTTTCACCGTTCAATATCTCGGATGGTCCGGAACAAAAAATGGCCGGCTATTGACCCGGGCAGTAGACGCGGGCTTTGACGTGATGGTGACGATGGACGACGGCGTCGCATACCAGCAGAACATTGCGAGCCTGCGATTGGCAGTAATCGTTCTTGAGGCCGTATCTAACGACATAGACGATCTCCGTCCTCTGCTGCGGCGTTTACGAAAAACGATCAAAAGCACCAGGCCAGGAACGGTGCAACGAATTGGCTGATCATCGGGAATCCGAAATCGCCAAGGAATTGGGGATGATTAAGCAGAAGGATTAGAATTCCCCTAACTGTTTACCGTCTGCCGCAGTTTCCAGGTGAGACAAGGAGAGGGATTGAACCGCGGATGACGCGGATAACACGGATAAGAGGTAAATCCATCCGCGTCATCCGCGTAATCCGCGGTTCAATCCTCTCCTCATGCGGCCCTCGCGCCGCATCAAAGTGCTGCTCGACGAAAACCTACCCCACGCGCTTCGCGCCCGGAGAAGGGACTCGGATCGTGAATCAACTTATTCAACTGAGCATGGCCGACTGGTCTTTCTTCCGGGGAATCCAGGATGCCGGCCATTTCTATCGCTCCGTTCACGAGTTCGGATACTCCGCGGCGGAGATGGTCGATCCGGCCCGGCAAGACATCGCCATGGCGGCCGGGCTGAAGCTGCTGAATATGACGTGCAGGAATTTTCCCGGCCTGATGAATCATGCGGAGCAGCGCGAGCAGGCGATTGCCGACATGCGGAACGACATTCAGATCGCGGCCGATCGGGGGATCGGGCAACTCATCATTCTCAGCGGCAACCGCATGGGACTCGATGATGCCGCCGGGCAGCGCAACTGCATTGCGGCGATCAAGGCCGTGGCCGCCGAGGCGGAAAAGGCGGGCGTGGTCCTGACCCTGGAAGTGTTCAATCGCTACGACCATCCGGATTATCAAGCGGACAACAGCGCCTTTGCGTTCAACGTCGTTCGGGCCGTTTCGTCGCCGGCCGTCCGGGTTCTGTATGACCTCTACCACATGCATCGCATGGGCGAGGACGTGGCAACCGTCGTGGTCGAGAACCTGCAATGGATCGCCCATCTGCACGTTGCCGGCAGTCCCAAACGCGATTTTCCCGGTTCGGCTCAGGAGATGGATTACCGGCACATCGTTCGGACCATCCATCAGGCCGGGTATCGCGGATTCTGGGGAATGGAGTTTTTGCCCGCCCGGCCTCCCTTGGAGGAACTGGCCGACGCGGCGAAATTGTTTCAATCGCTGGCATGATGGACTTGGATTTTGCCAATATTTTCGCCAGAGCAGAGATTGAACCGCCAAGCCGCCGAGATCGCCAAGATTGAAAGTCGATTCAACCGCGGATTGCGCGGATATCGCGGATAAACTCAAATCTTATCCGCGTCATCCGCAGTTCAATTTTCTTGGCGATCTTGGCGGCTTGGCGGTTCAATCGCATTTGTTCCCGGAAGAATTGGCAGGCCCATGGATTTCTCGCCAATCGCCGATTCTTTGCTTGCATTTCCCTCGCGGTTAAACTCCGCCCACAAAAATCGCGGAGGATAGCGGTATGTCCAAGGGTTCCATCAACGTCTGTCTGATCGGCCAGAAATTCATGGGCCGGGCGCATAGCAACGCTTATCTGAAAGCCCCGAAATTCTTCGATCTGCCGGTCGAGCCGGTCATGCACACCGTCGCGGCTCAGGATAAGACGCAGCTTGAAGCCTTCGCTAAAAAATGGGGATGGAAGAATTGCTCGACCCATTGGCGCGAAGCTATCGCCAACCCCGAAATCCAACTCGTGGACATCACGGCCCAGAACCATTTGCACCGCGAGATGGCCATCGCGGCGCTGGAGGCGGGGAAACACGTGGCTTGCGAGAAGCCGTTGGCGGGGAATCTGAACGATGCCAGGCAGATGCGCGATGCGGCCGGGAAGCATAAGAAGTGCAAGACCTTCGTTTGGTGGAGTTATCGGCGAACGCCGGCGGTGGCGCTGGCGTATCAGTTGGCCCGGGCCGGGAAGATCGGGCGGATTTATCACGTGCGCGGATATTATCTACAGGATTGGGCTGGGCCGGACGTGCCGCTGATCTGGCGGTTCGACAAGAAAATCGCCGGCAGCGGCAGCCATGGCGATCTGGGGGCGCACGTCATCGACATGGCCCGGTTCATCACGGGTGAAGAGATCTTGGAAATCAACGGGGCGATCGCCGAGACCTTCGTCAAGGAGCGGCTGATTCCCTCGGTCGGCTCGGCCGGGGGAATCGCCGGCGGGGCCAAGGCCGGACGCGGAAAAATGGGCAAGGTCGAGGTGGACGATGCGACGCTGTTTCTCTGCCGGTTTTCCGGCGGGGCGGTGGGGAGTTTCGAAGCCACGCGGTTTTCAACCGGGTATCAAAATAAAAATGGCGTCGAGATTCACGGGGAAAAAGGGGCCGTCAGCTTCAATTTCGAGGACATGAACCATTTGCTTTGGTTCGACAACACGGCCTCGGCCAAGTTGAAGGGGTGGACCAAAATCATGGTGACACACGCCCCAGATCACCCCTACGCCCAGGCCTGGTGGCCGGATGCGCATATCATTGGGTACGAACATACGTTCATCAATCAGGCGGCGGACATCATGATGGACCTGGGCGGTCGGCAGCCGACGATTCCGCTGCCGGATTTCGCCGATGCGTACCAGACGCAGCGGGTCTTGGAGGCGGTTTCGGTCAGCGCCGCCGAGCGCCGGCAGGTGACTCTATCGGAGATTCAGTAGTGGCGTGGGCGAGCCTTTGCGATTTGGACGATTTGAGCGAGGGCGTGGGGAAGCACGTCGATATTGACGGTTTTTCCCTGGCGGTTTTTCTCCGCCAGGGCCGGGTTTACGTTTTGGACAGCACCTGCCCGCACGCCGGACACGACATTGCCGGCGGGGCGATTGAAGACGGCTGCGTGGTCTGCCCGTACCACGGGTGGAACTTTCGCCTGACGGATGGGCAAATGCCGGGTAACATCGGCGCCGCTGTGATGACGTACAAAACCAGGCTCTTTCCGCGGCCGGGGCAGAGCACGCTGGTCCAGGCCGATTTGCCGATGCCATGAATGGGTCATTGGTCATTAGTCATTGGTCATTTGTTATGGCCAACGACGGTTTATCGCCGAAACTAATGACAAATGACCAATGACAAATGACCAATGACATGGATTCGAATCAACTCCAAGATCTCTGTGAGCGCGGGCAAGATCAGTTGTCGCGCATGGAATATCTTTCGGCGGAAACGGCGTTGGCGGCGGCGGAGGAACTGGCCTGGACATCGCGCGACTTCGACGCCCTGGCGAGGTTGTATATGCCGCTCCAGGAATCTCGGCGGCAACGGCGGCAACGCTGCGGGGAGGGAACGATTCGCCTGGACATCCTGGCCAATGGGCCGCACGATCAACCCAATGCAAGACACACGGTCCAGGCCATCGGACAGGGGCAAATCCTGATTGCCGGCTGGGGTTCGATCCAGCCGGCCGTCGAAGCCCGGCGGGCACAGAAGGAGTTGGGGTTGTACGTCGACGTGTTTTTGGCGGCGGTTTATCCGGTTGGAGCGGGCCGGGTGGTGGCGATCGTGCCGGGCGAGGGCGTTGCGTTGCCGCCGGCCGAGCCGATAGGAGTTGACCAGTTGATCCGGCGGTTGCCGGCCCACAGTATTATCATGTCCGCTGCCGAGTTGCCGAAAGGCCCCAAGGGCGGAACGGCCGAAACGTACGCGTGGGTGATGGCAATGTGGGAACGGCTGCATGCCCCGTTCCTGGCGGCGGCGGAGGCGACGGGCGATCCGATCCGCAGGATCGAAGCCTATCGCCAAACCATTGCCGTCGACTATGCCTGTGAACCGGCCCATCAGAAGATTTCGGATACGGCGCGCAAATTGTGCGCCAAAGGAACGTCATGACGCAGTATTATGGATATGGCTACGGGTACGGCGGGCGCGGAATTCATTTTCGGCACGTCATCGGCGCGCTGGTGATACTATTCGGGATCGTCTCCTATTTCTCGCATGAGTCGGTGAATCCCACCACCGGCGAGCGGCAGCACGTGGCCATGACCGCAGACGACGAGATATCGCTGGGCCTGCAATCGGCCCCGCAAATGGTCGCGCGGATGGGCGGCGAAATCCCCGCGTCCGATCCAAGGGCGCGCCAGGTGCAGAACGTCGGACAAAGAGTAATCTCCAAATCGGAGGCGCAAAAGAGTCCCTATCAGTATCAGTTTCATTTGCTGAGCGATGAGCAGACGATTAATGCCTTCGCGTTGCCGGGCGGTCAGATATTTGTGACGCTGGGGCTGTACGAAAAGCTGGGCGACGAGGCGGAGTTGGCGGGGGTTCTGGGCCACGAGACCGGCCACGTTGTCGAGCGGCACGTGGCCCAGCAGATCGAGCAGAGCCGGCTGGGTCAGTCGATCGTGCTGGGCACCGGCATTGCCGCCAGCGGAAATCGCAACGGCCTGGCCACCTGGGCGCTGGCCGATCTGGCCGACCAGATGGTGCAACTGAAATTCAGCCGCAAGGACGAATCCCAGGCCGATGAAAAGGGATTGCAGTTCATGACGGAAGCGGGCTACGACCCGCGGGCGATGATCGACGTCATGACGATTCTGAAAGAGGCCAGCGCCGGCGGCGGCGAGCCGGAGTTTTTGCAAACGCATCCCGATCCGGGGAACCGGATCGACGCCATCGAGAACTGGTTGAAGGAACACCCGTTCCTAGCCGAGCAGTTGTCGCGCGGCGAGGCGCTGACAAAATAATCGCGGCACGCATGGAGGGACGAATGAAGGGGACACGACCCTAATATTAGGCAACAATATACTTGACAACGCAACCGGCATTTGCTAAGATTCCAGCATGAACACCACAAATACTAACGGGAACGGCCAGCCGCTCAAGACGCTCGTTCAGGCCGTCAAATACTTCGCGGACCTCAACGCCGCACACGATTTCTTCGCCAAGATGCGATGGCCGGATGGCCCAGTCTGCCCGCGTTGCGGGTCAAAGGACGTTCGGTATTCGCCGAAGTATCGCCGCTTTGAATGCAGCCACAGTCACGACCAGCGTCAGTTTACAGTCAAGACCGGAACGATCATGGAAGATTCGCCGCTCGGACTGGACAAGTGGGCTGCCGCTTTCTGGCTGGAAGTCAACGCCAAAAACTCCATTTCCAGCTATGAAATCCACCGGGCTTTGGGCATCACCCAAAAGACCGCGTGGTTCATGCTTCACCGCATCCGCGTTGCCGTAAAAAGCAACAGCTTCGACAAGATGGGCGGTGATGGCCGAATCATCGAAGCGGACGAGACTTTCGTTGGCGGACTCCGGGCCAACATGCACAAGGATAAACGGGAAGCGTTGACCGGGCGCGGTTCAAAGGGGAAAACGTGTGTCGTTGGATTGCTTGAACGGCACGCCGACAAAAAGAATAAGGTGCGTGCGGTTGTTCTGGACGATTATGTCAACAAGCAATCCATTCACCCGGTCATCCATAAAAATGTTGAAGCCGGAAGCCATCTATATACGGATGCCCATAGCGCCTATCAGGGCCTTGGCGACGATTATCTCCACAGCTTCATTGACCATGCGGAAAAGTACGTCGAGGGCGCGATCCACACCAATGGCATCGAAAATTTCTGGGCGCTCTTCAAGCGGTGCATCAAGGGAACACACGTTTCAATTGATCCGTTCCATCTTGCGGCGTACGTCGATAGTGAGGCGTTCCGATTCAATTACCGCACCCTCCACGACGGCGAGCGGTTCACTCTGGCCCTCAAGGGCATGAGCGGAAAGCGATTGACCTACAAGGCGCTAACCGGCGCATTGGAGGGTGCCCCCGGAAGCGACAAGGACGCGGGATCAGGAGCTTTGCCAAATTGAAACCGAAGGATCGCGTATGAGAATTACATCAAGAGACGTAACTACGCTGGTTGCTGATCTCGCCGCAACCCCAAGCGTCAACCGAGTTATCATCAAAAAAATCGTTTCCGGTCACTTGGAAATCGAGACCGTTTTTCCGTCTCAATTCAAACCCACCGAACAGATTTTTCTCGATGCTGGGCACACGTTGCATATCGAGGCAGATTGGCAACTAGACAGTGCACCAGGAGACAACATTATTGATTTCGTAAACCGCGTGAGAGCCGAATACGAGCTTGCGCCGCTTAATTGCATTATTCGACCTGGACATGTGGAGTATCGCTCATGGCCCGGAATGTGGGCGGGAACATGGGACATCGGAATCGTCGATTAACTCAATCTTAGCCAAACCATCCATTGGTTCCGGTAAGTGCGCTTTATTGATCGCGACTCTGCCCGACGTAGAGAGTCTAACCACCGAAAACTTGTCACTCTCCACGAGCGCGCTCATCACCCTTAATCTGTGCTTGAACGGTACAGTAATTTCGATGGAAGCTGTTTTTCCCATGGTATAATTTGAGAATGACCAAACCCAAACCCCGTGGTATCCCCGACGTTCAAGCGGCGGACCCCATCGCCGCCTTTGATAAGCTGGCAGCCTTTACCCGCCGAATCCTGGCCGTGCCGAAAAGGGAAATTGATGCAAGGTTGGCGAGGGAGAAATCGGCGAAGCGTAGAGCCAAATAATGAGCGCTGGAGCGCCCAAACCGTCAAAGAGGGGGTATATCGACCCCAAACTGGTTTTCGCCATGTCCGAGCAATTCCTACGCGCTGCGATGGCAATCACTCGCGAGATGGATGCTACCGGAATCCTCGACTTGGCAATCCCAGTAACAATGAATTGGGCGTTTGCCCTGGAACTAGCCCTAAAAGCAATGATCGGGATCGAGGAAAACGAAAGAGGTAATCCGTGTCGTCCGATCATAGAGCATAGGCTGGACCGAATTTTCGGCCGAATTAGCCCTACGAATCAGGCCAAGATTCTGAAACATGCTGATGATTTCATCGCTACCGACCAGACGTTTGCCATTACCGAACGGCAATTGGGGCGCAAGTTTCAAGCCGTGGAATTGCTGGCGGAGAGCGCTGCGGCGTTTGAAATATTCAGGTATTCCTACGAATGGACGCCAGCCAGCTACACCTATATTGCCCATCCGATTGACTGGGGTACGCGGAAGGTCATCCTGGAATACCATCCAGAATGGCCGCACGAGAACTGGGCGCATGCCCCTCGTACTCTACCCACATTCCGAGTTCCGTGAATGCGAAAACGACGCGGCGTACTTGGTTCTCCCCGCCACAGATATAGTCGATGATGAATCCGCCGCCCTCAATATCAGCATTCGTTCCGCCGATGCGAACAATTCTCGCCCCGGACATGCGGCGCAACAGCGTTTTCCCGCCATGCGGATCGTTTGTGCCGCTAGGAAGTTCGCCGACTACCGGCAGAGATTCGTATTCAAAATTTGTCATTCTTCATGCTGCGTTGTCAAGTATATTGTTGCCTAATATTAAGGGTCGTGTCCCCTTCCGTGTCGGCTTCAGTTTCCTAACCAACAGTGACGGCGACAAACTCATCCGACACCCCTTGCAGAAATTCCTTGATTTCGTTCAGCAGGTTCAAAAGTTCCTTCCGCTTGCCCCTCTTCCTTTCGATTTTTACGATTCCCATGTTCTCCGACTGAATTTCCGCCGGCTCGTACCGATGCACGCCGCGCATCTCCGGCGGAAATGATTTCCCGGGGGTCGGCTGGGATGGTGACATTTCCCAATGGTTGTCGGAACATTCAATGCCGAAGTATATGCCGTCAATTAAGATTCCGGCCCTGCCAGGGCCGACAATTTCCCTATGATCACCGAAGGACAGCCTCGCACGCACCCGAAAGCCATTTCCCATCAGCTTTGCTGGGGGGAGCAACCGTTCAAGCGCATCCAGAATCGCCTTCCGTGAAAGCATTCTTTCTTCGCCAGGACGCGTGCGGCTATCGCCAAATATCTGATAGACGTCACGGGAGTGGCCGGTCCGTTCAAGGCCCGCCAAACCCGATGCCACAGGGCATGGTAACGCTGTCAAGTACGCCCTTTCGCCCGCTCGGATTTGCAGAGTGAATGACATCTTGCGCTCCGCTTACTCGGCGAACCCACCGATAGAACCGAGTAATAGTGAAATGCGTACGATCAAAAGCCCGGCGACTCGTCCGAAGGCGTGGCCGATCGGGCGGATTGAACGGTTACTAAACGTCGAGATTTTTGACTTCCAGCGCGTGGTCCTCGATGAACTGCCGTCTTCGTTCGACGTCTTCGCCCATTAGGACGCTGAACAGTCGTTCGGCTTCGCCGGCTTCCTCGAGGGTCACGCGGAGCAGCACGCGGCGGCCGGGGTCCAGCGTGGTTTCCCAAAGCTGTTCGCTGTTCATTTCGCCTAGCCCCTTGAAGCGCTTGATCTCGATGCCGACTTTTCCCAGGGACAGGATGGTGGGGAGAATCTGGGCGACGCCGGCGACATCGTGCAGCTTGTCGTCGCCGGCCAAGGCGTATTTGGTCGGCAGCTTTTCGCCGCTGACGGATTCCTCCTGGGTGAGAAAATAATCGTCGATGGAAAGGCCGAACTGGTCGAGCTGGGTGAAGAGCTTGAGCATGTCCTTGACTTCGTGAAGCTCCTGGTTCTTCTGGACCCGCCGGCCGTCGTTGTGGGGCGATCCGTTGCCGGGGGCGGGGCTGGCTTCGTCGGCATCGGCGAGGAGACCCTTTTCGCGAAGGAATTCGTCGCGTTCCTCAAGGTTGTAGAAATAGGATTCCTCGCCCTCGACGACGACCTGATAGAGGGGAAGGCGGCCGTTGCTGTCGCGGCGGGCCAGGAATTCCGCGAAGTCGATCCCGCGCCGCTGGATGATCTTCACCATCTCCTCGAGCTTGGCGAGGAGATCGACGACGCGGCGCATTTCTTCGCCGGCGACGCGGGAATGCTGCTTGCCCTCGTCGTCGCGGATGATTAGTTGCGTCCCCTCCAGGCCCATGTCGGTCAGCGCCTTTCGCATCGACCGCTCGTTGAGGACGTATTCGCTCTTTTTCTTGCGGAGGATTTGATAGAGCGGGGGCTGGGCGACGTAAACCCGGCCGGCGCGGATCAACTCCTGCATGTGCCGGAAGAAGAACGTCAGCAGCAGCGTGCGGATATGGCTGCCGTCGACGTCGGCGTCGGTCATGATGACGACTTTGCCGTAGCGGCGTTTTTCCAGGCTGAAATCCTCGTGGAACCCGCAGCCCAGGGCGCTGATGATCGTGCGGATGGCCTCGTGCGAGAGCATCTTGACGACGTTGGCCTTTTCCACGTTGAGGATTTTGCCGAACAGGGGCAGGATGGCCTGGAGATTGGAATCGCGGCCCTGCTTGGCGCTGCCGCCGGCCGAATCGCCTTCGACCAGGAATACCTCGGTCTCCTCGTTGGATTTGCTTCGGCAATCCGCCAGCTTGCCGGGAAGTCCGTTGCCTTCCAGGCTGTTCTTGCGTCGGGTGAGTTCGCGGGCCTTGCGGGCGGCCTCGCGGGCCTCGGCCGCCAGCATCCCCTTTTCAAAAATCGACTTCGCTTCCTTGGGGTTCTCCTCCAGATACGCGCCGAGCTTTTCGTTCACGGCCTGCTGCACGAACGATTCGATTTCCGGGTTGAGGAGCTTGTCCTTGGTCTGGCTTTCGAATTGCGGTTCGGGCAGTTTGACGCTGATGATGGCGACCAGCCCCTCGCGCACGTCGTCGCCGCTGGGGCGGACGTCCTTCATCAGGTTCGCCGACTCCGCATAACGGTTGATCGTGCCCGTCAGCGCGGTCTTGAACCCGCTGAGATGCGTGCCGCCGTCGTGGTTGTTGACGTTGTTGGCGAAGGTCAGAATGGTTTCGTTGAATCCGTCGCTGTATTGCATGGCGACTTCGACGATCCAACGGTTGGCCAGGTCTTCCTTCTTGAAATAAATCACGGGATGCAAGGCGATTTTGCCCTCGTTGAGGTTTTGGACGTATTGGACCAGGCCGTTGTCGTACTTGAATTCCTCGCGTTTTCCGATGCGTTCGTCCTCGACGGTGATGCGCAATCCCTGGTTGAGAAACGCCAATTCGCGGATGCGGCCGATGAGCATCTCGTATTTGAATTCGATGTCGGGGAAGATTTCCGGATCGGGCTTGAAGGTGACCTTGGTGCCGGTCTTGGCCGATTTGCCGACGACCTTGAGATCGCCGGCTTTGATGCCGCGGGCGAATTCCATCTGGTGGATTTTCCCCTCGCGGCTGACCTCGATCTCGATCCATTCGGAGAGGAAGTTGACGACGGAAGCCCCGACGCCGTGGAGCCCGCCGCTGGTGGCGTAGGGAGAGCCGTCCTTGTGGTCGAATTTGCCGCCGGCGCCCAGCGTGGAAAAAACGACTTCCATGGTGGGGATTTTTTCCGTGGGATGGATGCCGACGGGAATCCCCCGGCCGTCGTCGGCGATGGTCGCCGACCCGTCCGCGTTGATCTTCACCAGGATGTTCTTGCAGAACCCCGCCAGGGCCTCGTCGATGGAATTGTCCACGATTTCATAGATCAGGTGATGCAGCCCCTTGGTATTATTTCCCCCGATGTACATGCCCGGACGCGTGCGGACGTGCTCGACGTTGTCGAGCACCTTGATCATGGCTTCGTCGTATTTGCTGTTGGAAGCGATCGGGGTTTCGGGTACGTTGTTCTCAGCCATCCATGCGCTCCTGTCAGTCGTAAAACCAGAGTTCACCCGCCCACGCGCCGGCCGTGTTTTTTGAGGCGCCGGAGGTGAAATGAAGCAACCCGGATATTATCTCCAATTCCCGCGTGATTACTACGTTGGCGGCGAGAAAAAGGCCGCCCCGAGCGCGGTCCGTCCCGGGGTTTGCGGGGTGCGTTATTTCCCGCTATTTGCCGTCTGGCTGAGCCTGGTCCACGCGGCGTCGGCAAGGACTCTTTCGCCGGCCACGCAGCCGGCATCCCTGGACGACCGCGTCGGCCGGCTGATCGACCAGTTGAGGTCGGACAATGCCGACAAACGGCAATCCGCCGCGACCGATCTGACCAAGATGGGAGGCCTGGCCCGCCCGGCGATCCTGAAACTGACCAAATCGCCCGATCCCGGCCTGCAACAGCAGGCCGTGCAAATCCTCCTGGGTTTGCCATGGTACGTCCCCGACGATCCGGCCATGGTGAAGAAAATGCTTCTGGGGTATGGCACGCCCGACATCGAATCGCGGCGCGAGATCGTTCTCGCCCTGGCGGATTTGGCTCAGGTCGATAACGGAACGGGTGTGGGCGCATTGTCCCGGCTGGTCAGGGAAGACCCCAGCCCCGCCGTGCAATGGTCGATCGTCACCTGCTTGCGCCAGCAGGGCCATCTCGACGCCTTCCAGGCCGTCCAGCCCCCCGCGGACGATTCCCGGCTTCTGGCCCTGTGCGGATACGCCCGTCTTTCCGGCGATCTGCCGGCCGCGGTGGATGCGTTGCGGCAATCGGCCGAACTCGAACTGGCCAATCCAACCGACGACGATGGGGAATTCGATTTCGTCATTCGCTTTTTGGCCGATGCCGATGTCCAGCAAAAACGGTTCGATCAGGCCGCGGATTGGCGGCGGAGGGAATTGGCCCGCGGAAGCGGTTTAGATCAGGCGGGCATTTCAACCGCGCTGCTGGAGTTGTTCGTGTTGCAGGCCGACTTCGGGCCGCTCAAGGGCCTGGAGAACGACCTTCGCCTGGCCGGCGGCGACGTGCAAAAACCCTTGATTCAATATGCCTTGGGCAAGTTGTACCGGCGGATGCAGGAACCGGCCAAGGCCGAGGCGGCGCTGCAAACGGCGTTCGCGGCATCCACCAATCACCTTCAGCGATATGACGTCGGCAAGTTCCTTTACGACCACGGTTGGGATGACCTGGCCGAGCGTGAATTCAACGCCTATCTGAAACGGGATTTGCCCGATGCCGCGGAGGGAATGGATCATCGGATCGTCGACGCCAACGTGCATTTTTGCCTGGGGGGACTGGCCATGCGGCGCGGCGACGACGAGACCGCCGCCCAGGAAAAGGAACAGGCCATGCTCCTCATCGGCAATGGCGCGGACCTGAGAATGACCGATGCCCAGGGCCGTGAATGGAAGGTTTCCGCCGCCGATTATTCGGCCGTTTGGGCGGACATTTATTGGCGCTATCTGCGCGCCGCCGTTGCCAACCACAACGAAAAGGAGGCCGGACGCCGCCTCGAACAACTCCTGGAGCTCAAGCCCACCGACACGGACATCGCCATCGACGTCGTTCCGATTCTTCGCCAACGCGGCCGGTCCGTTGACGCCGATCTGTTGTTCAAGTGGAGCTATGATCCGGCCAGGAAAGACCTCGACGCGCATCCGGACGATCCGCAAAGATTGAACGAATTGGCGTGGCTTTGCGCCAAGTGCGATCGGAATCTCCCCGACGCCCGCGTCTGGGCCGAGAAGGCGGCGAAAATGGCGCCCGACGACGCGGCCATCCTCGATACCCTGGCGGAGGTGAATTTCCATCTCGGCCGGGCGGACGAGGCGGCGCGCATCGAGACGCAAGCGCTGAATCTCCAGCCGGACGATCCGTACATGAAGAAACAACTCCAGCGATATGCCGCGGCTGCCAAGGCGAAATAAATCCGTATGAGGAAATTGTCATTTGTCATTGGTCATTTGTCATTGGTTCCGGCGATGAAGCGTCGTTAGCCATTACAAATGACGAATGACCAATGACCAATGACCAATGACAAATTGCCGCGTATGATGAAACCATGTTCCGCCTCACGCGCGAGGTTCGGTTTTGCGTCAATCCTGAAGAGGATGGCCAACTCGGCCGGCCGCCCACCAACGGGTTTGCCGGGTATCCGTCACTGATCGGGATCGGGCATTTTTTCGCGTTGGAAGTGACGCTGGTGGGCGAGCCGGCCGCCCAGTCGGGGTTCGTTCAGAACATCAAGCTGATCGATCAGAAGGTGCGGCAAACCGTGGTGCCGATGACCGCCGCGTTCGTTCGCCGCGGCCGGCTGGCCGGCGGGGGAATGCTCATCGGCGGAATCTTCGAGCAGTTGAAAAATGCCTGGCCGGGTTCGGAATTGCATCACCTTCGCCTGGCCCTCAGCCCGTTCCTCACGCTGACCCTTTTTGCCCGGGAGTTTCCCATGATTCGACTCAGCCAGAAATTCGAGTTCTCGGCGTCGCATCGGCTGCACAACCCCGCCCTCACCGATCAGGAAAACCAGGCGATTTTCGGCAAGTGCAACAACCCGCACGGGCATGGGCATAACTACGTTCTGCAAGTGACCCTGGCCGGCATGCCGGATGCCAACGGACACCTGACCGACATTCCGCGATTCGAGCAAGTCGTCGCCTCGACGGTCATCGAGCCGTTCGATCATCGGTATCTGAATCTGGAGATCGCCCGGTTTTCGGAGTTGATCCCGACCGTCGAAAACATCGCCATGGTGATCTTCCAAATGCTCAAGCCCAAGATCGAGGCGATGGGCGTCAAGCTGGCCGGCGTAACGCTGTGGGAGACGAGCAAGACGTGGTGCGAGTATATGGATTAGGCTCATGGCCCAGGACACGATCCAACAGACGTTCAATGTGGCATTGCGGCACCACCAGGCCGGCCGCATGGCGGAGGCGGAGAGGAATTGCCGCCAGGTCCTGGCCCAGCAGCCCAATCATGCCGATGCATTAAACCTGTTGGGGGTGCTGGCAGCACAGGCGGGCCGGTTGGATGCGGCCGTGGAACTGATCCGGCGGGCCATTCGGCTCAAGCCTGACTCTGCCCTTGCCCACAGCAATCTCGGAAACGCCTTGACTGGGATGGGTCAACTTGACGAGGCCGTTGCTTCCTATAGGCGGGCCATTCGGCTCGAGCCTGATTACGCCCTGGCGCACCATAATCTCGCAAACGCCTTGACACGGATGGGCCAACTTGACCAGGCCATCGCTTCCAGTCGGCAGGCCATTCGGCTCAAGCCCGATTATGCCGAAGCGCACTACAATCTGGGCATCGCCTTAAAAGCCAACGCGCAACTTGACGAGGCCGTCGCTTCCTATCGGCAGGCCATTCGGCTCAAGCCCGATTATGCCGAAGCACACACCAATCTCGGAATCGCCTTGAGGGACCTGGGTCAACGTGACCAGGCCATTGCCTGCTGTCGGCAGGCCATTCGGTTCAAGCCCAATCATGCAGATTCGCACAACAATCTCGGCATTGCCTTGAGGGACCTGGGGCAACTTGACCAGGCCATTGCCTCCTATCGGCAGGCCCTCCGGTTCAATCCCAATCTTGCCGAAGCGCACAACAATCTCGGCGTCACGCTGAGGGAAACAGAGCGGCTTGACGAGGCGGTCGATTCCTGCCGGCAGGCCATTCGGCTCAGGCCCGATTACGCCGAGGCGCACAACAATCTTGGCATGGTCCTGACGGAGATGGGGCAACTTGATGATGCCATTGCTTCTTATCGACAGGCCGTTCGGCTCAAGCCTGATTACGCACGGGCGCACAGCAATCTGGTCGCCGCCCTCCTTTATCACCCCGGCTATGATGCCGGGACGATTTTTGAGGAACACCGCCGCTGGAACCAGCGGCACGCTGAACCGCTCGGGAAGTTCATTCCGCCGCACACCAACGACCGCGACCCCGATCGCCGGTTGCGCATCGGCTACGTCTCCGCGGATTTTCGCGTCCATTCCGTGAGTTGGTTTCTGCTGCCCCTATTCCGCCACCACGATCACGGCGCTTTCGAGATCATCTGCTACAGCGACGTTTCGCGTTGCGACGGCATGTCGGATCGTCTTCGCGCCTGTGCCGATGGGTGGCAAAATATCGTCGGATGCGCGGATGATCGCCTGGCCGACAAAGTCCGCCAGGACAAAATCGACATCCTGCTTGACCTGTCCGGTCACACTGCGGAAAACCGCCTGCTGGTCTTTGCGCGCAGGCCGGCGCCGGTGCAGGTCAGTTACCTCGGTTATCCGGCAAGCACGGGTTTGTCGGAAATGGATTACCGCCTGAGCGACTTTCTTGCCGATCCGCCGGGTCAAACGGAGTTGCTGCATAGTGAAAAACTATGGCGGTTGCCGGTGTGCAACTGGTGTTACGGCCAGCCGGATGACGCTCCCCCGGTGCGGCCGTTGCCGGCGGAGGCGGGCGGGCCGATCTGCTTCGGGACGTTCAACAATTTCGCCAAGGCGTCGCCCGCCGTCATGGACTTGTGGGCCGCGATTCTGAATGCGACGCCTTCATCTCGCCTGATGATCAAATCCCCAGGACTGGCCCACGAAACCCTCCAGCGGCGAATCCACCAGTGCTTCGCATCACGCGGCGTGGAGGCCGAGCGGCTGAACCTTCGCGGGCATCAGCGGGATTTCATTTCACACCTCGACGCCTACAACCAGATGGATATCGCCCTCGATACGTTCCCCTATCATGGCACGACGACGACCTGTGAAGCCCTGTGGATGGGCGTGCCGGTCGTGACGCTTGCGGGACCCGCCCATGTTTCGCGCGTCGGCGTGAGCCTGCTGAGCAACGTCGGCTTGCCGGAACTGATTGCCCAGAAACCGCAGCAGTACGTTCAGATCGCCACGGACCTGGCCAGGGATTTGCCGCGATTGGCCGAGTTGCGTCGCAACTTGCGCGAGCGGATGCGGGTTTCCCCGCTCATGGACGCCGGGCGCTTTGCCCGCGATGTCGAAGCCGCTTACCGCCAGATGTGGCGGAATTGGTGCGCGACGGCACAAGGCGGCTAGGCGGATGCCGGGACCACAAAACAATGCGTCCGGAAACAGATGAAGAAAAGATTTGCGGCTCGCTCTCGGCATTAACAGCCAGCCGGTTCCAACGGGTTCCGCTCCGCATCGCGACAAACCCGGAGTGATGGGACGCCAGTTGAACTTTTTGCCCGATTCTGCGGGCAAATCAACGATTTCGGCTCGAAATTATAGAGAGCACGATGACCGGACCGTCGCCAACGGTCCAGTGCGGAACCTTATCAACGGGGTTCTCCTCGCTAGATGCCGTCAAGAAGCTTCATCCCGGCTGCGATATCTTCATCATTCACTTCAAGAAGTTCCGACTTTCGTCCGATCATCTGCCGAAGTCCATCCTGAAGCTTTTCAAACGTGTACTCGCTGGTCTCCCATTTGTGCTCAACTTGGTCTTTCATTCGATCTTCCCATGGGAGTTCCGGATTAAATTTAATCTCTAGCACACCGCCATATGGGCGTTTGCTAAAGCTGAGGTTTGGATCAATGCCCGAATTTCTGAAAAGGCCGACGCATTTCAAGGCATGGGCAGTGCCGGGAAGATGAAAACCAGCGACCATAACGGCCGGGTGTGTGAAATCATTTTGTTCGCTATACGGGTTAATAGCAAAGGTAATTGTAGCGAAATCGCGATCCGGCGCGGCAGCAAAGCCATTTACATCACCCTTGACCGGATCGACTATTCCATATGAATAGAATTTGCGCATAATGGATTTCAGCTTATCAAGTTTTTCCAGCTTGACTTTTTCTAGAGCGGAGGGATCGCGAAGGTACCGAACGCCGCTTATGATTTGGTCAATTTCACGCGCGAACTTGCCATGGAAATTAAATCGGAAGGGGGCCTGGCGATTAATGATTCTTGCTAAATGGTTGCTTGCGGGAGAACCTACGACCAAAAGCGTGCGACGACCATAGAGTTCGCGTAATCGCTCGTCAGAGGAAATAACGAATTCCTTGTCCGAGACCTTCTCTGTCTCGGCATGTAACCCCAGAAGCCATATCCAACGGTCGTCGATCGGAGACGCGCTGTAGGCGCCGATATCCCCCGCGTTCTTGGGTTTCTCTTCTCGTTTGTCGCCTGTTACGATCACGACCTCGCCAAAACCTTCCGGGAAGTCCATGAATGTTCGCTTGGATGTTTTAATGCGCGGTCCTGAAGCTCCACAGTTCTGGATTCGCCCTCTGAGCTTGGCGATAAGCTCTCGCTGCTGATCTCGCATTGATTCGGGCCATCCCGCAGCACCTTCGCGCACAACTTCATCCGCGCTGCGAGCCAAGAGCATTGCCTCCATATTGAGATTCAGCTCTTGCGCCAAGGCCGCTAATTGTGCGATAGACGGTTGTCGTGTGCCGTTTTCGAAATAGCTTACGTGCGAAGCGGATATTCCAAGACGTTTTGCGATATCGCTCTGTTTTATCGTCTTGAGTACGCGTGCCTCGCGCAAGAAGGATCCAAGGACTGAACCTTCTCCGGCGCCGCCTGGGTCCGGTTGCTGGACAGTAACATTGACGGTCTTCATGTCATCCTCCGGGCTGCTCAAGGAAAGACCGGGCTGCCAGTTGCCGCCAGACAACTGAACACAGCCCGGTGTTGGTGAGGGTGCCAGAGTTCATTTCCAGAGGTATTCCTGAAGCGCGAGCATTAGTATGCGAGCCCTGGATCGATGCAGGTCGCCCCACTGCCGGAGTTGTGACTTTTCCTTCGGATCCTCACAATGCTCCGCCGCGGTTTCATTTTCCTCCGCTTGCCGAACTTCTTCGTGGTAGAGGCCGCAGAAATCGATGATAAATCGCATATCGATCCTCCATATCGCTATCGCTGTCCTCACCGATCCCCAATTGTAACATAATTGTCGGCGATTTCCATCGAATTCTTTTCATTTAACAGATTCTGCATAACGAACTCGTGATTTTGTTGGCGTGCGAGCCAATTTGCCGCCGGTTATTCGGATAATCCTACGGATGTTCCCAAGCGAACACCGGATGACAAAACCCAATTGCCAGATTCGTTAAGTCAAAGCACAGCGCGATACCACGTTGATCGTAGATAGTTCAACTGCCGCCGCTCGCTCCTCAGAATCGGCGCCTTTTTTAAATTGTCCAGTCAACTTGTAGAACTGTCGGGAAATACCGTTAGTGTTGATTTGACAACGGAAAGAAGCACTGCGTCATGCCAAAGCGGCCTTTTGTGCCGTCAGACCGAAGTGACGGGATTTGAACTTTCCGGGTTCGAACTATGACCATATTGCTCTGCGTATCTGACGGAACATTCTCACGCTTGCGCCGTGTGAGTCGAGTCGAATCCCCTCCGGATTATTTCACCCGATGGCCAATTCCGCGTCGGCGGTGGTCTCGGCCATCCACCACAACACCATCAGCGGGGCCATGCGGCCGACGAGAATGATCGCGGCGTAGGCGAAAAACAGGCCCTTCTCATCCGGCACCGGCGAGACCGTGAACCCGACGTTGCTCATCGCGCTGATGGCATTGAACAAAATGCCGTCCGGCGGATCGCTGCCGGAGACGTAGGCCAGCAGCATTGCGGCCGCCAAGGCCAACGCGAGATAAACGGCCAGCCAGACGAAGGCGATGGCAAACGATCGGCCGGGGGCTTGGCCGCTCAGGAGCCGGCGCGTTCCGCGGGCCAGTTCGATCAGCGTTGTGGATTTCAATCCGCTGCCCGTGCCGGCGGGGCTGGCGCCGATCATCATCAACACGATCAGAAACCAACGGGCGGGTTGCGTGAGGCTTGAAATGCCCACGATCGGCAGGCCGCCGGTGCGGGATTCAATCGCCAGGACCGAAGCGGATGGAAGCTGATCTCTCACGCCCGGCAACGTCGGCCAGCCATGGCCCGCTTGGTTCAGGGCGAGGATCAAAAGCAGGCCAATGACGTAAAGCCAGGCCGAGGCGCCGATGACGGTTCTTGAATGCGCGGAAAATTTGGCCCGGAAAACGAGGGCGCACCAGACCTCCATGAGGACCGGCAGCCCCAGCCCGCCGAGGATCGACAGCGGCAAGATAACCGCGTGGACCAGGACGTTGGACGAGCCGGGCAGATTCCCGAGGTAAAGCCCGCAGTTGCCGAAGGCGCTGGCGGCCAGAAAGCCCGCCTGGAACGGCGTCCGGTCGGCATCCAACAGCAGCAGCGACGTGCCGATCAGCAGGGCCGCGGCCTCGGCGACGAATGCGGCGAAGATCAAGTCGCGATCGGTAAATGGCAGGCGGACGATCCGAATGACCGCCAATCCGCCGACGATCATGGTGAACAGGCTGCCGCCCACGATCAGGAGCAGGGCCGTCCATTGGCCCAGATCGTTCAATCCGCCGACGCCGGGATCTATATTGAACCCCGACAGCGTGGCCGCGTTCATGGCGATGAACATCGCCCGGACGGGGTTTGGGTTCCCCGCGGCCGAGCCGAATCTCCAGATCACCCAAACGCCCAACAGGATCATCAGCAGGAAGGCCGGGAAGAGCCAATTGGAAAGATCGCGGCCCATGCCGCCGCCCAGCGGAGGGGGCGAAACTATCGTCGCCGCCGTCGCGGCAGCGGGTGGAAGGCTTCGCCTCCACGGAGGATTGGATTTACGCTTTTTATTGCTGGCCAAGGCGGCTATTTCCCGTAGACCTTCTCCGGCTCAAAAATCTTCTTGCCGATGAGCTTCCAGTCGCCGGCTCCCTTTTGGTACTCGCGGAAGAAGCAGCTGTAAAAGCCCTCGTGACAGGCCGCCCCCACCTGCTCGACCTTGATGAGCAGGACATCCTGATCGCAATCGACGGCAATGCTCTTGACGTGCTGAACGTGCCCGCTGATTTCGCCCTTGAGCCAGAGCTTGTTTCGGCTGCGGCTGAAGAAATGCGTTTTGCCGGTTTGGACGGTTTTTTCCAAGGCATCGCGGTTCATCCAGGCCATCATGAGGACCTGTCCGGTGCTCGCATCCTGCACGATGGCGGGGATCAGGCCGTTGGAATCGAATTTGAGATTGGCCAGTTGCCGGTCCATTGCGACATTTGTCCGAGGGTGGGGGGGATTTGTCAAATGGGGGTACTTTTGGGGTGCGAT
>JBEKIV010000044.1:0-20137 GCA_050011595.1 Tepidisphaeraceae bacterium
GATCGCTATGACGGTTGCGATACTTGGCCTCCTTGCCTAGCATCGCGGCATCACCTCCGTTCGTCTGGTTGTCTGGTTAAACAACCCATGACGTGGGGGTGATGCTTTTTCAAGGGGTTAGGTCATTTTCAAAACGGGTAGTCGCGTCTGGGCGATGGCCTGTGGGTATGTAAGACATCGCCGACGTGTTGCATGAAGATGGACCGGCTCTCTTCGGCTTTGTCATGCTTTTCCCCGGCTGCTACGCTAACCCGAATGGATCGGTTATTCGCGGGTTTGATGGCTCTGTTTCTGATCGCCCCCGCGGGCATCGCGGAAGTATCCACGGCCCGGCCGATGCCGGGCGTCACATTCGAGCGGAACGTGCAAACCGATCCGCCGCTGCGATTTTACGTTGTCACCGTGGATTTGACCGATCCCAGGATTCACCTGAAGGTTTCGCGCGGCGGAAGCGATGCGCCTCTGGCGGCGCCGTGGGAAACGACGCTCTTGCCCGTGAGCCGGATGGCCCAGCGGGACGGGCTGAGCGTCGCGGTCAACGGGAATTTTTTCGCCGCCAAGGATGCGCTGGAGATTCTGGGACGCCGGGTGCCGTATTTCGTGGGGAACTGGGCCAGGGCATGCGGCTGGGCGATGAGCGATGGCCGGCTGTTTTCCCCCTCCCCGCTGTTGCGGGACTGGCCCAGTTTGGTCGTCAACGATCGCGGACAGGTGCGCATCGGGCGATTCGCGCAATTGCCGGCCGATGCGAAACAGGTGGTCTCCGGCATCCGGCAGATCGTCACCGATGGACGGATCACCGCCGATCCGGATTCCAACCTCACCAGCGCCGGCCGGCCCGCGCCGCACACCGTGGCGGGAATCGACCGCCAGGGGCGGACGCTCCTTCTTCTTGTCGTGGACGGCCGAAGGCCGGATTATTCCATCGGCATGGACTATCACCGGATGGCCGAGGAAATGGCCGCCCGCGGGGCCTGGAACGCGCTGGTCCTGGACGGCGGCGGAAGCGCGACCCTGGTGATGCGCGACAATCAGGGAACGGTATCCGTTGTGAACCGGCCCAGCGACGGGCACGATTTGGCGATCCCGTTATCGGTTGAACGCTGCGTTGCCGATGCTCTGGGAGTCGTTATCGACGGCGCGGTCACGCGTCCGAGCCAGCCATGAACGTTGAATCTCCGCTCTTCGACCGAAGACTTGACCGGCTCATGTTCTGCGCCGCGGGTTTGCTGTGCCTCGTGTTTGGGATTCGGATGCTGGCGGCATGGAAGACTTATCATCACATCAGCCCCACCTCCGGCGTCTGGACCGCGGCGGCGCTGGACGCACGCGACGGAATTCTGTACCGGCCGATCGAATCGGAAATCGGCTACGGCGGCTCGCGATACGCCCCGCTGCACATCGTCCTGCACGCGGAGTTGATCCGTCTGGGAATGGGACCGGTGGCCGCTGGATATCTGCTGGATTTGATCGGCGTCCTGTCCGTGATCGGCGGCGCCTACGCGCTGCTGCGGCAACTTCAGATTTCGATGCTGCCCGCGGCGGCGTTTGCCGGATTCATCGTGACGGCCAACTGCTACAACACCGCGGCCGCGGGTCTGAAAGGCGATCTCCTGCCGGCTGGGCTGAATCTTTGGGGACTGGCGGCGGTTGTGGCGTCGCAACGGCATCAGTCCTGGTCGATGCTCATTGCGGCCGTCATCTGCTTCATCCTGGCGACCGCGACGAAGCTCACCAGCATCTACGGCGTCGGCGCTGCCGCGTTGTGGTTATTTTCCCGCAAGGACCGGCGAAAGGCGATTCTGGTTGGCGCTGTTTGGCTGATTGGAATCGCGGCGGCGGCGATGGCGACGCAATGGGCCAGCGACGGGCGGGCCTTTGCCATCTTCCGACTCTGCGCCGCCGGCGGCGGCAGCTTTACCTATCTCCTCCACGGCCCGCATCGAATGTTCGACGATGCGATTCATATCGAACGGGTCTTCGCCTGTTTCTGGTTGCTGGCGGCCGGGTTGATCGTCATCGGGCGGAAGGCAAAGCCTCCGCTCCGGCAGTGGGCGTCATTGCCCGTGATTCTGTTCATCCTGACGACGCTGGGCGCCGTGGCGATCTACGGATCGCCGGGAACGAATTCCAATCACCTGGTCGATTTGGAGGCTGCCTCGGTGCTGGTGATCGCCACGAGATTTCGAACGTGCGGCGCCTGGGGCCGGTATGCTGCCCTGGCCGCGACGGCGATCGTCCTGTTCTCGATCGCCAGCGGCGGGTACAAGGCGTATGCCATCCTACGCGAGAATCGGCATGGCCAGATGATGGCCGCGCTTGCCGATGCCAATCGGTCCACGGTGACCGGGCCGTTGCTTTCCGAAAGCCCCATCCTGCCGATCATTCAAGGCGAGCGCCCGTACATGCTCGATTCGTTTATGTTTCGCGCGGTGTGGACGCGCGATCCGAAGATCGCCGACCGCTTTTGGAACGATTTGTCGCATCGGCATTTCCGGGCCGTGATTCTCAGCGGCCCGCCGTGGGACCCAACCCGTGCCGGAAACGCCGGAGATTTCGGGCCTGGGTTCATCGACTCGCTGCAACGAAGTTACGAATTAGTCGGCATCCATGGCGAGTATTGGGTCTATCTGCCCAAGCACTCCTGACGCCTTACGAGGCCGGAATTATTGTCAAACCCCGCCGTCGGCTTGCACCGATATGTGAGTATCATAATTCCCGATGAACTCGACCGGGGTTTCCAATCTCACTCGCCCGATTCTCGCGCTGCTCTTGGCGGCGTCGGGTTTGCTCGTGACCGGCTGCATCGTCCGGCAGGCCGTCTCCTGGCGAAACTACGGCGACCTGGAAACTGAAGGCGGAATCTGGACCGCCATCGCCCTGGACGCGCGCGACGGCGTCCTCTACCGCCCGATCGTCTCCGACATCGGTTATGGCGGAACGCGCTACGGGCCGCTCCATGCCGTGCTGCACGCGGGGCTGCTGAAGGCGGGAATGGCCCCGATCGCCGGCGGATTTCTCATCGGCCTGGTCACGGCCGCCGCCACGCTTGCGGGAATCTACCAACTCATGCGACGACTGAAAGTCCCCGCCTCCTTCGCCGTCGCATTGACCGGCTTCTTCCTGGCGGCGTTTTCCGTGCGATCGGGAATCCTGTCCATCAAGGCGGACCTGCTGGCGGCGTCGCTGGACGTGGGGGGATTGATCGCCGCGCTGCCCCTGGCCGAACCTCGACAAAAACCGGAAGCGAGCCAATGGCCGGCGACTTTGCTCGCCGGGACGTGCTTCGCCCTGGCCGCGGCTTCGAAAATCACCAGCCTGTTTGGAGTCGCCACGGTCGTCACCTGGCTGCTGCTGCGGGGAGAATTGAAAAGCGCCGTTCGCCTCGTGGGCGTCTTCTGCATCGGAGTTGCCGCCGCGGTGCTGGCGGTGCAGTGGGCCAGCGGCGGTCGGGCGATTGGGGTTTTCGCCGCCTCCGCCTCTGCCGGCGGGGGCTTGCGACGCCTCGCCCAGGCGCCGCTATTTTTCTTCCCGGCGATCTTCAGCCGCGATCGGGCCGTCGGTGGATTCTGGATCGCCGCCGTCGTGATGATCCTGGCGCGGCGAAGCTGGAGGAGCCTTGAGACCCTTCTTCTCGGATACAGCACGCTGGGAACGATGGCGATCTTCGGCTCGCGGGGAACCGACATGAATCACCTGATGGACCTGCATCTGGCGTCGCTGCTGGTGTTGGCGGTGGCGTGCCAGAGTGGAGGTCAAGCCCTCCACGCCGGTTGGATCGCCCGCGTCGTCCTGCTGCTGATCGCCGTCATCTCGCTGCATGCGGCCCACTCCTGCATCAACGACGTGGACTACATCCGACAGCATCATCCTCGCGCCGACATGAACGCCTGCCTGGCGGACGCCGCCGCTTCGCCCGTGCGCGGCCCGCTGTTGGCCGAAAATCCCACCCTGCCGATACTCGCCGGCGAGCGACCCTATATGCTGGATTGCTTCATGTTCAGCGTGATCGACCTGAAACACCCCGGCGTCGGCGATAAGCTGCGGGACGATCTTGCCCATCAGCGCTTCCGGGCGGTGATCGTGACTCCGGAACTGACCCATAATACGATGCCGACGCCGACCGATCCCTGGCCGGGATTCCTGATCCTCATGAGGACCCGGTATGAACTGAAGGCCACGGAAGGCCGAAATCTGGTTTATCTGCCCAAGATGCGGTAGCGCATGGAAGAGAATCCGAACCTAAACCCCGCCGATGCCGCGCGTTTGCCGGAGGTCTCCGTGATCGTGCCGACGATCAACGAATCGGAGAACCTGCCGGCGCTTTTGCAGCGCCTGGGCGCGGTCCTGTCGGGCGTGGATTTCGAGGTGCTGATCGTGGACGACAACAGCGCCGACGCGACGCCGGCCGTTTGCGCCGAACTGGCCAAACAATATCCCCTGAAGCTGCTGGTCCGCACTCGGCCGGCCAACGGCCTGAGCGGGGCGGTCCTGCACGGCATGGCCGCCGCACGCGGGAAATACCTCTGCGTCATGGATGCCGACCTGCAACATCCCCCCGAAAAACTGCCGGAACTGCTGGCGCCCTTACGCGCCGGCGAGGCGGATTTCGCCCTGGGCTCCCGATACGTCCCCGGCGGAAGCACCGACACCGCTTGGGGATTCTTCCGCAAATTCAATTCCCAGTTCGCCACGCTCCTGGCCCGGCCCTTTGCCGGGAAAACCACCGATCCCATGTCCGGATTTTTCGCCATCCAACGCCAAACCTACGCCGCCGCACAGAACCTCACCCCCCTCGGCTACAAAATCGCCCTGGAACTCATCTGCAAGTGCCGAGTGAAAAAAGTCCGCGAAATCCCCATTCACTTCGGCATGCGCCTCAAGGGCCAGTCCAAACTCTCCTTGAAACAACAGTTTCGATACCTGGAACATCTGAGCCGGCTGTATGACTTCACCTTCCCGCGCGCATCGCCCATGGTGAAATTCCTCATTTCAACCGGAATAAGCTGGCTGGTGGGGCTGGCGGCGTTCCTGGCCCTGATCTTCGCCGGGCGGGGACCGATCGAATCCATCGCCATCGCCTATTTGCCGGCGCTGATCGTGACGGCCGTCTTTCACGTCCGATACGTCCGCACCCAGCGGGAGTTTCTTCCGCGCCAAACGCCCTGGCTGGATTTCGCGGTGATCTCGACGGCGGAGTGGATCGTCGCCATCTTGTCCGCCTGGTGGGTGAGCCGCCGGCTGATCGGGCCGGGGACGTGCGAAACGTTCATCATCTGTTTCGCCTGCGGCACGCTGGCGCGGTACGTCTTGCGCAAGGAATTTCTACAGGATATCCGGGGGCTTCGGCGAAACCTGCCGCGGGAAGCGGAGGCGAAATCGCGGTGAATCAGCCCGGCAGATCCGGTTTCACGCCGATCATCCGCCTCAGTTCCTCCAGCGCCAATCGCCATTGGGCGCTGGTTTGCTCCGTGTCGTAAATCAGCACGTCGCCCAGGGTCACGAAATCGCGGTTCTCCAGCGACGAGCGGATCTGTTTCAATTGCTCGGCAAACTGCATGATCAATTCCGTCAGGGGGCGCCCGCCGATGAGGATTTGATCCAGATCGATCTTCAGCAGCCGGGCCGTGCTCAGGAGCGATTCCTGCGCATGCTGCCAGGTGGTCAGACAGCCCGACAGCTTTTCCATGGCCCGCACGTTCTGATTGCTCTGGAGCAGCTTGGCCGCCTCGTTTTTGATGCGGTCGGCTTCGCCAAGCTGCGCTTCAACCTGCTTGAGCACGTCCATCGCCATTTCGCGCGGATCGGCCGTTTCGATGAAGACGTGATGGTCCTTCAGCGGCGATTTGCGCATGTCCCCCAGCCGGCCCAGGTCCGGCTCCAGCCCGTCGATCAGCACGTGCACCACCAGCCGTTTTTCACGCTGCAAATGGGCCAGCACCTGTCCCACCGTCCTGAGTCCCAATTCTTCGGCGCGCAGCGGCGAATCATCGACGGTTACGGGCATACAACTTCTCCTGACCCCCTGCTATCGGCCAAGGCGGGACGAAAACGTGAGAAAGTCCGATAAAATGTGGCGAGTCGGCGAATGGGACGCAGACCAGAAATAAGATTCAAACCGCGGATTGCGCGGATACCGCGGATCCGTCTTTCGGTTCATTCCAGAGGGTCAAAGACCCGCAATCCCGGCAGATTCAGGAAATTCCGGTCGTGAGTCCAAATTTCGTCAGCGCCCTGTTCCAGGGCAATCATCCCGATTTGAAGATCGAACACGCGCGGACCAACCACCGCCCGATCGGCGGCCGATTGCAAAAACCGATGCGCAAATCCATCGCTGGGAAGCCAGATGTGAACCCGCGCCTGCTCGACCAGCGAGCGGATGAATTTATGCGCCAACGCGGGAGTCGAAGGTCCGCCGGCAGCCGAAGGGTGGGTGACTACGCTCCAGAACTCGGTGATACACGGCAGGCTGATTCCGCAGCCGCGAGCATCATGGAACGCGTTTTCGAGGACTTTGCGCGCCGCCGAATGTTGGGGTGCGGCGGCACGGTGCGCGTACACAAGCAGATTGGTGTCGATGGCAATCACGGTTGTTTCCGCAGCCAGTCGTGAAGGCTGGTCCGATCGGAAACATCCACGCCGGGCGGAAGCCCGCCCTTGGCAACGACCCACCGGAATCTCTTCCCGTTTGGCCGTTTGGCTCGTTGACCAGCGGACAGTTGCTGTCGAAGGCCGTCTTCCACCAGCTTTCGGAGGGGCTGACGCAGTTCCGCGGCCCGCTTCTTTGCGGCGATGAGCAGTTTGTCCGGAAGCTCAATCGTGGTCTTCACGCGGTTTACTGTAAACCCATATTTATGGGTGTCAAGGATGGAACCCGCCGGACGGCTCGACTGCGGCGAGTCACGGCATTCCGTTTAGCGGCCGCGTTTACGCGGCGTTTCCTCCCGGTCGACGAGAAGGGCCATCCATCTTTTTGTCAATCGTCACCGCCGATTGCGCGGATAACGCGGATGAATCCATTTCTTATCCGCGCCATCCGCGCCACAATCCGTCAAGGTCTGCGTGCGCTGCGCAAATTTTGGGGAGTGTGGGACTGAAACGGCGGCGACAGCGGATGGATGAAGAAGAGGATGATCGGTTGCGGTGTTCGTGCCGTCCGGCGTCGCCGATGCGCCAGCCGCCGGCTTGCCTGTTCACGTTCGCAACGGCCGTCTGCAAAAACGGGAAAAAGGATTTGCCGCCGCGGGCGGCGACCCGATTTTCTTCTCGTTTGCAGACGGCCGCCGCGAACTTCAGCAGGCGAGCCAGCGGTCTTACCAGCGCCGACGCCCATTGATATTCGAGTCGGCGATGCCGATCGGCACGAAAACCATAACCGATAAAAATCTTCCATCTTGCAGTGTCGCCAGTTGAGTCACGGAGCCAAATGAGGGCGCCAGCGCACGATTTCCATATCGGTTGCGGGCACGGCCAGCGCTGGGCCATCGGCGGTTCAATTCGTCGTCGGATCGTCGGGAATGTGCGAAGGGTCCATCCATTGGCCGAGCGTTTTCTGCCGCATCAGGGTGAACCAGAGATTGGGCTTGTCTGCAAAGACGTGCGAGGCGATGGGATCGGCGACGATCCACGACTCGATCTCCATCTCCGCTTCCAATTGTCCGGGCGACCAACCGGCAAATCCGACGAAATATCTCGCCGCGGCGCCCTGCTGTTTCAGGATCGATTCGATCTTGGATTTCTCGGTGGTGAAGAAAACGCCGGGCAGCACGTCGGCGTCCTTGGCCAACTCGTAGCCGTGAAGCACCATCAGCGGCCCTTCGCACGGCCCGCCCTGATGGAGCATTCCCTCCACCTTGCACGGCTGGCCCAGGCTCTGCTCGCACGCCTCCCGCACGGTGATTTGCAAGGGGCGGTTGAGGATCAGCCCCAATGCCCCCTGGTCGTTGTGCTGAATCATGAGCACCACGCAGCGCGCGAAATTGGGATCGGCCAATCGCGGCGAGGCCAGAAGAAGTTTGCCCTGGGTGGAACTCATGGCGGATAAAAAGATATCGCATTTTAGGCGCGGATGTAATACCGAAACTGTGAACTGAAAACCTGAAATCCGAAATCCGAATGACGAATCAAATCCGAATGACGAATTCCGAATGGTTCTTCATTGGTCATTCGGATTTCGGGCTTGATTCGTCATTCGGATTTCGGATTTCGGATTTGGCCGCCGCCTTGCGCACCGGCGGCCTTCGCCCTTGCCTCACCTCCTCTTCCAATTGCGATTTCCTGCGCAGAATATGATGGTAGTGCTGGGCAAACCGGTGCGCCTCGTCGCGGACGTATTGCAGGAGCCGCAGGCCAGCGTTGTTCCGCGAAAGCCGCGCCGGCTCGCTGTGCGCCTGGACGTAGAGCAACTCTTCCTTCTTGGCCAGCGAGATCACCATCGGCGGCTTAACGTCCATGGTTTTGAAGACGTCCATCGCCGCGTGAAGCTGGCCCAGGCCGCCGTCGATCAGGATGACATCGGGAAATAATTCGTTGCTGGCGCCCGCTTCGCGATATCGCCGGCCGACGACTTCCTGAATGCTCAGATAATCATTGTTGCCCTGTCCGTGCTTGATCTTGTAACGGCGATAGCCGTCCTTGAAGGGAACGCCGTCGATGAAACAGACCTTGCTGCCGACGGTTTCGCCCCCTTGAAGATGGGCGATGTCGATCCCCTCGACGATCCGCGGCGGCTCGGCGAGCGACAGCACTTCCTGCAACTTCTCCATCCCTTCCTTGGGATCGGTGACGAAAGCCTCCGGCTGCCAATATTCCTGTTCGCCCTTGGCCGCCCGCTGACCGAGCGCGGTCAGGGTCTTGATCTGGTCGCGCAACCGGGCCGCCAGTTCGTAGTTCCGGGCCTGGCTGGCCTGGAGCATCTCCTTCTCCATCGTGCGCAGGACGCCGTCTTTCCCGCCATCCAGAAACCGCAGCAGCCGGGTGATGTCGGAGCGGTAGGTTTCCTTGGAAATCTTCGCCGCGCACGGGGCGGTGCATTGCTTGATCGGATAGAGCAGACATGGCCGGAAGAACCGCCTGTTGTCATCGGACTCGGAAATTTCCAGGTGACAGGTCCGGAACTTGAACGCCTTCTGGAGCAGGGTGACCGCTTCCTTGAGCGCATGGACGTTGGTGAACGGCCCATAGAGTTTGACCCCGTGCGTCCTGGGCTGGCGGGTGACAAAGACGCCGGGAAACTCCTCGTCCGTCGTCACCATGAGATAGGGAAACGTCTTGTCGTCGAGCAAACGGGCGTTGTATCGCGGCTGAACGTCCTTGATGAGCCGGTTCTCGGCCAGCAGCGCCTCGACTTCACTATCGGTTTGAATCACCTCGAAATCGACGATGTGCTCGACGAGTCCCGACTTTTTGTGTTCGAGCCGGGTCCCCGCCTGGAAATAGCTGGAGACCCGCTCGCGCAGGCTGGCCGACTTGCCGATGTAAATCACGCGGCCCTTGTCGTCCTTCATGAGATATACGCCGGGCGACTTCGGCAAGCCCCTGGCTTTTTCGGCGAGTTTTTCAAGGCGGTCGTCCATGGAGAACTTGTAATTGGTCACTGGTCACTCGTCATTTGTCATTTGTAAAAGCGGCCACAGACCTCGGGGCCGCAATACCAATGACCAATGACAAGTGACCAATGACAAATGACAATGACGATTGTACGCGCGCGGAAAGGAATTAGAATCTGGATTTGGAGGCCCATGTCCCTGGTCATTGTTCCGAGCATCGATCTTCGCGGTGGGCGAGTGGTTCGCCTGAAGCAGGGGGATTATGCGCATCAATTGAATTACGACGTCGATCCCATCGAAACAGCGAGATCGTTCGCAGCCGAGGGGGCGAAGTGGGTGCACGTCGTGGATCTCGACGGGGCCAAGGAGGGGCGGCCGGTGCAGACGGAATTGATCTCGCGCCTGGCGAAGACGCCGGGCCTGTCCGTGCAGGCCGGCGGCGGGATTCGCAAAAGCGAGGACATCGATCGGCTCCTCAGCGCCGGCGTGCGGCGGGTCGTCGTCGGAACCCGGGCAATGGAGGATTGGAAATGGTTCGAATCGTTGGCACATGAGCCGGCGTACGCCCAGAAGATTATCCTGGCCGTGGATGCCAAGGATGGAATGATCGCCGTGCGCGGCTGGACGCAAACGTCTTCCCGCCGCGCCATCGACGTGGCGCGGGAAGTGAGCGATTGGCCGCTGGCGGCGATTCTCTATACCGACGTTGCGAAGGATGGAATGCTACAAGGTCCGAACATTCAGCAGACGCGCGCCATTGCCGAAGCGGGCAAGGTTCCCGTGATCGCCAGCGGCGGCGTGGGCAGCATCGAGCACATTCGCCAGCTCCGGCAATTGCCGATCTGGGGCGTCATCGTCGGTCGGAGCTTGTACGAGGGGAAGGTCGATCTGGCCGAAGCGATTCGGGAAGGGGCGAACTGAAGGGGCGATTCTTGATCCAAAGCGATAATGCGTCGGCCACTCGCGTGATGACGCTGTCCCAATCCCCCCGGGCGGGCTGGCGGAATAATCGCATCGTCGGATACCACGGGCTGTCGTCACGATCCAGAAGCCATCGCCAGTCCGAAACATACGGCGACAGTGTCCAGACCGGCTTGCCCATGGCGCCGGCCAGGTGTACCACGGCCGTGTCCACCGCGATGACCAGGTCCAGATTGGCGATCAACGCGGCCGTGTCGGCAAAATCCTTCAGCTCCTCCGTCCAATCGACCAGCTCCATGCCCGTCGGCGGAGTCTTGGCTTCGGCGGCCGCCTCGCCCTTCTGTAGGCTGAAGAAACGCGCACCCGGCACCTGCCCCAGCGGGGCCAACCTCGCCAGCTTGATCGAGCGGTTGCGATCGTTCTTGTGGGTTGGACTTCCCGCCCAAGCCAGACCCACCTTCACGATTAGGGAATCGTCGGCCAGCCGATTTTCCCACCTTCCGGCATCCTCGGCATCGGCGTGCAGATAGGGCGCCTCTTTGGGAACATTCGCTAAAGTCGTGCGGAAAACCCGCGGCAGACTTAGCAGAGGACAGTGAAGATCAAAGCCCGGCAGCGGCTGGCCTCGGGGCACGATTTGGCATCTCTCATCCATTGTCTGGAAAAGCCGTTGGAGTTCAGCCTGACATTCAATAATGATTTTCCCGCCGCGCTGGGCCGCCAGCGGCACATAACGCACGAATTGAATGGCATCCCCCAAGCCCTGCTCGGTGTGCAGCAGAAGGGTGCGGCCTTCCAATTCACGGCCGTCCCATTGCGGCTGAGCGAAGTTTCGCGGGGCGGACGGAAAATCCTTGCATCTCCATCGCCATTCATGCTCTTCCCAGCCTTGTTGAAAATCCCCCCGCGTCAGAAGCGCCAAAGAAAGATTGTGGTGGGCTTCGGGAATGTTGGGGTTGAGGGCGATGGCCTGGCGAAAGGCGGCGATGGCCTCATCGAGTTGCCTTTCGTCTTTCAGAGCATTGCCGAGATTGTTGTGGGCTTGAGCGTAGTTGCCCCTGAGGGCGATGGCACGGCGAAAGGCGGCGATGGCCTCATCGAGTTGGCCTCTATCTGTCAGGACATTGCCGAGATTGTTGTGGGCTTCGGGAATGTTGGGGTTAAGGGCGATGGCTTGGCGAAAGGCGGCGATGGCCTCGTCGAGTTGGCCTTTGTCTTTCAGAGCATTGCCGAGATTGTTGTGGGCATCGGCGTTGTTGGGGTTGAGGGCGATGGCCCGACGGATCAAACCCACCGCAATGTCATTCCGTCCGACCTGATGGGCAATCACTCCCAGAAAGTGGATCGCATCGGCGTGCTCCGGCTGCCGGGCCAGGACCTGCCGGTAAAGCTGCTCGGCCTCGCGCAACCGCCCGGCCTGGTGGTGCTGCAACGCCAGATCGAAGGCTTGTTGTATCGTGAGTTGAGCCATGCCGTAGATCGGCACTATCCGGTGCGGATTACACTTTCGCAAGCGAGCGTTTTGAGCTGCCATCGGCAACCTATCGCCGCGACCGGAGTTGGAGATTGGGGAGCGGGAGCCCGCTATCTATCGGCCAGCGCCGTTCCCTGGAGTTGCGGGGACGATTTGAAAAAATCGCGCAGAGCGGAAACGGCGGTGTATTTGCTGTAACCGCCGACCGGCATTGGATCGGTGGCGCCGATCAGGGAGACCAATACGCTGAATGTGAGCAGGATGGCGGCCAGGGACCAGATCGGGGCGGAGTGCGGGCGGCGGAGCCAGGCGCCGGCCCAGAAGAGCAGGAACGGGAGAAAGACGATGAGCCAGCGGTTGGCGAAGCCGGCGCTGGATGAGCCGTAGCGGGTGGCGCAGAAGATGATTACGCCGATGATCGCGGCGATGGCGCTGTCGGCGGCGAGGATCTTGGTGGTGGTGGGCCAATGGCGGTGCATGACCGCGAACATTCCGGCGAAGCCCAGGACCACCACGGGGAAGTGCACCAACAGTCCATGCTCGCCCAGCAGCGTGCCGGCGAAGCTGATGAATCCGCGTTCGATTTTCTGCCCGATGGAGGGCGGCGGGGGATTGGCGTCCATATCGTCATCGGCAATGGTGGATGAACTGGCAACGGCCAAATCGCTGGTGGCGTCGATTGCGGGTTCTTCGATGACGAGCCGGCGATGCACCGTCAACTCGGGGTGCATTGATCCGGGCAGGAGATTGCCGGTGAGCGGGATGGTCAGCGTGGCATGGAGAAGGATGGGCGGCGTGGCGCCGAAGAGATAGAGGATGATCCCCCCGATGCGAAGGGCGGTTGGCAAGCGCATGGCGGGGACGGCGACAAGCAGGAGAAGCAGAAAGACAATGGCCGAGAAGTCGATGGTGGCCGCCAGGGCCGCGTAGAATCCCGCGAGGATGAGCCATCCGCCGCCGTGCGAAGGGTTGGGGCTGGCGGCGAGGTGAATGAGGCAAGCGGCGGAAGCCAGCACGAGCACGGCGGCGGGCACGTGGGGATTGAGGACGACCGCGTAGCTGATGAGTCCGGTTCCGAAGACGACGGCGGCGGCCAATGCGGTGCGCCATTGCCGCCGCAGCTCGAAGATTCGGCCCATGCGGTAGATCAGCCCCGCCGCCGCCGCCACCGGAAGCGTCACCCCCAGCAGCGTCAGCAGATAGGGCGCCAGCACGGAATTCTCACGAAGGGGATATCCCATCCAATCAAGAATCAGCGCCGGGCCGCTGAGCAGGAACGCCAGCATCGGCGGCTGATCGCTGTAAATGCGCTGTTCGACGGAAATGACGTGCGAGGGCAGGATGAACAACCTGGTGTTGATGGCAAGCCGTTCGGCCAAGGGGCCGGGATCGGTGGAATGCTGAACGAGAGCGGCGATGCTCGCCAGGCGAAGCTGCTCATCATCCGACGCCCGTCCCGGTTGGCGTAGCGGCCGCAGCATGGGCAGACAGACCAGCAGCACGGCGATAGGCGTCGCCAATGCCCAGGGCCGCACGAAGGGCTTTCGGGTGGATTGGTCGGAATGGGTCAGAGCCGATTGCATGCACCATCTCGCGGCGACCCGCTTCGGCGCGGATCAACGAAGTGAAGTCGATCAATACACCTTGAGAAACTGCACGAAATTCCGAACCAGCCGCTCGCCTTGCCGCGCGTAGCGGGGATAATTTTTGGCCGTATCCTGACGGATCGTTTTTTCACCGTCCGGGCCGAGAACCTCGGCGATGTCCTGCCGGCCGGCGGAGAGCACCGCTTCCAGGTCGTTCTCCGTGAACTCGAAATGATATTGGAACCCAAAAAGCCGATTTTTGAAACGGAAGGCCTGGTTTTTGCACAAGCGGCTGGAGGAAAGCAGGGCATTGCCCGCCGGTGGCGGAGGTGCCGGAGGCTTCGGGGCATCCGGCGGCGGGGGCAAGCGGGGAAGATCGAACGTGTCGTAATGCCAATGAAACATCATCGAGCCATCGGTCATTCCCGTGACGATCGGTTCCGTCCCGCCGGGGAAGGGGAAATTGACCGGACCCCAACCCAACTCCGGCACGGGAACGGGCGGGTCTTCAGGTTTCTGGCCCGGCTTGGTATTCGGATAGACCCTTGCCCCCGCGGCGTGTACCAGGAGCTGCGCGCCCAGGCAAATGCCCAGAACCGGCCGGTCGGCGGCGATCATGCGTTTCAGAACCTCAACTTCCGGCTCGAGATAGGGGAATTTCGGATTTCCCAGATCGCTCACGCCCATCGGGCCGCCCAAGATCACCAGGACGCGGACCTCATCGAGGTCGGTTGGCACCTCGTCTCCCTGGTATAGCCGTCGAAGCTGGACCGGGATGCCATAATCGCGCAAGATCGGCACGATTCGCCCCGGCCCCTCTTGGGCGACATGTTGCAGGATAACCGCGCTGCTCATAGGTGGAACAATGATCCGCTTTGGCGGACGGCCTTGTCAAGGTCGGCCTGGATTTGGCGAGCCAGGCGCTTTCGGGCATCCGGGGGAGGTGGGGGTTCCCGGTCCTCGGGATGGAAAACCACACGATACCAGCATCGGCCATCGGATTTGTGGTTGGGATAGATTTGTCGCAGTGTGACCAGAAGCTCGCTCAGCGAGGCAAATCCGTCGGCCTGGGCATCGTCGCTAGTGAGATCCTTGAGGTGGATTTCTTCGCAGGAGAGGATTTTCAGCCATCCGACGCCCGGGGCAAACGCTCTTGATCCGGCGCTCAAACGGCAGGACTTCCATCGCCGCAACGTGGTGGTTTTCTCGCCGCGCCGGATCGCGTCAATGAATTGGCGTTTGAATAGAATTTGCGGCATTCCGCCCCGCAACTAGTCGTCTGGCTTATAGCGGGAGTATCTTCAGTTGGTGAAGGATAACGATCACCGCCAGAACGGCAAGAATGGCGAATAGCCAATACACCCGTTGCTTGGCCAACTTGTCATAGGCGTCGGTTTTGACGGGGCTGAGCCGGCGGCGTTCCTTGGCCAGGTCCTTTCGTTCGGCCCGGCAGGAGCCGCAGATTCGGCGCCCTTCAAATTCGCTCAAAGCCGCTTCGGCGACGATTCGGCCGCAATCGGCGCATCGCTCCCCTTTGGGCTTGTTCGCCTCCTTATCCAGCTTGTGGCAGGCGTAACACCAGTATCCCCGGCTGTCGCGCAAACGCTTTTTGCCGGTCAAATCCGTTCCGCATTGGCAGCAAACCTTCGCCCGCGGGCCAGCCTGTCTTTCGACGACGGTGTCCCCGCTGGATTCCTGCCCGCCTGGAAGTTCGCCATCGGCGGATTTATTGGCCCAACATACGCACGCGCGGCCGGGATCGGCTGAATCGCCGCCAATGACGCCCCCGCATTCTGGACAAATCAATTCCGTTGACATCGCCGTTCACCCCAATCAGGGATTATCGTCCATCCTCATTGTAGCCCTTGTCCCGGATTCTTTGAATCAGGCGAAACACCCAGCGCCAAACGGCGAATGTTTATAACCTCTTGTAATGATAAAATTTGCAAGATATTTTGACGAGAATTTGATTGATGTCTAATTTTTGCTGAGCGGCGAAAATGCGGGGGGATTGAGCCGGACAGGAAAGAGGGTCGATGTAGGAAGCAAGGCGTTGAAGCATTTATCACTCGATGCAATGCTGGAAAGGTAAATGGAAGGCGTTAAGCTTGTTGCAGGGCGCCGATTAATTGAAGGCCTACAATTGATAGCCCATCGGAATCGGGGGCGCTGGGACTTGTGTCTATGGAAGCGTTCGACAATATCAACCGGGACAATGCGGATTACATCGACCGGCTGTACCAGCAATATCAGATCGATCCCCGTTCGGTGGACGCGTATTGGCAGGCGTTTTTCGCGGGCTTCGGCGCCGCCGGTGGACGTGCCGCCGCTCTGAGCGGCGCCTTCGACGCCGACGGCCAGCTCACCCCCAGCCAGGCCCGCGCCGGCGTCGAAACGAAAAACCTGGTCCATTCCTACCGCGAACTGGGGCATTTCATCGCCAACCTCGATCCGCTGGGACACAACCGGCCCAGCCACGCACTGCTCGACTTCTCGCAGTTCGGCCTGACGCCCGCGGACATGGACAAACGCGTTACCCAAACCGATTTCCGCGGCCCCTTCGACGGAACGCTCCGCGATCTCATCGACAAGTTGCGGACCACTTATTGCAGCACGCTGGGCGTCGAGTTCGTCAACATCACCGACAAGGCGCAGCGCGATTGGCTCATCGAACGCATGGAGCCGATTCTCAACCGCCCCGTCCTGACGGCCGCGGACCGGCAGGCCCTGCTGTACGAACTCATCGTCGCCCAGGGATTGGAAGATTTCCTCGCCCTCAAGCAGCCGGGACAGAAACGCTTCGGTCTGGAAGGCGGCGAGGCGCTGATCCCGCTTCTCAATACCCTCGTCGATGACGGCGCTTCCCTGGGGATTCTGGAAGTCGTGATGGGCATGGCGCATCGCGGCCGACTCAACGTCCTGGCCCACGTGGTCAACAAACCCTACGAGGTCATCTTCCGCGAATTTGAGGGTAGAACCAACCAGGGCCAGGACGGCGACGGCGACGTCAAGTATCACCTCGGCTATGCCCAGGACCGCCTGACCAAGAACAACCACAGCATCCACATCGCCCTGAGCTACAACCCCAGCCATCTGGAACTGGTCGATCCGGTCGTCGTCGGCATCGTTCGCGCCAAGCAGAACTATCGCGGCGATCACGCGACGCGCACCCGTGTGGTCCCGATCCTCATCCACGGCGACGCGGCGTTCTGCGGACAGGGAATCGTCCACGAGACCCTGGGCCTCTCGGAGTTGCCGTACTATCGCACCGGCGGCACGATCCACCTGATCGTGAACAACCAGATCGGATTCACCACGCTGCCGCGCCAGGGCCGTTTCACCCCCTATCCCACCGACGTCGCCAAGATGATTCAAGCCCCCATTTTCCACGTCAACGGCGACGACCCCGAGGCCTGCATTCATGCGGCCCGGCTGGCGATCGCCTTCCGGCAGGAATTCCACTGCGACGTCATGATCGACTTCTGGTGTTACCGCAAGAACGGCCACAACGAACAGGACGAGGCGAGTTTCACCCAGCCGGTGATGGCCCGCGAAATCGCCGCCAAAACCTCCGTCCGCGACATCTATGCCAAGCAACTGCTCGACCAGGGCGTCCTCTCGGCTGAAAAGTTGGAGGAAATGAAGACCGAATGCCGTCGCCGGCTCGACGAAGCGCTCAACAACGCCCGCCAAAGCTTGCCGACCGCCGTGAGCCTCCCGCCGTCCTTCGGCGGCATTTGGAAAGGCTACTCCCGCGCCGGGGCGGATTGGTCGGCGGTCACCAAGGTTCCGGCCGACGTTCTGCGGAAGGTCGGCGAGGGCGCCAGCCGAGTCCCCAACGGCTTCACCGTTCATCCCAAACTCAAGGGCTTGCTGAGCCGCCGGCTTGAAATGGCCCTGGGCAAAGCTCCCATCGACTGGGGCGGCGCCGAAATGCTCGCGCTGGGAAGCATGCTGCTCGAGGGAATCCCCGTCCGATTCGTCGGGCAGGACACCCAGCGCGGCACCTTCACCCACCGCCATGCCGCCCTGCGCGATTACAACAACGGCGACAAATACGTCCCCCTGGCAAACATCGCCGAACACCAGGCGCCCATCATCGTCGTCAACACCATGCTGTCGGAACTGGCGGTCCTGGGGTTCGAGTACGGATTCAGCACCGCCGACCCGCGAAACCTCGTGATCTGGGAGGCTCAGTTCGGGGATTTCGTCAACATGGCCCAGCCGATCATCGACCAGTTCATCGTCGCCGCCGAATCCAAATGGGGGAAGATGTCCGGGCTGGTGATGCTGCTGCCCCACGGCTACGAAGGCTCCGGGCCGGAACACTCCTACGCCTATCTCGACCGTTTCCTGGCCCTGGCCGCCGAGGACAACGTCCAGGTCGTCTATCCCAGCACGCCGGCACAGTATTTCCACGTGCTCCGGCGGCAGATGAGGCGCAACTTCCGCAAGCCGCTGATCCTCATGATGCCCAAGGCCAATCTGCGCGATGCCGTCTCGGTCCTATCCGATCTGACGGACGGATCGTTCCATCTGGTGATCGACGATCGCAGCTTTCCATCTCGCGATCGGGTGAGGCGGCTGCTGCTGTGCAGCGGCAAGATATATTTCACGCTGGAAGCCGCCCGCGAAAAAGCCGGAAGCCAGGACGTTGCCCTCGTGCGCGTCGAGCAGCTTTATCCCTATCCCAAGGCTGAGTTGCAGGCGATCCTTGCCAAGTACCGCAACGCCCACGACGTGGGCTGGGTGCAGGAGGAGCCGAAGAACCGCGGGGCCTGGACGTTCATGTCCGACCGTCTTCAGCCCATGCTGCCGGAGACCGCCGTGCTGAACTATTTCGGCCGCGAGGAGTCCGCCAGCCCCGCCGTGGGGTCCAAGCGCATCAACGATCAGGAGGAAGCGGACATTATTTCCCGGGCCTTGGACCTGCCCGCGCCGACGACGAAGGAATCCAGACCCGCCGAAACGGAACCCCAATTGGAAAAAGTCGCCCACGGCTCCGGCGTCGGCGGCGACTAAAACATCGCTTCAGAGAAGGACCAATCCATGGCGATCCAGGTAAAAGTTCCCGGTCTCGGCGAGTCGGTCAAACAGGCCAAGCTCCTCAAATGGCACAAGCAGGACGGACAAACCGTCGGCGTCGACGAGCCGATCTGCGAATTGGAAAGCGACAAGGCCAACGCCGATGTCACCGCCGAATCGGCCGGCATCATCCACCCGAAAAAACGCGAAGGAGAGATGGTGGAAGTGGGCGACGTGATCGCCGAGATCGATCCGACGGGCGCCAAGAGCGCCCCCCCCGCCGAGCAGAAGAAACCCGCTCCCGCCCCCCCGCCTCCGCCTCTGGCCAATGACCCGCTGGCGGATTTCAGCCCCGCGGTTCGGCGGCTGGTTGCCGAGAATCAACTCGATCCCAAGTCGATCCCCGCGACCGGCCCCAAGGGCCGGCTCACCAGGGAAGATGTCCAGGCATATCGCTCCTCCGCGGGCAACCGGCCGGAGCCGGCCGCGGGGCCTATTCCCGCTCCCACCCCGCAGGCGATCACCTACGATTCCACCGGCATCCACCGCGCGCCCATGAGCAAAATCCGCAAGCGCATTGCCGAAACCCTGCTCCTCGCCCAGCGCACCGCCGCCATCCTCACCACCTTCAACGAGGTGGACCTCACCTCCATCCTCGAGCTGCGCAACAAATTCAAGGACCGGTTCCAGGAAGTCCACGGCGTCGGACTGGGGCTTATGAGCTTTTTCGCCCGCGCCTGCGTCCTGGCCCTGAAGGAATTCCCCAAGGTCAACGCCTTCATCGAAGGCGACGATGTCATCTATCACCAATTCGTGAACCTGGGCATCGCCGTCAGCACGGAGCGCGGCCTGGCGGTGCCCGTGCTTCGCAATGCCGAAAAAATGTCCTTCGCCAAAATCGAGTCCGAGATCAAACGCCTGGCCGGCGCAACCCGCGACGGGAAACTGTCCCTGGAAGAACTCTCCGGCGGAACCTTCACGATCACCAACGGCGGCATCTTCGGCAGCCTGCTCAGCACCCCGATTTTGAACCCCCCGCAAAGCGGCATCCTCGGCATGCACGCCATCCAGAAACGCCCCGTCGCCCTCAACGACAAGATCGAAATCCGCTCGATGATGTACCTGGCATTGAGCTACGATCATCGCCTGGTCGACGGCCGCGAATCCGTCAGCTTCCTGGTGCGCCTCAAGCAATACCTGGAAGAACCGACCCGGCAGATGCTGGAGATTTAAGGGGACATTCAAGATTTAGTTGCTTTGGGCGCTCCACTGCATCCATCGGGTGGGGGCGAATTGCACGGCAAAGAATGCCCGACCGCGGATTACGCGGATGGATTCACCGCTAACCGCGCTATCCGAGTAATCCGCGGTTCAATCCCATTTCTCGTATCTCCTGTGCCCAAGAGCCCGGGTCCTTTTGTGTGTTATTGAATGGCCCCCTCCGTTTGGCTACGATCCAACGGGAGAACCACCATGCGTTACACGGTCGTTTTGGAAATGGAAGAAGATGGCGGCTACGTCGCCAGCGTGCCGGCGCTGCCGGGGTGTGTCAGCCAGGGGGACAGCCGCGCCGATGCGCTTGC
>JBEKIV010000045.1:0-19809 GCA_050011595.1 Tepidisphaeraceae bacterium
TCTTCGACGGATCGATGGATCAATCGCTGGCCGGAAGACAGTTGATCGTGGAAGCGCGCTATCACCACTACTACGTGAACACACTTCGCCGAAATCGCGCCTGTCCGTTCGATCACCAGGTTTGGTCGATCCAAAAAGCGCCCCAAACCGTGCGGACGGTCGGCGATCTGGTTGAGCACGGCCGGAAACTCTTGGGGGGCGAGCTTCCGGTTTCAGTCAGTGCGGAGCGCATGTGGGTGACGCGCCTGGTCTGTCTGCAATGCGGGCAGCAGGCGCGCGCGCTCCGCCTGCAAGGCAGGATCGGCGCGAAACAGCGCCGCTGCGCGCAATGCGGCGGCGAAATGCAATCCATGGGATTTTATCTGCTGCCGCACCTCGACATAGGCTCCGCCGGCGATCGCCTGCTCGCCCGCCCGCTACGGCGCTTCGGTCTTTGTTCCGGCGACATTTTGACGCTCAACGGTTCACACGGATGCCAACACGTCGAACTCAGCTTGGCAGATGAGCCGGGAGGGAATTGAACATGGACAAGATCCTGAACCTATTCCTGGACAAACAGTTTGAAGAAGGCATGGCCCTTGCCGCCGCAAGCGACCTGCTGAAATTGCAGCCTTGGCGCCAGGGCGACGGACCGCCGCAAAAATACGTGGCGCGCTTCTCTTGCCACGGATTCGTAGAGAATCAAGGCCGGATTTGCAAGGCCGACCGCTGGGACATCGGAATTTTTTTCCCCGATCACTACCTGCACGCGGCAAATAGCTTTGAGACATTGACTTGGCTATATCCCGCCAACGTCATTCACCCCAATGTGCGTCCCCCATTTATCTGCGTTGGCGAGCATTTCATTCGTCCAGGTACAAAGCTGGTGGAAATCATTTACCAAGTGTTTGCGATCGTCACTTACTCAAAATGGGCGGCGCATTCGCCGTTGAACGAGTCCGCCGCCCAGTGGGCGCGCAACAATCAGCACCTGCTACCCGCGGACAAAAGGCCGCTGAAAAGGCGGCCTCTGGCCCTCCAGATCAGCCTCAACGGTGAAAGGAGGGAGCCATGATGGCTTCGAGGCAAGAGCAGTTACGGCGCGCGGTAGCCGAGGCACTCGGCAAAATCGCGGCCGAGGTAATCGACGTTAGCTTCGGTTGTTGGCGCGTTCGTTGCGAGGATCACTTTTCATTGACCGCCGCCCTCGACGGCGAATGGCTTCAACTTCGTGCGCCATTCGCCCAGGAACACATTCACGGCCAAGCCGTGCCGCGCTGCGCTTGGGAAGTGTTATTGCGAAACAGCGTGCTGCCCGGCGCGGCGAAACTCGTGACCGCTCCCGATGGCGCGGTGATACGTGCCGCGTTGGAAATGCCCTTGGATGTTGAGGCAACGCCGGCCGCGCCAATTGCCGGCGGAGCCCCGGACGAAGCGATGAAGGCACAACTGGGCATGGCCATCGACGATCTGAAGCAAGCGACGCATCGACATCCGGTTCGCAATCACGGCGCTTCGCGCTGGAGCGACGGGTCAGAAGCTCCGGACCTGCCGGCGCTGTGCACTGCCGCGGGATGGGCATTCAATCGGCGCAACGAAGGCCGAATCACGGTGCAACTGGAGGCCGGGGATTGTTACGCGCAAGCCATTCTCGGCTGGGACGACGGCCTGCGCGCGACCGTGAACCTGCACCGCGCCGAGCCACCAATTTCCGCCTCCTCGCGCCAGGGGATCGCCCTGATGTTGCTGCAAGTCGGTGGAACGGTCCGCGCCGCCAGGCCGGCAGTTCTCGCCGAGTCCGGCGCCGAAATTCCCGTTTTGCAGGCGTATCTGAGCCCGAGCGCCTCGGCCCGGCAATTGGATCACGTCCTGGCGGCGCTTTCCGTCGCCGCCGGAATGTGCCAGCGCGAGGTGATGTTGCTTTCAAATGAACAAATGTCACGCCGGTACTTGTCGGCTCGCGGGTGGTCCGCGACTGGCGGTGTGCCAGCGTAGTTAAGTGCTTATTTCACAAGGAGTAGCCCCATGAGTGTCGCCACGAACACACTGAGTTTTGAAGTCCGGGACATTTCCGGCCAGAAATCGGCCACGGTGAACGACTGTCCCGCGGACGCCTGCGTAAGCGAGGTGATTCCAGAGCTTTTGGCGTTGATGAATCTCCCGCAAAACGACTCGTCCGGGCCGATCAGTCACAGCCTGCGCCGGGATAGCGACGGCGCGATTCTTCACGATGCCGACGTCGTGGGAGACGTCGTCCAACCCGGCACGCGCCTCGTGCTGCAACCGAGCGTGGAGGCGGGATGCGGATTGTGACGGTGCGAAATCGTTTCCCCGGCGGAATCCGCGGTTCCGCCGGGGCTTTGCCGCCCCGAACCTCATTTTTTTTCGAAGGTCCCTATGCTCGACCATCCATACGAATACGTGCTGGAACTGTGGCGCAAGGCGCCCGGCGGCGTTCTGGGACGCGTCCCCATCAAGGTCGATTGGGTCCCGGTTCGAGAAACGCTGATCCTCGACCTGCTGCGTCGCGGCGTCGTGCAGCAGCCGGGCGGATTGCCCCAAATGACGGTCGAACCGATCTGGCAGGAGCGGACTGGACCGCCCGTCCTGATCGGATTCCGAGCCGCCTTGACCGCCGCGGGCGCCGAAGCCTCCCGGATTTTCGCGACGACCTACTTCAAATCGCAGGCCCAGCAAGCCGCCTGTCGATTCGTGGAAAGTGGAGATATGAAAGAAGGAGAGGATTTCGAGTATTGCGTGCTGGCCATTGCGCGGCAGACCGGGGCGCAATCGCCGCCTCGATTTTCGCTCACGCAGCGGGAAATTCCGCTGCCGATCAAACCGGGGAACATCGAACGCCTCATGGGCGGCGCGCTTCTCTTCGGCACGGAGAATTCCTATGACCTGCCGGTCTTCTTCCATTGGCGCGTTCTCGAAGAGGCTTCGATCCTGACGCGCAAGGCCGGCTCCATGGAGACGGGGGGCATCCTCATCGGCCACGTCTGCCGTGACGCCGATCTCCCCGAACTATTTCTGGAAATCACCGCACTAATCCCCGCGAAGGCGAAAGGGGAATTGACCCGGCTCTCATTCACCCCCGATACCTGGACGGACGTGCAGGCTGCGGTGGATCGCCGAAATCGCGATGAAATCTTTCTCGGTTGGTTTCACAGTCACAGCTTTTACCACCAGCGCCAGGACAAAACCGAAGCCCATGCCCCGTCCGCGCGGCGACCCGCGGTGCCCTTCCTCAGCGAAGAGGACCGAAAACTCCACCGCATTTGCTTCCCACGAGCCTACGGCATCGCATTGCTGGTCACGGATTCCCCGCAGAGCGGAATGTCGTGGACCACGTGGGGCTGGCATCTGGGGAATTTGACGCGGCGTGCGTTCCACGTCATTCACGCGCCTCTTCCCGCAGGATTTGAAACCCAAGGAGAAACCAATGAAGCGAAGCGAGAACCCATCGTGCAATGACCTGGCCGTCAAATTGGCCGCCACCGGCGACGGCGCCCCTGACCTGGTGCAAAAACTGCACCTTGTCCATGCGGTTCAGCAATTGTCCCCCGACGCCGCCGACGCCGTCTTCCTCGAACTTCTGAAGGCGATCGACCGATATGGCCGCGGCCTGCAATGCGCCGGCGCGCTCACCGCCGACCTGCGCCGAAAAATCGATCAGCTCATCGGGAGGCTCTGGTATCCGGCGATCTTCCTGGGCCACGTCGGCAATCCCTCGGAACGCCGGGTGCTCGTGCAGAACGGCAGTACGCAGCGCGTCGTGGGGGTGGCCGACGAAGTGCCGGTCGAGTCCCTGGCCAAGGGTTGCGAGGTGATGCTGAACCAGGAACAAACCGCGGTGGTGGCCAATAGTCCCCGGGGTTTGCCGCGGACGGGAGAAATTGCGACCGTCGTCGAAAAAACTCTCCGCGGCTCGCTCATCCTGCGCAGTCACGAAGAAGACGTCGAAGTGGAGATGTCGGCGTCGTTGGAAAACGTGGCGCTGGGGTCCGGAGACCGCGTGCGCTGGAATTCGTCGGCTTGGATCGCTTTTGAAAGGGTCGAGCAGGCGCAGAATCGCCGCTTCATGCTCGGCGAAACCCCGGATGTCAGCCTGGACGCGGTGGGCGGACAGGAGGAGAACCTCGACAAGCTGCTGACGGTCCTGTCGGCCGTTCTGGTCGCCCCCGACAAGGCGGCCGAATACGGACTGACCGGCCGCTGTAGCGTCCTGCTCACCGGGCCACCGGGCTGTGGCAAGACGCTGATGGTGCGCGCCGTGGTGTCGCATATCGCCAAAACAACCGGGCGCCGTGCCAAGTTCTTTGTCGTTAAGCCTGCCGAGTGGGAAAGCTCGTTGGTCAGCGTAAGCGAGAGGAACGTGAGGGACCTGTTTGCCTCGCTGCGCGAAGCGGCGAAAGACGGCTCGCTGGTCGTCCTGTTCATGGACGAGGTCGATTGCGTGGGCCGTCATCGCGGCAGTTTCCAAGGCCATTACTCAGACAAGACGCTTAACGTTTTATTAGCCGAGCTGGATGGGTTCACCGGGCGAGAAGGCATTGCGATCGTGGCCACCACAAATCGTAAGGATTTGATAGATGGTGCGCTGTTGCAACGGCTGAGCGATCAGGAGGTGAGCGTCCGTCCGCCCGACATCAACGGAGCAAAGTCGATCTTCTCCATCCATCTGTCGCCCACTACCCCGATGAGCCCAAACGGCGACGCGGCGATGCTGACGCGGCAGGAGATCATCGAAACGGCGTTGGCGCGAATCTATAGCCCCAATTCCCGCTTTGCCGAACTCTGCCGGATCAAGTTCCGCGATGGCAAGACGCGCACGGTCTCCGCCAGAGATTTCGCCAGCGGCCGGCTATTTGCCCAAATCTGCCGGGGCGCCTGCCTCCTGGCCTACGAGCGAGAGATCCGCACCGGGCAGCGCGGTGTGCAGGTCTGCGACATGGAGGAAGCCGTGGCAGCGGCGATGGAGAAGGTATCAACGGCTCTGACCATTCACAGCGTTCGCAATCAATTGCCCGATCTGCCCACCGACGTCGACGTGGTTGGCGTCGAGCGGCTGGTCCGCAAGGTGACGCGGCCGCATCGGTTCCTGAACGCGCCAGTGGCCTGAAGACGAATGGAATTCCGGTTCAAAGGTGGAACATGTCCGATTTTCACGCCGATGCCGACGACCGTGTGACGCCCAAACTCTGCGGCGCCGACGTAGAGCTGGGCAATCTGATCGTGGGAGATTCCTCGGATCGTGCGGCCAATACCGCCGGTGACGCGGCCCGCGCCCTGCTTGACGAGATCGCCGGATTCAGCCGCGCCTCGGACGGGAGTTATTACGCGCCCTCCTATGCCGACAGCGCCTGGCCGCCGCAGGCCGGCGGCTTTTATTGCGACTCCATCACGCAGGACCGGGACGGCGGGCGCGTGGGGCGGGAATCCGGGTATCAGCAATACGCGCAGGACCGCGGCCGCAAATTCCTGCCCGCCAACGGGTCATCTGTATATATCGATTTGGATCACCTGGAAATCTGCCTCCCGGAGGTCATCAGCGCCTTTGACCACGTCGCCGCCTTCGGCGCCATGCTGCGGATTGCCCGCGAGGCGATGGTCCGCGCCAACGAGCGCATGCCCGCCGGCAGGACCATCAAGGTGCTGGTGAACAACAGCAATGGACATGGGAATAGCTATGGTTCGCATCTGAACTTCCTGACGACCCGACGGTGCTGGAACAACGTCTTCAACCGGCGGATTCAGTATCTCCTGTTCCTCGCCTCCTATCAGTGCGCCGGCATTGTTCTGACGGGCGCGGGAAAGGTCGGATCGGAAATACCCGGCGAGCCGGCCCGCTATCAGATCGCGGCGCGGGCGGATTTTTTCGAGGTCCTCGCCGGACCCCAAACGACGTTCCATCGGCCGATATGCAATTCGCGTGACGAACCCCTCGCCGGAGCGAGCGGCGTCGGCCGCGGGGATGAACGGCTGGCCCGTCTGCATTCCATCTTTTTCGATAACACGCTTTGCCAAACGTCGAGTCTTCTCAAAGTTGGAATGACTCAGATCGTCCTGTCCATGATTGAGCAGGAGCAGGTCCCGGCGCAGTTTCTGCTGGACGATCCCGTGGAATCTCTGCACCGATGGAGCCGCGATCCGGAGATGAAGGTGAAGAACCGCCTGATCGACGGCTCCGAATACACCGCGGTCGAGCTTCTGGAAGCCATCTTCGAGAAGGCCGCGGGATTTGTCGATGCCGGCCGGGCCAGTGGGCTGGTGAGCGATGTCGGCCGGATCATGGAGATCTGGGGCGAGTGTTTGCGGAAATTGCGTCAGCGCGATTTCGACTATCTCGCCGGGCGCATCGACTGGGTCGCCAAATTGTCGCTTCTGGAACGCACCGCCGCCAAACGCCGGCTCAGTTGGGAATCGCCGGCAATGAAATATCTCGACCATTTGTACTCGTCGCTGGACCCCGGCGAGGGTTTGTATTGGGCGATGGAGCGGGCCGGCGCAGTCCGGAAAATCGTGAGCGACGGGCAGATCGAGCGAATCATGCACGAGCCTCCCGACGACACCCGCGCATGGCTGCGGGCGCACATACTCCGGCACGCCGGCTCCGGCCTGCTGGACGACGTGGATTGGGACATGGTTCGAATACGCGAGAAGAGCGTCTCCCCAGCCGGTTGGACGTCCTACCACTATCCCGCGCTCTGGATGGCCAACCCACTTCGATTCACGCGCCGGGAATGCGAGCAAATCCTCCAGGCGGCGCCGTCCTTCATCGAGGGCCTGCGCGCCTTGGGCTTGGGGCGCGAGATCGGCTCCGGCTCCACAGCGGGATCGACCGGCGCGGCAATCGTTCAACGCGAACAAACCACGCCGGCTGTGCCCGGCAAACTTTTCACAGGAGACTGAACATGGAAACGCAACTGATTCAGCATCGCCCCGCGCGGCAAAACGATTCTTGCGATTCTTCAACTCCATCGGAAGGACTGTCGGCCATCCAGGCGAGTTGCCGGCGGCTGGCCGATGCCGCCGATGCCGAAATCGAACGGGCCCTGCACGGCGGCGGCGTGGAGGCGGAGCAGTTCCTTAGATCGGCGCAGCAACTGCGCGGAGGACAGTAGCATGCCCGCCACGCATCTCATGGGCTTCGAGCAGGAAATGGCGTTGTGCGCCACGAGGCGCGGCGCCAGCCCCGACCTTGAAATGCTCCTGAACCACCTTAACGCCATTGCCGAGGAATCGCTGGTCCACCTCCGCGGTCTCGGGGAAGGAGGGATTTTTCTCGCCAACGGCGGGCGTCTCTACGTCGACTGCCAGAAATATGAATATGCCAGCCCGGAATGCAGCGCTCCCGACGAAATCGTCAAATATCTTCTCGCCGGGGAGCGCATCCTGGCCGCCCTGGCGAGCGAACTGGCGCGAAGAATCCACCTGGACGATGCCGCCCTCTATCGCTGCAACGTCGATTACACCGGCGCCTCGACCTGGGGCGCGCATGAAAGCTACCTGACGCGATCGGAGCCGGCGAAACTCGCCGGCGACCTGATCCCCTTTCTGGCGGCAAGAGTGGTCACCGCCGGCGCCGGTGGATTTCGTCCGCTCACCCGGACCGGATGCTCTTTCACCCTCTCTCCACGCGCCTGGCACATCGGCGCTGCCGTGTCGGAATCGAGCACGGGCGACCACGCGCGAGGAATTTTTCACGTCAAGGATCAAACCCTTTCCTCCAAGGGCTATCACAGGCTTCACGTTCTCGTGGGCGACGCGCTTTGCAGCCAAAAACAAAACTGGCTGAAATTCGCCGCCACGTCGATCGTGGTGGCTCTGGCCGATGCCGGGCTTCATCCCGGGCGCGAGGCGACGCTCTGCGCGCCGGTCGAGGCGCTCCGGGACTTCGCCTCCGATCCAACCTGCACGGTGAAAGCCAAAGCGCATTCAGGCCGCGAACTGTCCGCCATCGACATCCAGCGTCATTATCTTGACCTAGCTCGAACCCACGCGCACGCGCCCTGGATGCCCTCGTGGGCGCCCGAGGCGATCGAAAAATGGGACGACATGCTCCACCGGCTTGACGACGCGCCCGACAGCGTGGCGACCTGTCTGGACTGGGGAATCAAATACCGCGTCTTCCAATCCCATATCGAAAAGAGAGGTTTTGACCGGCGGTCGCTTCGGCACTGGACGCACCTGACCGACCTTCTTCGCCGTAGCATGGACGCCGTGCCGGGGGCGCCCGACGAGCCCGACCTTTCCGCCGATTTTGTCTTGGCTCGGCGGGGGCCATTGCGGAAAATCGTCGCGCAACTCGCGCCCCACCTCTCGTCTCGCGCCATGGAATGGGAGCAGTTGGAGCCTTATCTCAAATTAAGATCGGAACTCTTCGCCCTGGATTTCAAATTCGGGCGGCTGGGCGACAAGGGAATTTTCAATTGTCTCGATCGTGCCGGCGTGCTCGACCATCGCCTGGCCGGCATCGACGACGCCCAGATCGATCATGCCGCCGCCAACCCGCCGCCCCTGGGGCGGGCGAAGCTCAGAGGCGAAGCGATCCGGCGGCTCCACAAAAAAGCCGCTCGCGATGCCTCCAACTGGATGAGCGTTTACGACAGCACCCGGGGCATGGTCTTGAACTTAAGCGATCCGTTCGCCGCTGAAGAACTCTGGTCCAGGAAGTCGTATCAAATTGCCGCCAACGAGTTCCCGTTCTGACCGGGCCGGCGAACGATTTTAGAGGGAGACGCCGCCATGAGATCGGCAACGTCAGTGCACGGCATTGCGTCGGGCGAGCCGGAACCTGACGCCGACTTGCCGTCAGGGTGCGTGCTCGATCTATGGGAACAAGGCATCGACCGGCACGAATCCTGCGCCGCCGCGCTGGCTCGGCTCATTGTCGCGCAACCGGAACGAGTCGGCACGTTCGCCGATCCGGCAATCGTGGAAAGCTGCCTTCGAGCGGAACTGAAACAGGTTTTGGCCAGCGCCAAGCCGTCGAATGCCGCCTTTTGGCTTTCCGCGATCGCCCAGTTTCTGGACTGGAAGGGGCGCCCCAACGAGGCCGCCGAGCTCTATCTCGAATCGATCGACGTTCTCAAGACCACTCGCGGGTTTGAACATGCCGAAACCCACGCCGTCGCTAATGCAATGGGCCGGCTTCTTCATCTTTTGGGAAGAGAAAGGGAGGCCTGTCTGATCGGCCATGAATTGCGCGTCGCGCCTCTGTTGGCCAGGACCGACGATGTCAGCCTGACCGCCCTTCGCGACGCCGCCTACGACGCCCTCGCCGCCGGATGCTTTGCCGAGGCGGAAGCGATTTACCGGCACCTGCTGGCCCGCAACTTCGAGCCGGCCGGAACGCATTGCCACCTGGCGCGAGTCCTGCTCGCTCTGGGGCGAGAGGCCGATGCCGCCGCGGAAGTGAACCATGCGTGGGAGTGCCGCCCCGGAGTCGAGCCGTACATTATTGCCCGAATCCTTTTCCTCCAAGCGCTGCTCGCCACTCTCGCCGGGCAGGACGCCCAAACGCCCCTGACCATGCTCCAGGAAATCCTGCGGCAAAACCCGGGGGCAACGCATTCGTGGCTGATGACGCCCGTTCTGGACCAGGTTCAACCGAGGTTGACTCCCCAATCTCACGCATTCTTCGCCCGGTTGGCCAGGGAAATGACCGGCAGTCCGGCCGAATGAACGAGTAATCCTATGTCATCAGAAACACTTCTCACCGAATTGCGCGGCCGCGGCATTGGCGTCGAGCACCCCGACGGCGATACCGTCATTCTGCGGCATCTGCCCCTCCGCGGATTCAACAAGGCCGCCACCAATCTCCTTCTCAAGCGGCCCGCCGCCGATCGGCAGTTCGTCGCCCTCGTCGATCAGGACCTGGAATATCTCGGATCGGAAAATTCCATCAAGGCCGCCTTCGCCCAACCGCCGGTGCAGGGCGGATGGCGTCCCCTGGCCGTCGAGGTCAGCCCGGAACTCGATGTCGCCATCGGCCGGGCTTTGCGCATCATCGGCTTCCCCTGGTTTCCCCCGCGCGATCCACCCGCCCGCAAACCCGTGCCGCGCTCGGCCCCGGGCCGGATTCTTTCGCGCTTCGGCCGCCCGATTTCCACCGATGAATCTCACTCGACGATCGGCAGACAAGATCAGATCGAACAGATTCTCTCCTGCCTGCGCCGGCGCGATCCCTGCCTGCCGCTGATCGTCGGACCCTCCGGCGCCGGCAAGACCAACCTCCTCTTGGGCCTTTTCCGCCAATGGTCACGCTCTTCGCCGGCCGCCATGGTGAACCTGGACCTGATCGGCTTTGTTTCCTCCATCCCGGCTCAAGAGCGGGCCAAATGCTTTGGCGAACTGCTCAATGAACTGATCGAGTCCGAGGCCGTCGCCGCCATCGAGCATATCGAGCTGGCCTGCCACGAAATCTACTGCGGCCCATTGCTCCTGAGCCAGTCGCTGGATCGGGGCGCTCGCCTGATCGGAACGACTACCCGCAATTGGCTGCGTCATTTCAAGGTCGATCCGCTGGCGCGACGCGTTCATCTCATGGAATTGACCGACCTCACGCAGGAAGAGTTGGTAGCGATTCTACTGGAGAAACGGCGGGCTTATGCGGTCGAAATCGACGCCCTCTGTGCCACTGTCGCCGTGAGGGCGTCCATCGCTTTGCCCGGCGAATATCCCGCCAAGGCGATTTCCCTATTGGACGCCGCCGTCGCCCGGGCCGCCGTGAGCGGGGCCAAGGTGCTTGGCCCGGACGACATCTACGCCGCCGCCGACCGCGTTCGGCCAGTCCCCGACCCGGTGGATTCGGATTAGCAGTCAACGCACGACGATTATCTGGCCGCCGCCGTCGAAAATTGGTCCGCCGACGCGGAATGTCGCAAGATTGGTGGAGGAGTATTTGCAACGGCCTTCAGGCCAGCGCCATCGCGAGCGAACTGTCGCGCAATCGGCTGGTAATTATTAGTTTAGCGATTAGCCCTTCTTGGTTTAATCTGCTACCTTCTCGGCCCGGAGCTTTTCAATGGCGGTGGCCACTTCGGACTCCCAAGTGAGCTTCTCATCCTTTTTGGGGTCGTATGGCGACAGTTCGGGAATCTCAGTGCTGAGTTGGTTCAGCAGAGCCGCGGTTTTGGTCAGTTCGGAGCGGCGGACGTAAGGCTCGCCATCGGCCCAAGCCCATTTGTATGCCGCCAGAGCGTGTTTTTTTGCCTGTTCCGGATCGCCGATGGCAAGCCAGAGGTCAGCGAGGGCTCGGTGCGAGGGGTTCCTAGCCTGTGCAAATTGTTCAGCCACGTGCTGCGGATCGGGAAGCTGGCGGAGTTGGAATTTCGCGAGGGCGAGTTGGGTCTCCGCCTCCGCATCTGTTTTCCCTACTGCACGGGTCAGGCGCACGGCCTCATGGAGACTCTCGGCGGCGATCTCCCACTGGCCCTGCTCTAGCCGCCATTTTCCACGGAGCGAGTGGAGGAGGCGAGTGGCGATGCGGTTCTTACCTCCTTTGCCGAATTCCTCGGCCTGCGCAAGGTGCTCTTCCTTCAATTCCCCTTTGCTGAACTTGAACTGAGCGTAGGCGTATTCCACGTCGCCGGGACGATAGATCGCGCGCCTCCATCTCCGCCCCATGGGGTCTAGCAACTCCCACATTGCTTCCGCAGCCGTCCACTGCCCGAACATTGCTAGTTGCTGGAAGCGGTCCTCCCGAGCGCGGAAAAGATTATTTTGGTCGCCGACCTGCTCAGCCAGTTCCAGCGCCAGACGGGTAGAGCATTCCTGCTTTGCCAGGTTGTTCAGGGTTCCCAGGATTTTTGTAATATTGAACAAATCAATTGTCGCGTTTTCCCAATTCGCCGTTTCCATGCGCTGAAGAAGGGCCGCACTGCAGGCGGCGAGGGCTTCGTTTTGGTGACCACTTCCGTGCAATGCTTGTCCGGCGTCGTTTGTCAAATGGCCCTGATCCCATTGGCGGACGACCGCCGGCACAAAACCCCAACCTTGGGGAAAAAACGGCCGGAGAAGAGACAAGACCTCCGTATAGGCCTCTAGGTTGAACAACAGTGAGGTGGCCAATCCACCGCGATAGGCATCACAAGCCTGTTGGAAGTGGCCCATCTTGAGCAGCGCGCGGACGACAGTGATGCCATCGCGAAGATCTTCCAGGGTCTCCGCTTCCTCGTAGGGGTTGTGAGCGTGTCGGGAAAAATGGTCCACAACAGTTTGGCCAACCTGTTCCCTTTCCTCCGGGCGAAGACGGCCAGCGGCAACACCGCGGACGACGGGATGCAGGTCATATCGCTTGGTCCGACCATCATATTGCAGCAGTCCTCGGCGCTCCAGATCACGGACAGTTTTTGCCAGTTCTTGTGGGGCGGCGAGAAACGCTGGTGATAGGAGTCGTGTATTGATGGCGTGTTCGTATTCCTTCCGGCGCCGGAGGGTAATTTGATAATCCTGCTCTGCCTGCAACTTATCCGCGTCGGACATTTCATTCCATCGCAACGAATGTTCCGGGTTTCGAGGTTCGTTCACTTCTTCCGGCTCCGGTGGCAGGTGAGGATTGAAGGCGCAGAGCGTGGGGTAATCCACGGCTTCCGATAGTAGCGACAGAGTGGATAGAAGCTGACGGCTTTTCGCTGGAAGCGCCTTGAGGCCAGCCTCGAGGATGTGGTTGCGCTTCTGGACAAGGTCAAGGTTGGCCAGGTTGAGCTGACCGCCTCCTGCGGGATCGGCTGCCCAGGCATCGAAATTTCCCCTGTCAGAGAAGTAGTCGTTGATCAGTCCGGCAAGTACACCGATGACGAGCGGGTGGCAATCGCAGTGGGTTGTGAGGTAATCCTGAATCGCCCGAGAATCGCCGGTGACATCGCAGGAGCGGAGAAGCGCCTCGGCGTCTGGTGGACGAAGGCCAGGAAGTGAGATGCGTTGCACGCCAGGAATGGGTTGGCTTGCCTGATTCAGCAGCACGCGGGGCACGAGCCGGGAGCTGACGAGCAGTTTGGATGGGGCCACCGTAGCGAGGACGCGGAGCAGATCATCGTCTTCTGGCCGGATGGCCGCACACGGATCGCGGCTGGCGATCTTATCGGTTGGCCTGTTGACCTCCTCATCTGGAACCTCGGCAGCGTCAATTCGATGGTAAGCGACGAGCACACGCTCAAGCCCGTCGAGAATGAACAGCCAAGGGCGGGCTTGGAGGTGGTGGAGGAGATGTTCAGCCAGTTCGGGCGTCTTTTTCTTACGGAGTTCTTCCAGCGGCTGGCCTGTGACATAGGCGAGCGCGTGCTGGCAGAAGTCGGTCATCATGGCACCCTTCTCATAAAACGAATACCAGAAACGACCGGCCCAATCGGTGCGAACTTTGGTGGCATGTTTGGTCGTCCACTCCCAAGTGAGCATACTCTTGCCATTACCGCCGATAGCCTCGAACAAAAGAACTGTGTGTGGGTCGGCAGGCAGAGCCCAATCGCTCAGCATGTCAAGCTGAGCCCGACGGCCAATGAACTTGTGAGACCCGATATAGGACGGCTCCGCGTAGAGAGCTGGAGGTTTAGGGACAGGGTCAGGGGCAGGGCCGCCTGAATCGGGTTTTCCATCAAGAAGGCGGCGAAGCTCGGCGATAGCCGGGCTGATTTTCTCTTTGAACTCATCGAGGCTGTCGAAGGTTGCATAGACTCGATGCACGAATGAATCCGGAGTCATCCGTTTTGCCCGCTCGCGAAACGCTTTCAGCTTCTCCTTCTTTAGGAGATCGCTCTCGAAGTCCTCTTCCCGCGCCAGATGCGCATGCCCCATAACGAACAGCAGGATGGGACGTTCGAGCCTCAGGGCTTCGTTGAACTCAAGTTCTGTGATGGAAAGTTTTTCGGGATTGCGACGCGGGCAGAGTGGTACCTGACCGTATTTGTGACTGATGACACCGATGTAGACGGAGCCATCGCGAACCATCTGGAGCGAGGAATCAATTACATCCACTAGCTTGGCAAAATCGTTCTCCATGGCGACATCGGTCAACCCGTGCGCCTTGATGGCTTTGATCAGAGCAGCTCGATGTTCCTTCAAGTCCGTGAAAGTGCTCGATACGGTGACCCCGAGATAGTGTCGTGGCGACGGATAAATTTCGGCGCCCATAGAGTTCCTCGACGGTGCCGTAGTAGTTCGCAAAGCTCGGAGAATGGGGAGGATTGTACTCCCATGCGGGCGATTTTGTCGTGCGGAGCGCGAGGTATCAATGTGCGTTAGGCTTGGGGTAAGGGCCAATCGCCCAATATTAGCTTTTTTTAAGACGCTCGATGTGGCGTAAGTATTTTCTACGCAATGAGAAAGCCCTTACGCATGCTCCTCAAATGGCTTTCTGTACCGTCAAATCGGAGTGACGGTATTTGAATTCACGGGGCCCATAATGAGACGCGGGACTGCTGGGCGATAATCGCGGATCCGGGGTCAGAACAGGCCCGCTATTACGACAGAGACAGCCGTGGCAAGGCAAATTGCCAAGGCCACTGTCTTTCTTGAGTTACGGTTGCCGAAAGGAGGATCGGCTGATCACCGCCCCATTGACGCCTTCAGGCTCGTTCGCCAAGCCTTGCTGACGCTTGCTCGCGATGTGGCCTGAGCTTCATCATCCGCCTTGCGGGTGATGAGTTTCATCACCATCGTGCCGAGGCGCGAATCGGACAGGGGGCGGAAGAGCAGGTTTTTCGCGGCCGGATCGGATAGGGCTAACTCACTGACCAACCCTACGCCAAGTCCGGCGCGGACGTAATCCAGGATCGTCAGCCAGCCGCCGATTTCGATGCGGTATTCGATTTTGTTTGCCCAGCTTTGGCGGTGAATGAGCGGATCGAGAATTTTCCGGGTGTGGGAATCCGGCTCGGGGAGGATCAGGGGGAACTCGGCCAGGGCCGACAGCGGCAGCGGCTTGTGCCGCGGGAGTTTTTTGAATTTGGCGGACCAGGGGCTGCTCTTGGCGCAGGCCAGGAAGTAACCGGATCGGCTGATGGGTTCGATGCGCAGGCGCGTGCCGCGGGCCAGTTCCTTGATCTCCTTGTTGGCGCGGCTGACCAGGGCCATGTCGATGGCGCCGCTGGCGACGCCGGCGATGCGCTGCTCGGACCGCATGGTCGAGACGCGAATCTGGGCATCCGGATGCGATTTGCGGAAATTTTGCAGCGCCCGGCGTATGAGGAACGACCCGGCCGTCTGGCCGCAGGCGAAACGCAGAACGCTGGTTGGAGTCGGCGGCGATTCGTTGGTGTAGTCATGGAGCTTGTGATAGCGGTACAGCAGATCGCGAACGACCGGCAGAACCCGGCGTCCCTCATCGGTCAGCAGCCAGGTCTTTCCCACGCGACGAAGCCAGGGGCGTTTGAGAATACCGTTGACGTGCTGGAGGAACGCCAGCCGTTTGGACATGCTCGGCTGGTTGATGTCCAAGGCCCGCGCAGCCTGGGCCGCGTCGCCGTCGAGCCGGATCACGCTCACGAACGTTTCCAGCAGATCGATCGAAAGCTGAACCATCGGTCGCAAACTCATGTCCTCAGGTTATGGGACGCACCACCCGCCATCCCGGCCAGAAATGACATCGGCGCGGCAGGCGGTAAGTCATCAGGAATGAGGGATAAATTCGAGCCGGCCCCAACAACGGCCGCGGAATATCGGGGATTCAGACTGCTTTTGGCGTCAAAATTTGCCCCACCCAATCGAGTTGCCTCTGCGGCGGTCCACTTTCCACTCTCCACTTTCTTCGGTTACGATACGGGGAAAGGGAACATCGGCTCATGGGCATTCTGGATCAATTCAAGCTGGATGGGAAAGTGGCGATCGTGACCGGAGCAGGGCGGGGACTGGGCCAGGGCCTGGCGCTGGCGATGGCCGAGGCGGGAGCGGATGTCGCCGCCGTCGACGTCATCGAGCAGAACGAAACGCGATCGAAAGTCGAGGCATTGCGCCGCCGCTGCACGACGATCCAGGCCGATCTGTCGAAGACCGCGAACATTGCCAAGATCATCGACTCGACGGTTCAATCCCTGGGCCGGATTGACATTCTGTTCAACAACGCCGGGATCATTCGCCGCGCCGACTTGCTCGACTTCACGGAAAAGGACTGGGACGACGTGATGAACGTCAACCTTCGCACGGTATTTTTCCTGTCGCAGGCGGCGGCGCGGGTGATGATCAAGCAGGGTCACGGGGGGCGCATCATCAACACCGCGTCGATGCTGAGCTTCCAGGGCGGGATTCGGGTTCCATCGTACACGGCATCCAAGTCGGGCATCATGGGAATTACCCGTCTGTTCGCCAATGAACTGGCCCCCCATCGCATCAACGTCAATGCGATCGCTCCGGGTTACATGGCAACGGACAACACGGCCCCGCTGCGGGCGGACGAAAAGCGCTCGGCGGCAATCCTCGATCGCATTCCAGCCGGACGATGGGGAACTCCCGACGATCTCAAGGGCGTCGCGGTGTTCCTGGCGTCGGCGGCGTCGGATTACGTGAACGGATACACCATCGCCGTTGACGGCGGCTGGCTGGCGCGGTAGCGGCAGCTTCGGGAGGACTGAAGGGGACACGACCCTTAATATTAAGGGTCGTGTCCCCTTTAGTTCAAACGGGGCACAAAGCTCCAGGGCGGCCAGGGGCCGCTCAACTCCAAGGTGATTTCGGCGTCGACCAGGGCCGACTCCATGGCGGCGATGCGGGCGGAGATCTCGCCTTGGAATCTGTCACAGACCAGTAAAGACCAGGATACGACGGACTGACGGCCATCGTCGCGCGGCAGGATCGGGCGCTCAAGAACATCCGCACACCAGACTGACAACGGCTGGCGCAACTGCTGGCAGCGATGTTGGAGGACGGCCGGAAACTGGCCGGCGGCCTGCCTTCGGATTGCTTGCTCGCGGAAATAGCGGGCGCCGGCGGGCATCCGCGGATCGATCTGGGCCGAGGCCAAAGCGCGCTCGATGAAGCGTCCCTTGGCGGACTTGGCGTCAACGGCCGCCTTGACTGCCCACTCCTGATGAGCGGCGACGCGGCGAAGGAACTGAACAATGGCGTCGCGATTCCGACGCAGGAGTTGCTCGACCGGGGTGGGTGTGGAGAACAGGGAACCCAGCGCCACCGGCAGCACCACCGTTTGATGGAACAGTTTATCCACTTGCTGGGCATGAGCCAGGGCCAGCGCGGCGACCTTCCGTGGGTCGGCCAGGTTGCGCTCGGCGGTCTCGCCGACAAACCGATCGGCATCGTACTCGGCCAGAACCGCCAGCAAGCCGTCGGCAGGCACGAGCGACCAGCCGCTTGCAGCCTGGAGCCGCGATTCCAGGGTAATTCCCAGCAGGGCGTAGATTTTTCCCGGGCCGGTTGTGGGGGTCATCATGGTTTGCGCTCGTCGGCGTGGTTCTTGATCTGAGCAATAGCCAAGAGCAAGTCGTCGGGAGTGATGAGCAGAGGTTCCGCCGGCGAGGTAATGACGCGGCGGACCGCCGCCAGGGCCGCGCGGGTGCAGGCGCCGGCGATATCGGCAGCGGAGGCGCCATCGGTCCGGCGGGCAAGCTCGGCACAGTCGATGTCCTTGGCCAACGGTTTGCCGCGCAAGTGGACTTGGAAGATTTCCCGGCGCGCCGACAGGTCTGGAAGCGGGAGCTTGAGGAGAAGGTCGAAACGGCCCGGGCGGAGAACGGCGGGGTCGATCAGGTCCAGACGGTTGGTCGCGCCCATGACCAGAACGCCGCGCAATTCCTCCACGCCGTCCATTTCGGCAAGGAACTGGGCGATGACGCGATCGCCGACCACGCTGCTGTCCGATCCGCGGTGTGGGAGCAGCGCGTCGATCTCGTCGAAGAAGATGACGCAGGGGGCGGCGTGCCGGGCCTTGCGGAAGACGTCGCGGACGGCTTTTTCGGACTCTCCAACGTATCGGCCCATCAATTCCGGGCCTTTGACGGAAATGAAATTGGCGTTGGACTGAGTCGCCGCCGCTTTGGCCAGCAGGGTCTTGCCGACGCCGGGCGGGCCGGAAAGAAGCAGCCCCTTAGCCGGCCTGACCGCGGCCTTTGCAAAAAGGTCGGCATGCTTCAGCGGCCATTCGACTGCCTCGGTCAGTTGCCGCTTCACGTCGGCCAAGCCGCCGATATCATCCCAGGTGACAGAGGGAACCTCGACGAAAACCTCGCGCATGGCGGATGGTTCAATCTCGGCCAAGGCCGAGAGGAAGTGCTCCTGAGTCACTTCGAGGGTTTGCAGGCGATCGGAAGGAATGCCGCCGCGAGACAGATCGACGTCGCCGAGCAACTTGCGAAGGCAGGCCATGGCGGCTTCGCGGCACAGGGCTTGGAGGTCGGCGCCGACATAACCGTGGGTGACGTCGGCCAGGCGGTCGAGATTGACGTCCTGGGCCAGGGGCATACCGCGAGAGTGAATATCGAGGATATGTCGGCGGCCATTGCGGTCGGGGATGGGGATGTAGATTTCCCGATCGAACCGGCCGGGGCGGCGGAGGGCCGGGTCGAGATTGTTGGGCAGGTTGGTGGCGGCGATGACGATGAGATTTTGCCGCTGGTTGAGCCCGTCCATGAGTGCCAGGAGCTGGGCGACGACGCGTTTTTCGACATCGCCAACGGTGTTTTCCCGCTTGGGGGCGATGGAGTCGATCTCATCGAGGAAGATGATCGCCGGGCCATGGCGCGACGCTTCATCGAAGATTTTGCGCAGGTGAGCTTCGGATTCGCCGTAGAACTTATGGATGATCTCCGGTCCGGAAATGCTGTAGAAATTGGCGCTGCTTTCCTGGGCGATGATCCGGGCGATCAGCGTTTTGCCGCAGCCGGGGGGACCGTGCAGAAGCACGCCCTTGGGTGGATCGATGCCCAGGCGGGCGAAGACCTCGGGGTGGCGGAGGGGCAGTTCGATCAACTCGCGGATTCGGCCAAGTTGCGGCTTCAAGCCGCCCACGTCCTCATACCCCAGTCGCTGAGCCGGCTGGTTGCCGGAAACCTCGCCGATCTGCAAGCGTGTGGTGGGGTTGATGAGGAGAGGGCCGGCCGGTTGTGCCGAGGCGACGGTGAATTCGGCGTTGCGCGCGCCAAACAAGGAAAGGCGGATCATGCCGCCGGGCAGAACCGGCAGCCCATCGAGCAGCCCCGCGATGTACGCCAGATCGCGTTCGTCGGGTTTGACGCTGACGGGCGTGAGCTTCACAACCTGGGCGGGCGAGCAGGCGGTCTTGGTGACACGAACCGACTCGTCGATGGCGGAGCCCAGGTTCTGCCGGGTGATGCCATCCAACTGAACGCGCGACTGGCCGCGCGCTTCCTTGAGGGCGGGCATAGCGCGGCAGACCGCCTGGCGTTGGCCGGAGATGAGCACGACGTCGCCGGTTTGCACGCCCAGGCGGCGCAAATCGTCCGGATCGATTCGCGCCATGGCGCGGCCGACGTCCTTGCTCAAGGCCTCGGAAACCTTCAATAAGACGGCTTGGTCTTGCCCGCCTGCCATAGTATCCCGTTCCAGCCGGCGTCGAAGCGCGCGGCCTATTTGGGGCATCGGATCTCGGCGATTCCATTATTAATGGTGACTGTCACCGTTTTGGCATCGGTGGGGTGGGACAACAAAATTTCCTTGCGGTATTTTTTTGTTCCGCGCGCGGCCGTCAGGTCGAGGACGTCGCCATGCGCTTCGACTTTCACGTCGTCGGCGCCAACCCCGGGCATCTCGGCGACCACCAGGGTGTGGTCGGATTCCTCGATCAGATCGATGGCCGGCTCGCGAACTTCGGAAACGACCGCCTCGCTGGTTTTGCCGTCGCGCACGACATTTCCGAAA
>JBEKIV010000046.1:0-47604 GCA_050011595.1 Tepidisphaeraceae bacterium
ATCGCATCGGGGTCCAGCCCCTGTTCGTGGCACCAGCGCTGGTATTCGAACGGAGAGATTTCGCTGGGCTTGATTTCGCTTCGGCCGCCCCAAAAGACGTTGGTGTAGGAAACCGGGATGCCCTCGGCGGCGAGGTGTTCATCGATGGCACGTTTGTGGGCCAGGAGCAAATCCTTGTCCGAGCCATGGGCGACGCCCATGACGTTGACGTGATTGAATTCCGGTCCGCCTTCGCGCCAATAGGCATGGGTCATGACGTGGAACCGTCCGACCTGTCGGCCGGCGTCGATCTCGCGGCCGGCCGGGACGGCCCAATGGAAGAGGGCGTTGAACCGGGTGACGCGCTGGCCGTCCGACAGCGGCTTGACGTGCTCGAGGAAGGTGGAGAACCGGCCGATGACCCCGCGGCGATTCAAATCCTCGGCAACCCGGCAAAACTCCTCGAGCGGCACACCGGCCTGGCGGGCGCGGCCGGCCCAGATGTCCCGGGAGATTTCCTCGGGGGTGAACTCGCGCTTGAGGGGAATCAGGACGCGCCAATCGAGATCGCTCAATTCGACGATGCCGGTGTCGAGGACGTCGGCGGGCTGCTCGGCCTTGCTGCCCGGTTCCAGCCCGCGGCGGCGGACGTGGCCCACGCCCAGCACGAACAGCCGCTTGGCGGGCATGAGCTTGAAATGCTCGGCGCCGGTGCGCCAGCAGAGATGCCGGCAATGCTTCTCCATCGAGAAACCCTGCGGGATTTTCAGAGTGGTCCACAACCGGTACTTGCTTCCGGCGACGGCGGAATCGGTGCTGCGAATCACCACGTGGCCGGAAAATGGATCGTTCTGGAACATCCAATCAAAAGCGGAGTTGAGCTGCTCCGGCCCAACCACCCATGCGACCAGCGAGCCTTGGGCGAGATTGGTTGCCAGGAGGGTCTGGCGCACCCGGCGAATGACGCCGGCTCGGAGCATGGCGGCGATGCGTTCGATGACCAGGGCCGGCTCAAGGCCCGATTGCTTGGCGATCTGCCCGATGGGATCGCGGCAAAACCCGGAGATTTGGTCCTCGGATACGGCCAGGATTCGGGCGTTGATCGGATCGTTGAGGGAGGTGGGGAGAGTTGCGGTGCTCATGGGCGTGGTTGATCTCCGTTGGGTCGGCATACTATACCGCCGATGGCCCTCGCCTGGCACAGCCCGGCCGCGCATCGCGGCACAATTCACCTCAATCTTGCCGCGATCGGCGTTGAAGCATACGATGAACCCACCTCTTCATGCTTCAATCCAATGATCCCGGGCTCGAATTCGTCAATTACTATGGCAACACGTCGAATTTTGCGCTGCGAATCCTCCGGACGCATGGGGAATTGAAGACGATGAATCTGTTGAGCCTGGGTTGCCTGATGCCGCACTTGGCGGATTATCTGGCGATTTTCCGGTCGGTCTACCACGTTACCATGGCAACCACCCGGCTTCCTTTCGCGGTGGAACAATCCCCGGCAAAACTCGTGCTGCTCCAGCAGGATTTCTTCACGCTGCAATCGCTTCAGGTGGATTGCGTCATCTCGCACGCGGCGATCCACTGTTTCAACGACTCGCGATACGGCAACGTTCATTCCCCGCCAGGTTTTCAAAAGCCCTACCAAGCGCCGGCCAAACTGCGCGAGGTGGTCGGCGACCGGCCTATGCCGACGATTGTCAGCATCGCCGTGAACCGCCAGGAGGGCTTTTTCGACAACAACGCGCATTTGTCGCACGATAAATTCGTTGCCGCATTTGCACACGCTGGATTCGAGTTGAAGGATTACTTCTTTGATTATGTCTGTGGCGGAATTCCCCAGAAGCCGGAATATCTCAACGCGGAATATCGCAGGTCAAGGAAGTTGCCCCAAGTCTGCCAGTCGCCGAAGCAGTGGGTGGTGGGGAATTACTATTTTCTTTGAGGAGCCGGCCAAGAATGCCGGATTGAGAGCGACTGTAGTTGCCTGGCGGCGGGCGTTATGTAATTATAATCGTTCGCCAATGTCACGCCGCCGAGAGTGACCCGGACAACGAGGAACCCGATGAGCCAACCGACGCAACCGACCGATCCGTCCCCCGAAACCACCGGGGGCGAAGAAATGCAGCCGTTCGTGATTACCCTGCCGGACGATCCGGCTTCGGGGAAGGACTGGTATCTGTGGGCGGCGGTGCTGGGTTTGATTGCGCTGGTGGCGTTCTGGCCGGCGATCAACGGGACGTTTTTATGGGATGACGACCAATACGTCACGCAGAACAAGGCGTTGCAGGACGTGTCGGGTCTGAAACAGATTTGGAAAATTCCACCGGGGACGATCCAGTATTATCCGCTGACGTTCACGCTGTTGTGGGTGGAGCATCAAATCTGGGGCAACAACTCGCTGGGATATCGGGTGGTGAACCTGCTGATGCACGCGGGGGCGGCGGTGGTGCTGTGGCGGCTGCTGCGGCGGCTGTCGATCCCGGGCGCCTGGGCGGCGGCGGCGATCTGGGCCGTGCATCCGCTCCAGGCGGAATCCGTCTGCTGGATCAGCGAGTGCAAGAACGTCCTGAGTGGACTGCTGGCGATCGGATCGGCGCTGTTTTTTCTTGAATTCGCCGGCCTGCGCGATCCCGATTCCAAACACCGGGTATGGAACCTGCGCGAGGATTGGCAGGCATATTTGATCAGCGTGGGGCTGTTCCTGCTGGCGATGCTGGCCAAGACCGTGGTGGTTTTTCTGCCGGTCGCGGTGCTGGCGGTGCTGTGGTGCAAACGGCGGCTTTCGATTGGGCGGATTGTGGCGGCGGCGCCGATGCTCATCATCGGGGCGGCGCTGGCGATGGAAACCTCCCGGCTGGAGACCGATCCCAACGGGCCGGTCGGGGCGTCCGGGCCGGACTGGCAACTGAGCTTCCTCCAGCGGCTTTTGATCTCCGGAAGGGACGTGTGGTTCTACGTCGCCAAGCTGGCGTTGCCGATCCATCAATCGTTCGTGTATCGGCGGTTTGTTCCCGACTCGGGGGATGCGCGGCAATGGGCGTATCTGATCGCGGCGGGGATCGTGCTGCTCGTGCTGGCGGCGGGCGGCGGCAAGCTGGGCCGCGGGCCGCTGGCGGCGGCGATTTGCTATCTCGCCCTGCTCTTCCCGGCGCTTGGCTTCTTTGACGTTTATCCCTTCCGGTTCTCGTTCGTGGCGGATCATTTTCAATATCTCGCCGGGATTCCGCTGATCGTTTTAGCCGTTGCCGTTGCGGCGCGGATTCTTGGCCCGCTTTGGAAACGACAAGCGGCGCCGGCGGACGAGGCGGCGACGGGGAACTCGGCGGCGATCGCGACGCTGGTTTCGATCTTGCTCGTGGTGCTTGGGACCGCCGCCTGGCTCCGCGCCGACGTTTTCACAACGTCGTCACTGCTGTGGCAGGACGTGCTGCGCGATGACAAGAACCCCCAGAGCTGGCTGGCTGCGTACAACCTGGCGCGGATCAGGCAGACCGAGGCGGGTGCGGCATTCGACGATGCGGACCGCTTGTATACCGGCGGAGACCCCGATTCGTCCAAGTCCTCGGCGGAACAAGCGCTCGGACTGCTGGACGATTCGGATCGGCTGCTGAAGGTGGTCTTGCAGAATCCCGCGACGCCGGACGACGTGCGGTACAAGGCGCACGATCAATGGGCCGAAAACGACATCACCCGGATGCGTTCGCCGGATTCGGATTCCAGGGCTCTTCTGGAGCATGCGGCGCAGGAATTGAAGATCGCGCTGGCGTTCAGTGCCGCCGGTCAAGATCCGCTGCCGTATTACACGCTGGGAATCGTGGATTTGAATCGGGGGCAACAGATTCACAAGCAATTCGCGCCTGCGCCGCGGACGGGCCAGGCCTCGGCGACCACGCGGCCGAACACGCCCGACGAACAGCGGTTTGTGGATGTATGCCTGGAGGCGCGGCAGGAGTTTGAGAAATCCGGCCAGCTTGCCGAGGCCGGGCTGAAATCGCCCACGGTGGGTCCGGAGGCGGCGCGGGTGTTGCCGCTGGCGATTTTTCAGTGCGGGAACATCGACTGGACCTTGGCCGAGTTTTCGCGCCAGCACGCCGACGTGAATTCGGAGAATCAATATAGCCGGGATGCGGCGACGGATTACGCTCGCGCGGTGGATCTGAATCCGCGGAACAAGGACGCCCGATTCCGGCTGGCATTGTTGATGGAAAGCCAGGGCAATCTGGCCGGCGCCAGGCAACAGTTGATGTATATCCTGACCGAACTGGACCAACGTGATGCCCTGGCATACAACGAAATCGGACGGGTGATCCTGGCATCCAAGCCGACGAACATGGACGACTTCGATGCGGCGGTCCAGTCGTTCAAGGATGCCTTCACGATCGATCCAACCCTGACCAGCGCACGGGAGAATCTGGAGTTGGCGTTGCAGATGAAGGCGAGCATGAAGCCAACGACGCGAAACGCCACGCAGCCGGCAACGATGCCTTGATTTCTTCTTATTTGGGCATTTTCGTAAGGATTCACCGCCAAGACGCGAAGAGCGCGAAGTGACGCGAAGAAATATCAATCTGACTTCGCGCAACTTCGCTTCTTCGCGCCTTCGCGGTAATCTGCACTTGAGGCTCCCAAGTGCAAGAAAAGCTGGATGAAGAGAAGAGCGACGTTTCATTGGCCCGGGCCAAGCGATCGTCCCGGGAGGTCTGGCAACTTGCTGCGCTGATCTTGGTGACGTTTGCCGCGTATTATCCGACGCTGGGCAATGGATTCGTCTGGGATGATGACCGGTACGTCGAGCAGAATTACCAGCTTCGCACGCTGAAGGGGCTGGAGCGAATCTGGCTGGAGCCGTTGAAGGCCGAGCCGCAGTATTATCCGCTGACGCATACGACGCTGTGGGTTGAATATCATTTCTGGCGCCTGCGCGCGTTCGGATACCACCTGGACAATCTTGCTCTGCACGCGGCGGGAGCGGTGTTGCTGTGGCGAATCCTGCGGCGGCTGAAATTGGGCGGGGCATGGGCGGCGGCCATTGTTTTCGCGGTCCATCCGCTGCAAGTGGAATCGGTCGCCTGGGTAACGGAGCGGAAAAACGTCCTCAGCGGATTTTTTTATTCCCTTTCGCTGTGGGCCTATCTGCAAACGAAATGGGGCCGGCGAATTTGGGATTCGCAAGACAGCGGCCGGATTGGCGCGGGATGGTATTTTCTGAGCCTGCTGTTGTTCGCGGCGGCGATATTGAGCAAATCGGTCACGGCCACGCTGCCGGCGGCGATTTTGGTATTGTGCTGGTGGAAGCGGGGGAAAATTCGCGCCGGCGACGTGTGGCCGGTGACGCCGATGCTGGCTGCGGGGGCGGCCATGGGAGGGTTGACGGGATGGATGGAGAAGCACGTGGTCGGCGCGATCGGGCCGGACTTCGATTTTCTCACTCCGCTGGATCGCCTCTGCATCGCCGGCCGGGCGTTTTGGTTCTATTTGACCAAGCTCGCCTGGCCCGAACACCTCAGCTTCATCTATCCGCATTGGCAGGTCGATCCGGCGCAGCGGCCGATTTGGATTCTTTTCCCCCTGACGGCGATGGGATTATTGATCGGATGCTGGCTGCTGCGTCGCCGGATCGGCCGCGGGCCGGCGGCGGCGATGTTCTTCTTCGCCGGGACGCTTGTCCCGGCGATGGGATTCGTGAACGTGTTTCCGATGCGGTATTCATACGTCGCGGATCATTTCCAATATCTCGCGTGCATCGGCCCGATCGCGCTGATCGTTGGAGTTCTAAGCACCGGATGTACATCCGGTGCTGCGCGTGTGTTGGCGGGTTTGGTCATTGTGACGATATGCGCCGCGAGCAATGTGCGTGCTCGGGTGTTCCTGGATCGCCGAACGCTCTGGACGGACACGCTGGCGAAGAACCCCGATTCGCGGGTGGTTCGCAATAATTACGCGGCCGCGCTGAGGGATGCCGGAGAATTGGAGGCGGCCAAGTCGCAGTATCGCGCCGCGATGCGGCTCGGGAACGACGCGGGAGACTGGGTGGGGCTGGGTCAGTGCTTCGCCATGCAGGGCGATTTTTCGACGGCGCGGGATATGTATCTCAAAGCCCTCGCCGCGACGCCGGTTTCCAGCGAGCCGGTCTTTCAGCGGATGCTCGCCGGACGATACTTTCAGCTTGGGACGGCCTATCAGGGATTGGCCGGTGAATATCTCGCCAAGGCCGAGGAAAGTTATCGGCGGGCGATCGATCTGTTTCCCGAATACGAGGACGCGAGAAAAAATCTGGCGTTGGTGTTCATCGATCAAAAGCGATATCCGGAAGCGATCGAGCAGTGCCAGGCCATACTGGACCAGAATCCCGATTCGGTCAGCGCGCATACGAATCTAGGTACGGCATATTACGAGCAAGGCCGGCTCGATCTGGCTCTGCAAGAATATCAATTCGTGCTGGAATTAGAGCCTGAAAACGTCGGCGCGCTGGCCAGCTCGGGGGCGATCCTGGCCCAGCAGGGCCACGTTGATGCGGGGATCGAGATGCTGCAAAAGGCGTTGAAGATCGACCCGAACAACGCGATGGCCCAACAGGATTTGCTGGCGGCGATGAACGCGCGGGCGCGAGCGCGGCGGTGACTTAGAAGGTATGCACGCATAACTCCGCATTTCTCCCCTCCCCTGGTACTCCGGGGGAGGGCAAGGGTGGGGGCTAGAGCACGTTGCAAGTCGGTGTACACCGGTCAAAATCCACCCGCGCGAATTCTGCCCGGAACGCCCACGGCGCTGCCGTGGGTCTTTCTTCGCCAAAGTGTACATCGACCTGTAACCCGCTCTATTCTGCGAAATTGTTCTTGCACGGCCCCACCCTACGTCGCTGTTTTTGCCGCAAGATTTGGAGCGATACGGCGAGCACACTCCCCCGTCTGAAATCACGAAACAGGCTGCACGAAATCGAGCAGCAGCGTTTTTCGGCCGGAGATGGGAAAATCAACAATCACGCGACTGTGGGAGAGATCGACGATCCGGCCGACGCCGAAGGTGGGATGTCTTACGGACTGGCCGACGTGCAGATCGCAGTGCGAGGGGTCGGGGTCGTGAGTCTCGGCGGGCTCGGGGGTGACGATCTTCAGCATGTCCCTGGGCATCTGGGCGAGGAATTGGCTGGTGGCGGTGGTCGTGGAATGGCCGCGAATCATTCGGCGGGCGGATTTAGAGAAAATCAGGTGCTGCTGGGCGCGGGTGATGCCGACGAAACAGAGGCGGCGTTCTTCTTCAAGTTGGTCGGCGTCTTCCATGGCGCGGGAATGGGGAAGACAGCCTTCCTCCAGTCCGATGATGGCGACCACGGGGAATTCCAGGCCCTTGGCGGAGTGGAGGGTCATCAGCGTGACCGCGCCGCCGGAACCTTCCATGTGATCGGCGTCGCTGACGAGGCTGACCTGGGCAAGATAATCGTCGAGCGATCCCTCGGGATTTTGCTTGTCATATTCGGCGGCGGCGGAGATCAACTCGGCGACGTTGGCCAGTTGGTCTTCGGCATCGGGGTCCTCCTTGCGGAGCATTCGCTCAATGCCGCTGCGCTGAAGAACCTCCTCCATGAGTGAGCGGAGGTTGCGGGTGACGCCGTCGCGGGGAGCGCGGAAAGATTCGATGATCGCGACGAATTTGGCCACGGAATTGATCGCGCGGGCGGAGAGGCCGGGGATTTGGCCGGCTTCGTGCATGGTTTGCCAGAGGGTCTGGCCGGCGCCGACGGCGTGGGCTTGCATGACCTTCACGCTGGCGTCGCCGATGCCGCGGGTGGGGACGTTCACGATGCGCGTGAGGCTGACCTCGTCGGCGGGGTTGGCGATCAGGCGCAGATAGGCCAGGACGTCTTTGATTTCCCTGCGGTTGTAGAATTCCACGCCGCGGGCGATCTGGTAGGGAATCCGCTTGCGCCGCAGGGCGTCTTCCATGACGCGCGAGAGAGAATTCATGCGATAAAAGATGGCCATGCGGTTCCAATCGGTCCCCTGGTCGTGGAGGCGGGCCAGTTCCTCGGCGACGGCCGCGGCCTCGTCGTGTTCGTCGCGGCAGAGCAAAACCAGGGCCTTTTCGCCCGCGTCGTTTTCCGTCCAGAGCCGCTTGTCCTTGCGCCGATGATTGTGGGCGATCAGGCGTTCGGCGATGGCCAGGATCACCTTGGTCGAGCGGTAATTCTGTTCGAGGCGGATGACGGTGGCGTCGCGGTAGTCCTTTTCGAAATCGAGAATATTGGCGATGTCGGCGCCGCGCCAGGCGTAAATGGATTGGTCCGGATCGCCGACGACGCAGATGTTGCGATGCTTCATCGCCAGGGCGTGAACCAGGACGTACTGGGCATGATTGGTATCCTGGTATTCGTCGATGAGGATGTATTTGAAGCGGTCCTGAAGCTCGGCCAGGATCGTCGGATGCTGCTGCATGGCCCGGACGGCACACAGGAGCAGGTCGTCGAAATCGAGGGCATTGGCGGCCGAGAGAAGCCGCTGATATTTCCCAAAAATCTGGGCAACGAGTTGCGTATAACGGTCGAAAGCGGATTGGGCATATTGATCGGCGTCGATGAGGCGGTTCTTGGCGTTGCTGATCGTTCCGTGGATCATCCCCGGCGTGGCGTTGCCCAGGGGAATGTCCAGCGCTTTGATCGCGTCCTTGATGACCTTGGATTGATCCGAGGCATCGTAGACGCTGAAGTTGGGCGAAAGGCCGATGGTTGGGGCGTAATGCTTGAGAATCCGCAGGCACAGTGAATGGAAGGTGCAGATGATGGGCCAGGGCTGATCGAGCCGGCCCCAATCGCGGATGGGCTTGGGGGAGGCGTCGGAAATTCGCTGCTTCATCTCGCCCGCGGCCTTGTTGGTGAAGGTGATGGCGAGGATGGATCGAGGCTCGATGCCCAGGCTCATGAGATACCCGACGCGGCGAGTGATGACGCGCGTCTTTCCACTGCCGGCGGCGGCCACGATCAGCAACGGGCCGTCGACGTGGGTGACGGCGCGGCGCTGAGGCTCGGTGAGGCCGTCGAGAAGCGAGTCGGTTGGGGGGCTTGGGGGCACTGAGAAACTATAGCCCGGCAAGGGGGGCGAAAAAAGGCGGCGTGGGACAAACCCGAAATCCGAAATCCGAATGACGAATCAAATCCGAATGACGAAATCCGAAGCCGTATTCATTTCGTCATTCGGGTTTCGGGCTTGATTCGTCATTCGGATTTCGGATTTCGGATTTTTCCAATTAGTATTCCCCCTGCCCATGCCTCGCATCAATCTTAGCTCGACGCCGGATTCCAGCGATCCGTGGATCACCGGGTTTTTGGCGCCCGTGTGCACGATTCGTTGCGACTCGGCGACGCTGCAAACCGTCGCCCGCGTCGGGGGCAGCACGATCCGTCAATGGGACGATCCGTTGCAAGCGTTGCAGTGGATGTCGCGCACGTTCTGGCCGGGAAAGGGACGATGGATCGGATATCTTGGATACGACGTGGGCCGGCTGTTTGAGAAACTGCCGGCGCGGGCGGCGGATGATTTGAATTTGCCGTTGTTTGTTTTCACCTATTGCCGCCCCGCCGGGGATCGGCCGGGCGGGAAGGATGCGGATTATGGATCAAAGGGGTCGGGAGTCTTTTCAAAGACTCCCGACCCCTTTCCTGTGGCGGTCTCGGATTTTTCGCGCAGCCAGTACGAATCGGCGGTGCGAAGGGCAATTGAATACATCGGGGCCGGGGACGTGTTTCAGGTGAACCTGTCGCAGCGGTTCACGGCCGGCCTGAAATCGCATCCGGCGGAGATTTATCAGCGGCTGGTGCGCCAGTCGCCGGCGGCCTATGGGGCGTATCTGGGCTACGACGATTTCGCGATCATTTCCAATTCGCCGGAACTGTTTTTGCGCGTGACGCCCGATCGACGGATCGTCACCCGGCCGATCAAGGGGACTCGGCCAATGGCGGCGGGGATGGAGATGGCATTGCGCGATTCGATCAAGGACCAGGCGGAGTTGAACATGATCGTGGACCTGGAGCGAAACGATCTGGGCCGGGTTTGCCGGGTGGGGAGCGTTGAGGTGGCCGAGCGGCGGGCGATCGAGGCGCATCCGACGCTGTACCACGGCGTGGCGACGATCCGGGGCATGCTGCGCGAGGACGTGACGTTCGTGGACCTGTTGCGGGCGACGTTTCCAGGGGGAAGCGTCACCGGCGCTCCGAAAATCCGGGCGATGGAAATCATCGACGAGTTGGAACCGGTGCGCCGCGGGCCGTATTGCGGGGCGATCGGATACCTCGACGCGGCGGGAAATATGCAGTTCAACGTGGCGATCCGCACCATGATCGCCAAGGCGGGCCGGATTCACATCCCCGTGGGCGGCGGAATCGTGGCCGATTCCGATCCGGCGGAGGACTACGAGGAGACGCTGGTCAAGGCGAAGGCGATGATGGCGGCGGCACAGATTCATTACGAGCGTTCCAGTCGACACACCGAGTAACCTCTGTGATGAGTGCTGGCCTGTCCAAGATGGTTTGGGAGATTGAGGATTTGCCGAAGCTCATCGACTGAATCGCGGTACAATTGCCGCCAATGAAGGGCTTTCGCCGATGGCTTTTCAACATGGTGGCCGCATTGTCGCTGGTGTTGTGCGTGGCGACGATGCTTATCATCGCCCGCAGCTTTTTCAAAAGCGACATGGTGGAACGCTTCACTTTTGGCCCGACAGTAGGGCCGGTGCTGCATCGTTCCCGGATTCGAATTCTCTTTGGGCGCGGGATCGTGTTCGTCCTGTTGATGGACGAGGCGAACACCACCAGGGGCGCGGCCGACATGGCAAAACTCCGTCCCTATTTTGAGGGACCGCCGGATTGGACGTATAACGCCTTCCCCCCTTGTTGGCCAACGCCCGCGGCTCACGAGTGGCTGGGATGCGGGTTCTCGGATTACCAAATCCTGAACCCTCAGGGTTGGGAAGCCCCGCGGTCGCGCGAGGTACGCGTCCCGCTCTGGTTTCCGCTGGCGCTGTTCGTGGCGCTGCCCACGTGGCAATTCGTAGCCCGCTGGATGCAACGCCATCGACTTGCGCCGGGCGCATGCCGCACCTGCGGCTACGACCTCCGCGCCACGCCTGACCGCTGCCCGGAATGTGGGACGGTTCCGCCGAAAAAAGAAATACTTTCAACCTCAACCGTTACCTGATTTTTAACCGTCTGGCTCAAGCGGTATCATTTCCGAACGATGCAACTTTCAACCCTCATCGCGGTGATGGAACAAATCGCTCCCACATCCCTGGCGGAGGCGTGGGACAACGTCGGTCTATTGGCGGGCGATCCGAATCAGGACGTTTCGCGGATTCTGCTGACGATTGATTATTCGCCGGAGGTGGCCCAGGAGGCCAGGACGAATCAGTGCGATCTGGTGATCGCGTATCATCCGCCGATCTTTCAGCCGCTGAAGCGTGTGGTGGCGGGGAGCGCGGTGTTCGACGCGGTTCGCCGGGGGGTGGCGATTTATTCGCCGCATACGGCCCTGGACGTCGCCGAAGGGGGAACCAATGACATGCTGGCGGACGTGCTGGGGATGGCGGATCGGCGGGCGCTGAAGTCGGGCCAAGCAACCGCGAGGCAATACAAGCTGGTGGTGTTCGTGCCGATCGAAGCGGTGGACAAGGTGGCCCGGGCGATGTTCGATGCAGGGGCGGGCCGGATTGGGAATTATTCATCGTGCAGTTTCCGGGCATCCGGGACCGGTACGTTTTTCGGCGGCGAGGGCGCTCAGCCGGCCGTGGGACAAACGGGGCGTTTGGAAAAGGTGGACGAAATCCGGCTGGAAACGGTGGTCCCCATCGGCAGCGCCGAGGCGGTGATCCGGGCGCTTCGGGCCAGTCATCCCTACGAGGAGCCGGCCTTTGATTTGAACGTGCTGGCTCCGGTGCCGCCAGAGCGTGGGCAGGGCCGAATCGGGTCCATCCCCCCCACCGCTCGCGGCCAACTATTCGATCGGATCAAGCGGGAATTGGAAATCGATCGTCTGCTGATCGCCGGTCCCGTGGAGGGAACCGTCTCGCGGGCGGCGGTTTGCGCCGGTTCGTGCGGGAACATGCTGGATGATGCGATCGAGGCGGGGGCGGAGTTATATTTGACCGGTGAAGTGCGCCATCACGATGCGGTAAAGGCGGCCGGCGCGGGGATGACGGTCGTTTGCACCCTGCATTCCAACAGCGAGCGGACGGTCCTGAAGTGGCTGGCCAAACGGCTGGCCCAGACGCCGGGGATGCCGCCGATTCGGGTTAGCTCGGCGGATAGGGACCCGTTTTCCATTCGTTAATGCGGTCGGCCTGTGAGGGTGAGGATGGATCACCAACGACTTTCCGCTATAATTCTGCTGTTTGTGAGGTCGAACACCTACATGACGATTGCCACGAACCATCTCTACGTTACCCGCGACGACTCCATCCTCAGCGGCGAGCCGATCATTAAGGGAACTCGAACGCCCGTACGCGCCATCGTGGAAATTTGGCGCCTTGGGGTTGCCCCCGAGGAGATCACGACGCATCTGCCGCATCTGACGCTCGCTCAGGTATTCGACGCACTGAGCTATTTCGCCGATCACCAGGACGAAATCGCGCGTCACATCGAGCGGAACCGCGTAGGTGATGAATTGATTGATCCCAGGTCGAAGAACTCGTGAGCCGATTATTCATCAGTCTTTTTCTCGACGAGGACGTGAGCGTTGTCGTCGCCAAACTCCTCCGGTCAAGGGGATACTCCGCCTTGAGTACGCAGGAGGCGGGGCAGATTGGCCGAAGCGATGCTGACCAATTGGCGTTCGCAGCGGAACGACAGATGGCGATCCTGACGCACAACCGCGACGATTTTGCGGCGCTGGCCGGTCAATACCGCTCTGTTGCGAAAAATCACTGCGGAATCATCATCGCTGTGCGACGACCGCCCCATGAAATTGCCCGCCGATTGTTTGCGCTATTGGATCGCATGACCGCAGAGGAGATGGATAACCAGCTATTATATATTTGACGGGTGTTCGTTCGAGCTCGTTTGTAATCCGGTGAAAGACTCAAAGGCCCGCGGGAGAAATCTCCCGCGGCTTGGGAGGTCATTGTTCATACGGCCCTTCGACGATGTCCCAATCCGACGGCACGGGCGGCTGGGCGAAATCCATGTCGGTTGCTCCGGCATTGATTTTCACGTCGGAGAGGTCGGTCGTGCGAGTCGTGGTTTGATTGATGTCATCGGTCTGAATCCGCCGGGGCATGGCGCTGGCGATGTCCACCCAGACATCGATCGTCTTGAATCGGCTGGCGAATTGGGTGCCGTCCTTCGGCGTGAGCCGCACGTGGACGGAGCCGGGCGGATCATCTTTGGCGGGATCGACTCTGGCCACGTCGAATAGTTGCAGGACGTCCTCCCTTTTTTGCCCGAGCGGCAAGGGGAACGGGCCTTGGCCGAGCTTGAACAGATCGAGCTTTTGGCCGGGCTTGAGGACCTGGGTGCGGTTTTCGTGTTTCTTCAGGTAGTCGCGGTCGTCGAGGATGCCGTTGTCCAACGTGTATTGGTGGTCGGCGGGGAAGATTTTGTCGCCGAGGCGTCGTTGGGTGAACGCGACGCGGATTCGGGCGTCGCCCGGGCCTTTGCGCTGGAGGACGACGGAGCCGGTGTTGATGGTGGAGTCGCCGGAACTGTCATCGGTATCGGTGAGCCTCACCCTGGCGGAGAAATCGCGGAGGTTTTCGCCGCGGGCGTCGAGGGCGTCGAGGATTTGATCGACGGTGGATTTGGCGGATAGGGCCGCTGATTGAGTGGATGGGCCCGAGGCCACGGTAGCACAAAGCAAAAAGAATATTGGCCACAGATATAAATCAGATGGACACAGATGAATTCTCTGTCTTATCTGTGTCCATCTGATTTTCATCTGTGGCAAAAACTGTTTTCTTTGAATCATGGTTTGCATCCTTGCTTCAGAATTTTGGTCAGTTCGGGCAGATCGGTCACGGTAAGCCACGGTTCGGCGGCGAAAGGGCGCTGCTTGCCGTGGCTGACCCAGACCGAGCGGACCTGGGCGGTGCGGGCGGCTTCAATATCATATTGTCCATCGCCCACCATCCATACCTGATCGAAGTTCAACCGCAGGCGCCGGCAGGCCCATTGCAGCGGGATGGGACTGGGCTTGAAGGGACCGTCCTCGCGGGTGATCAGAACGTCGATGCTGAGATTGTGTTGGCACATGACGGTGTCGGCGCTGAGCCGGCTGTTGCGGGTGATGACGGCGCTGGGGATGGCCTGGGCCGCCAGCCAGGCCAGCAATTCCCGGCAGCCGGCGTTTAGCCGGGAATGCCGCGCGGCGATCTCCTCGTGGCGAAGCAGGATAGCTTCGGCCTGGCGACGCCGCGGTTCGTCCAGTTGGGCAAGGGATTCGAGGATCGGGCCGTCGCCGATGCCCATGTCGGCCTTGATCCGGGGGAAATCGAGCATGGGTTCGGTGAGCGTACCGTCCATATCGAACAGGATGGCGCGGGGAAGATGGAAATTCGGTTCGATCATTCGGCCCAGGGGGCGTCGTCGGGTTCGCCCGGGTTTGGCGGAGCGGTCAGGTCATACACGTCAATGGAGTCACCGACTCGAGCGATGGGGCGATAGCGCGCCAGCCACGGCAGGGGGCGGTCGATGAGACGGACATTTTTGCTGATGAAAAGCATCCTGCCATGCGGAGAAGCGACGAGGGACTCGGGGTCCAATCGCAATTGGCGCAGGAGCGGGGCATTGCGGCGGCCCGTGAGGCGGATGGCGCAGGGCCGGCCCGGGGCGTTGGCGCCTATCCAATCGGCCAGGCGGTAGACGTCCTGGTTCCAATCGAGGTTGCTGTCCAGCGCAAATCGGTCTCCGCCCGACGAGCCGCCGGCGGCGAGATTGAAATAGCCGAGATAATCGGGATGAACCGCGGCGGTTTCCAGGGCGGAGCAAAGCATGAGACAGGCGAGAACCCAGACCCAGCCGGGTCTCACCAATTGGATCGCGGCGAACAGATAGAGAAACGGAATGGCCGGCAGGACGTAACGCACACCGATGTCGATGTTGCTGGTCATGGCGGCGAGGAGGAAAACGGCTGGGGGAAGAAGGACGTGGCGCATCGCCCAATCGCGCCATTGCCGGCGGCCCAGAAAGAGGCCCAGAGCGATGAGGGAAGCGGCCAGGAATCCGATCGGGCTTTTGAGGGCGAGAACTTCGGGAAAATAGTACCACCATCCTTGGGAACTGACATGGCCGTTGAGATAGGCGAGGTGTCCGAAGCGGTTATGAACGGACTGGCGGGCCAGGGCGAGGAAAAAGCTGGGCATGGGGATGGGCGTTTGGCGGACCCATGGGGGAAGACGCTGCCATTGTTGGCGCATGGATTGCGCCTGAGGGTTGTCGGCTGCATCGTGTTGGGCGGGAGCATTGAGGCCGGCCTGATCGCCGAGGGGGCCGAGGTTGAAGAAATAAGTGGCCCACAGCGTCGTGAATGCGATCAGCGCCATCAGAGGCAATTGCACCATGAGGGTTCGCCAGCGGGAAATTCCGGTCATAGCGACCAGTGCGATGACGGGAATGACAAGCAGGCAGGAGAATTTGGTGGAGATGGCCAAGCCGCAGACGGTGCCGGCAAGGGCGGCCCGTGGCCAGGCGGGGTTACGGAGCCATAGGAACGCGTAATAAGTTGCCGCGAGATATCCGGCGCAGGCGGCGACATCGTTTCCGATCCAGAATCCGTGACCGAGGAGGGTGGGATCGAAGCTGAAAAAGGCGACGGCGGCCGCGGCGGCCGGCGGACCGGCGAGCCATCGCCCCAGGCGATACAGGTAAAACAGCGAAATCGCCGGGAAGAGGAGCATCACGAGCCGGGCGTGGGTGAGCAGAGTGCCGGTCGGTTTCAGGCTCTGGTAAAGGACCTGGGTGCCGAGGGCGTATCCGAGGTCCTCGGTTCCGATGGTGGTTTGTCCGCGGCATTGGGGGAGGCGCGCCCCGTCGAGCCACAGGGGGATCGCGGCAAGGAGCCTGGCGAGCGGCGGATGGCCGCCGGGTGCGATGAGCTTGTGGGCTTCGATCATGGAGACGGCCGCGCCGATGTGGGCAGGTTCGTCGGTTGCGGGGCTGAAAACTCTGACGGAAAGGGCCAGCCGGAGGACCATGACAACGCCGGCGGCCAGCGCCAGCCAGGGATAGATGCGACGATGAGTCGATGGAGCTTGGGCGCGGTCGTTCATTAAATGCTCGATTGGCGAGTATAACATTGCGGATATGGGACAGATAAGCGATTGGCGGCGATTGCACGGTTCGGCGTTGGACGGGCAGGTGGTGCTGGTGACGGGCGGGGCGGGGTTCATCGGTTCGCATCTGGCGACGGCGCTGCACGAGCTGGGAGCGAAGGTGACGGTGCTGGACGATCTGTCGGGCGGGGGCGATCCGAAGGTATTGCCCAAAGACGTTGAATTCGTGCTCGGTTCGATTCTGGATCGGGAGTTGCTGAAGAAATGCACGCAAGGCCGCGGGGTGGTGTTTCATCAGGCGGCGTTGGGATCGGCGCCGCGCAGTTTGGAGGAGCCGCGGAAATACCAGGAGGTGAATTCGACGGGCACGCTGAACGTGCTGGAAGCGGCCCGGGAATGCGGAGCGCGGCGGATGATCTTCGCGGCCAGCAGCAGCGCGTACGGGGACGCGGCCGAGTTGCCGAAGGTTGAAACAATGCCGGCGTTGCCGCGAAGCCCGTATGCGGCGACGAAGGTGGCGGGCGAGGCGATGTCGGCGGCGTACGGCGCGGGGATGGGGCTGGATACGGTGAGCCTGCGGTATTTCAACATCTTCGGGCCAAGGCAGGCAACCGACAGCGCGTACGCGGCGGTGATCGCGGGGTTCGCCAAGGCGATGCTGGGCGGCAAGCGGCCGACCATCTATGGCGACGGCGAGCAATCCCGGGATTTCACCTACGTGGACAACGTGGTTCACGCCAATCTTCTGGCCGCCCGGCGCCAGCGGCGATTGGACGGAATGGCGATCAACGTCGCGTGCGGATCCCGCATCACGATCAACGAATTAGCCCAGCGCATGGCGCGAGCGCTGGGGAGGGACGACCTGAAGCCGATTCACGCCCCCGAGCGGGCCGGCGACGTGAAGCATTCGCTGGCCGATCTGAGACGGGCGAAAGAGATTCTGGGATATGAGCCGATCGTGGATTTTGCCGCGGGGCTGGCTGCGACGATGCAGTGGTATCGCGGGGCGATGGGCGGGTAAGATGGGTGTTGGCGTCGTCAATGACAGTCGTGCCCGGTCCATTTTCGTTGGAGCGAATGGTGAATGCCGTTGAAAAAGTGCGGCTGCGGCTATTGCGCGCGGCGGGAGCATTGGAGGCGGCCAACGTCCCGTACGCGGTGGTGGGCGGCAACGCGGTGGCACTGTGGGTTTCGCGCGTGGATGAGTCGGCGGTGCGGAACACGCAGGACGTGGATATCCTGCTGCGCCGGGCAGATCTCGACGCGGCCAGACGGGCGATGGAGGAGGCGGGTTTCGTTCATCGGAGTTCGGCGGGGATGGAAGTCTTTCTGGACGGCCCCGGCGCCAAGGCGCGCGATGCGGTGCATATCGTCTTCGCAAACGAAAAAGTCCGCTCCCACGAGCCGGCGGCCAATCCGGACGTGAGCGAATCGGAGGCCGCGGATAGGTTTCGCGTGCTGTCGTTGGAAGCGCTGGTGCGGATCAAGCTGACGGCGTTTCGAGACAAGGACAAGGTCCACCTCCGCGACCTGATCGAAGTTGGACTGGTGGATGAATCGTGGACGGCGCGGCTCGGGCGGGAGTTGGGATCGAGGCTGCAAACGCTGCTGGATACGCCGGAGGGATAGTGGGGCGTATTGGGCGGCGGTTTCGATCTGGGCGATGCGGCGGTATGATTGGATACACAAGGAGCCTGACGTTGGCCAAGAGATCGCCGCTGGCGGAAAAGCTGGATGAGATTCGGGAGCGGATCGCCGCCGCGGCGGCGAAGGCGAAACGCGAACCGTCGGAAATCACGCTGATCGCGGTGACCAAGACGGCGGCGCCCGAGCAGATTCGCGAGATTCTGCAATTGGGGCTCATGGACCTGGGGGAAAGCCGGGTGCAGGTGCTGGCACAACGGGCGGGGCAACTGAACGAATTTTTCCAGAGGCGGGCGATTCATGGGGACCTGCCGCCGGGGCAGAAAATCCGCTGGCACATGATCGGGCACTTGCAGCGCAACAAGGTGAAGACCGTCTTGCCGCTGGTGCACATGATCCACAGCGTGGACAGCCTGCGCCTGGCGGAAGAACTGGACACTCAGGGGGCGAAGATGGGGCGGAAGATCCCGGTGTTGCTCCAGGTGAACACGTCGGAGGAGAGCACAAAATTCGGCGTGGCGGTCGGGGCGGCGGTGCACCTGGCGGAGCAGATGGATTCGATGCCGGGCCTGCTGATGACCGGGCTGATGGCCATGGCGCCGCTGGATGCTCCGGAGGAGAAGGTGCGGCACGCGTTTGCGCGGGCCCGGGAGATTTTCGAGGAGATGAAATGGCACAAGATCGGCGGGTCGGGGCTGCGGCACCTGAGCATGGGCATGAGCCACGATTTCGAGCCGGCGATCGCCGAGGGTTCGACGATGGTGAGGATCGGCTCAGCGCTGTTCGGAGGAAAGGTCTTCGAGCCGGATGACATCGGAGAATGAGCGGCAACGGCAAAAAGATGCACGTCGATTTCTTCAATTTCTTCCGCTGGGTGCTGGGAACGGTGGTGACGATTTATGCCACGGTGGTGACGTGGCAGTCGTTATACGGATGGTGGGTGTATCTCGGGAGCGAGGGACGTTACATGTCGCTGATGCGGCGGTACGTGATGGTGCAGGGGCTTCGGCTGAGGATCAAGACGTTCGGGGGCGACGTGCTGGTGTGCATTTTGTTAACCGTGGTTTGGATCCTGCTTTTGCGGGCGCACCAATTGGTGGCGAAGATCGATCCTTATTCTCATGGCGATGGGCGACAGCATTCCACAATCCGATGAGGGCGACGCCAGCCGCCAGATCGTGCTGGCGGAGCCCCAAACGGTTTCCGGGCAAGCGCCGAACCGGCAGCTTTCGGAGTTGCCCAAGGACGAACTGGCGAACCTGGCGGAAGGGCTGGGTCTGGACTGGACGCAATACAAGACGCAACAGCAACTGGTGAGCGCGGTGCATGAGCGGCGGCAGCTCATCGCGGGGCTGGACCGGCAGGCGATGCTGGACGTGGTAAGGTGGGGAAGAAGACCGGTGACGATCAACGCGCCAAAGGAGCAGATCGCCCAGGAGATCGCGCGGATTCGGGCGATGAAATTCGCGGGCCTGTCGCATCGGGGATTGCTGGCGCTGGCGCGGCTGCGGGGCGTGGAGGCGACGGACGGCGACCCGGTGCCCCTGCTGGTTCGAAGGCTCAGGAAGCAGGAAGGGTTTTTCAGCCGGCTGAACCGCAAGCGGCGGGCGATGCTGGGCGGGATCGTGGCGACGATCGTGGGAGAAAGCGGTTCGGCGACGGATTACAAGTATCTTCCCGATCCTGGAATCGATGCCAATGTCGCGGCGGGCTGAAAAAAAGCGCCGACGTCTATCTGAACCAGAAACTGGACGAGATCGAGGCGCGGATCGACCGGAAACTGGACGAGATCGACCGGCGGCTGGCGGAATGGCGGGACAAGGAAATCGCCAACCGGATCAGGATTCTTAAGATCACGCTGTGGGCCAGCGTGATCGTGGGCATTGTGTCGCTGATTTATGCCTACGTGACGGAGTACCTGACGCCGCCGCGATAGGCGCAAAACAAAGAAGCCCCGCATGTACGTGCGGGGCTTGGGACGCCCAATCACTTCTTCATTTGATGAAGAGCATTTCACGATAGGTCGGCAGCGGCCAAAGATCGTCGGGGATGATGGTCTCGATCTTGTCGGCGATCTTGCGAAGCTCGGCCATGGCGGGCAGGACCGAGGTTCGCATGTGCTTGGCGTGAGCGAAGGCGTCGCCGTTGCCCTGATGGGCCACGGATTTTTCCAGCGTGCCGGTGGCGCGGGAGAAATCCGTGAAGGAGCTGACGACGGTGCTGAGCAGTTCGACGCCGGCGGGGTTGGCCGCGCCGGCCGCCTTGGCGGCGGCGACGGATTCGCCCACTTCCTTCTGGAAGCGAAGAACCGCCGGGGCGATGAAGGTCTTGGCCATCAACAGCGCGGTCTGGCCCTCGATGTTGACGGCCTTGACGTACGCTTCGGAAAGGATGTTGAATCGGCTGTTCAGTTCCTTTTCGGTGTAGACCTTGTACTTGGTGAACAGGTCGATCGTGTCCTTGCGAATGACCACGGGGAGCACGTCCACGGTGCTCTTGAGGTTCGGCAGGCCGCGTTTTTCGGCCTCGGCGTGCCAGTCCTCGGCGTAGCCGTTGCCGTTGAACAGGACCTTCTTGTGCTCCTTGATGATGGAGGGGAGCAGTTCCTGAACGGCCTTGTTGAGGTCTTTGCCGGCCTTGATATCGGCTTCCAGTTTGGTGGCGATGTAATCGAGGCTTTCAGCGACGATGGTGTTGAGGACGGTGTTGGCGCCGGAGACGTTGGCGCTGGACCCGACGGCGCGGAATTCGAACTTGTTGCCGGTGAACGCGAACGGGCTGGTGCGGTTGCGGTCGCCGGCGTCCTTGGGCAGCTTGGGAAGGACCGAGACGCCGGTTTCGAAAAGTCCGCCCTGTTTGCTGGTGCGCGCCGGGCCCTTTTCGATCTGCTCGAAGATGTCGGTCAGTTGTTCACCGAGGAAGATGGAAATGATGGCGGGCGGGGCTTCGTTGGCGCCGAGGCGGTGATCGTTATGTGCGCTGGCGATGGAGAGGCGCAGAATCTCGCTGTATTTGCTGACGGCGCGGATGACGGCGGCGCAGAAGACCAGGAACTGGGCGTTGTCATGGGGCGTATCGCCCGGATTGAGAAGATTTTCGCCCTTGTCGGTGGACATGGACCAGTTGTTGTGCTTGCCGCTGCCGTTGATGCCGGCGAATGGCTTCTCGTGCAGGAGACAGACCAGACCGTACTTGTCCGCGACGCGGCGCATGATCTCCATGACCATGTTCTGGTGATCGGTGGCCAGGTTGCTGTTTTCAAACAGGGGCGCCAGTTCGTACTGGCTGGGCGCCACTTCGTTGTGGCGGGTTTTGACGGGGACGCCCAGTTTGATCAGTTCGTTTTCTGAGTCGGCCATGAACGCCAAGACGCGTTCGGGAATGACGCCGAAATAATGGTCTTCCAGTTCCTGTCCCTTGGGGGGCATGGCGCCATAGAGGGTTCGGCCGCAGGCGACGAGGTCGGGCCTGGCGTAGTAGAAATGCTTGTCGATAAGAAAGTATTCCTGTTCCGCGCCGACGGTGGTGAAGACCTTGTGAACGTTGGTGCCAAAGAGTTTCAGGATGCGGATGGCCTGGGCGCTGAGGGCCTCCATGCTCTTGAGCAGAGGCGTTTTCTTGTCGAGCGCTTCGCCGGTCCAACTGAGGAATGCGGTGGGGATCACCAGGGTGGAGCCGTTGGGATGCTCCATGATGTAAGCGGGGCTGGTGGGGTCCCAGGCGGTATAGCCGCGCGCCTCGAACGTGGCGCGAAGACCGCCGGAGGGAAAGCTGCTGGCATCCGGTTCGCCCTTGACCAGTTCCTTGCCGCTGAAGACGGCCAGGGCGCCGGACCCTTCGGGGGTGAGGAAGCTGTCATGCTTCTCGGCGGTGATGCCCGTCATCGGCTGGAACAAATGGGTATAGTGGGTCGCGCCATGCTCCAAAGCCCAGTCGCGCATGGCGGCGGCAACCGAATCGGCTACCGCGGGATCGAAAGGCGCTCCCTCGTGAATGGTCTTCATCAGGCTCTTGTAGGCCGTCTTGGGCAGGCGGGCCTGCATTTCGGCATCGCTGAACACGTTGGACCCGAAAACGTCCTTCAAATGGATGGTCTTGAAGTCCACGTGGGCCAGCTTGTGCTTGGTCAGGGCGATCGCCTTGATCGCCTCTTGGCGAGCATTCGACATGGAAGGTCTCCAGTTGTAAAAAGCGGTTGGTTACACCCGAAAACGGTTGGTTCTACCGTGGAGGCGGCAGATGATTAGCAAATTGTCGGTCGAATGTCCAGTGAGAAATTGAAAAAGTTGAAGGCGGGCCGGGCCGGGGACTCCCCCAGCCCCGCCGGATAGGCTTAACCGGGGTTGGTATGAGCTCCACAACGCGGCTGATTGACGGCATTTTGCAGCACGCCGGCGGGATTGATCCCGGCGTTGTTGCGGCATTCCTTGGCAGGGTCGAAGCGGAATATCTGGAAACGTTCGAGCCGGCGGCGATGGCGCGGCATCTCAAGGCCCTGGCCAAGCTCTCGGGGCAAAATCCGGCCGAGGTGCTGCTGGAGAGCCGGCCGGACGGGCTGATTGATTGCGTGGTGCTGGCGTTCGATCATCCGTTCGAGTTTTCCAGCCTGACGGGAGTCATGGCCGGAACGGGGTACAGCATCGAGCGCAGCGACGCGTTCACGCTGCGGCGCGTGAAATCGGCGCGGAAGAAGGGATTGTTGGATCGGCGGCATTTGCTCCCGCGGCGGCGCGAGCCCATGAGCGATGCGGTCATCCTGGATTATTTTCAGGGGAGGTTGCTGGGTCCGCTGGAGAATTTCGCGCCGTGGGCGAAGGTCTTCAAGCCGGTCATCGTGGAAACGATCGCCCTGCTGGATCAGGAGCAGGAGGAATCGACGGACCGCGCCAAGCGGCTGGTGAACGAACGGGTGACGCAATGGCTGAAGGCGCGGCGCAAGGCCGATCCGCGCTTGCCGGCCCTGGTGTCGCTGGAGGTGGAGGTGGAGCAACTGCCGGGGGCGACGCGGTTGCGGCTGCGCGCGCCAAATACCCCCGCGTTTCTCTATGCGCTGAGCACCGCGCTGTCGCTGCATGGTTTGCAGATCGATAGGACGCGGGCGCGAATGGTGCAGGGAAACGCGGTCAACGAGATCGACGTGGTGGACTCCGATGGCAAGCCGGTGCGCGATGCCGATGCGGTGCGGCAACTTCAGAGGTCGGTGTTGTTGACGCTGGAGTTTTCGTATTTTCTGGACCGCGCGCCCGATCCGTTCACCGCCTTGCAGCGGTTTGAGGAATTGTCGCGGCAGATCGTGCGCATTCCGGATGCCGGGCAATGGCTGGAATTGCTGGTGAATCCATCGAGCATGGCGGATTTGGCGAAATTGCTCGGGGCGAGCCATTTTCTCTGGGAGGATTTCATTCGCTTCAACGCCGACGCGCTGTTGCCGGTGCTACAGCGGCGCGTGCGTGGCGAGGACCTTTGCCCGCCGCGGGGGAGCCTGCCGCGAAGATTGGAAGAGGCGCTGGCCGGCGCCCAGGACTTCGAGGAACAGCGCAAGCGGCTGAACCAATTCAAGGACCGGGAGCTTTTCCTGATCGATCTGGATCACATCCTGGCTGAGGAGAACCCGGATTCGGCGTTCCAAATCCTCTCGGAGCGGCTGGTGTTTCTGGCGGAGAACCTGGTGTCGGCGGCATGCCGGCTGGCGCATGCGGAGTTGGTGCGGCTGTACGGCCGGCCGCGGGATGAGAAGGGGCGAAACGCGGGATTCGCCGTGTTCGGGCTTGGCAAGCTCGGCGGCGTGGCCCTGGGATATGCCTCGGACATCGAGCTTTTGTTCCTGTTCGACGAGGATGGCCAGACCAGCGGGGGAAGCCGGGGTTCGCTGAAAAACGCGGAATTCTTTGCGATCTTTGCCCGGGAAACCTGCGGCTACGTCCAAGCCAAGCGGGAAGGGATTTTTCAAGTCGATCTGCGGCTGCGGCCGTTCGGCAAGAGCGGCCCGCTGGCGAACAGCCGGAACGATTTCGCGGCGTATTACGCGGCCGGGGGGCAAGCGCATGCGTTTGAGCGTTTGACGTTGGCGCGGCTGCGGTGGATCGCGGGAGATCCGAAACTGGGCTACGAAATCGAGCGGATGCGGGATGAGATGCTGTACGAGGGCGAGCCGCTGGATTTGGCGGCGATCTGGGAAGTCTCCGGAAAGATGCGCGCCCAACATGTCAAGGGCGGCGCCTACAACTCCAAGCACGGCGAAGGAGCGCTGGCGGACCTGGAGCAGACGGTGCAGTTGTTGCAGGTCATGCATGCCAAGGATGCGCCGCAACTGCGGACGCCCAGATTGCACGACGCGATGGACAGCCTGCGGCGCGCGGGAATCCTTTCGGCGGATGAATTCGAAGAACTGATGGGGGCGTATCAGTTCCTGCGCCGGCTGATCAAGCCGGCGAGCGAATCGGATGAACTGGTGCATCTGTCGCGGCGGATGCGATACCCCTCGGACGATGCGGGGGCAACGCTGGTGAGTGATTTCCGGCGGCATACGGAGCGGGTGCGAAAGTTCATCCAGCGGCGGTTTGGCGCGGGGCGTTAAAAAAAGCCCCCGGATGGCCATCCGGGGGCTTGGGTTTTGCCGAAGCGGATTTCCGATCAGATGTCGTAATACATCGCGAACTCATACGGATGGGGCCGCAGCCGCAGCGCATCCACTTCGTTGACCGTCTTGTATTCGATCCACGTGTCTATCACGTCGGAAGTGAACACGTCCCCTTTCAGCAGGAAGGCGTGGTCCTTCCTCAGCGCCGCCAGCGACTCCGCCAAGGCCCCGGGCGTCTGGGCCACTCCCTTGGCTTCCTCCGGTTCCAGGTCGTAAATATTCACGTCCAACGGCTTGCCCGGATCGATCTTGTTCTGAATCCCGTCGATCCCCGCCATGAGGATCGCCGAAAACGTGAGGTACGGATTGCAGCTTGGATCGGGACAGCGGAACTCCAGCCGCTTGGTCTTGGGGTTGGTCGAGTACATGGGGATGCGGATGGCGGCGGAGCGGTTGCGCTGGCTGAGCGCCAGGTTCACCGGCGCCTCGTAGCCGGGGACCAGCCGCTTGTAGCTGTTGGTCGTCGGCGCCGCGAACGCCAGGATCGCCGCCGCGTGCTTGATGATTCCACCCGCCGCGTACAACGCCATCTCGCTCAATCCCGCGTATCCCTTGCCCGCGAACAGCGGCTTGTCACCCTTCCACAAACTGAAGTGCGTGTGCATCCCCGACCCGTTGTCCTGGAACAGCGGCTTGGGCATGAAGCAGGCCGTCTTGCCGTAGCGGCGGGCGACCATCTTGATGATGTATTTGTACAGCGTCACCTTGTCGGCCATCTGAACCAGCGGCGAAAACTTCATGTCGATCTCGCACTGACCGCCGGTGGCCACTTCATGGTGCTGGGCCTCGATCTCGATCCCGCATTCCTCCATGAGCAGCATGCACTCGGTGCGGATATCCTGAAGCGAATCGCTCGGCGGGATCGGGAAATACCCTTCCTTGTACCGCAGCTTGTTCCCCAGGTTTGGCTTGTCGCCGTCGCATTCCCGCCCGGAATTCCAAATGCCCTCGGCCGAGTCGATGTGGTAGTACCCTTCGTGCTGGTTTTGGTCATAACGGATCGAATCGAAGATGAAGAACTCCAACTCCGGGCCCATATAGGCCGTATCCGCCAGTCCCAGAGTTTGCAGGTGCTTCACGGCCTTCCGGCTGATATTGCGCGGATCGCGCGTGTAATCCTCCTTGGTCACCGGGTCCTGAATATTACAGATCATCACCAGGGTCGGTTCCTTGGCGAACGGATCGACAAACGCCGTCTCCGGCGCGGGAATGACGAGCATGTCGGATTCGTTGATCGCCTGCCAGCCGCGGATGGACGATCCGTCGAAACCGAGGCCTTCCTTGAATGTATCCGCTTCGATGCAATGAACGGGCACGGTGAAGTGCTGTTGCATGCCGGGGAAATCCATGAACCGGAGGTCCACGGCCTTGATTTTTTTGTCCTTGATAAGCTTCAGTACGTCCGCGGGAGTCTTTGCCGCATTCATCGGAGTTTCCTCTTTCTTGTTTGTGCTTAGCGAGTTGGTTTAGGAGCATTTATCCAGAAAACCACGCGGAGTCAACTCAACCCGGCGCTATAAACAGGCTGGCCGCGGTCGGTTTTGACGCTTGTCGGGCCGATGGTTAGCATACCCCCCTCATCCAAACGGCTGACCGGTTTATTGTGAGGAGAATTTCCATGTCCCCTGCCGACGTACTAAAGCTTTGCAAGGAAAAGAAAGTCGAGTTTTTCGATCTGCGATTTATGGATTTTCCGGGGCTTTGGCAACATACCACCTGTCCAATCAACGAGTTAACGCTCGAGAGCTTCGATCACGGTTTTGGGTTCGACGGCTCTTCAATCCGGGGATGGCAGGCGATCAATGAATCGGACATGCTGCTGGTTCCGGTGGCCAGCACCGCCAAGATCGACCCGTTCATGACCCACAACACCCTGTCGATCATCTGCGACGTGCGCGACCCGATCACCAAGAAGGAATATTCGCGCGATCCGCGTTCGATCGCGCGGAAGACGGCGGCGTATTTGAAGAAGACCAAAATCGCCGACACCGCGTATTTCGGTCCGGAACTGGAATTCTTCATCTTCGATCATGCGTTTTACGATCAGGGGATTAATTTCGGGAAATATTACGTCGGAAGCCGCGAGGGAATCTGGGACCGGGGAAGCGAAGACCCCAGCAACCTCGGATACAAGGTGCGCTTGAAGGAGGGATATTTCCCCACGCCGCCGATGGACACCATGCAGAACATCCGCAGCGAAATGGTGGCGACGCTGATCGAGTTGGGCATTCCGGTGGAGGCGCATCACCACGAAGTGGCCACCGGCGGACAATGCGAAATCGACATGCGGTATCAGGACCTGGTGACGATGTCGGACAACGTGATGATGTACAAATACGTGTGCAAGAACGTTGCGGCGCGGCATGGGAAGGTGGTGACGTTCATGCCCAAGCCCCTGTTCCAGGACAATGGTTCGGGGATGCACGTGCATTTCAGCTTGTGGAAGGGGGACAAGCCGCTGTTCGCCGGGAACAAATACTCCGGATTGAGCGAGATGGGATTGCACGCGATCGGCGGGGTGTTGAAACACGCCAAGGCGCTTTGCGCGCTGTGCAATCCGACGACCAACAGCTACAAACGCCTCGTGCCGGGTTACGAAGCGCCGGTGAACCTGGTCTACAGCAGCCGGAACCGCTCGGCGGCGATCCGCATCCCCATGTACAGCGAAAATCCGAAAACCAAGCGGTTGGAATTCCGCTGCCCGGATAGCTCGTGCAATCCGTACCTGGCGTTCAGCGGAATGGTGATGGCGGCGATCGACGGGATCCAAAACAAGATCGATCCGGGTGAGCCGCTGGACAAAAACATGTATCATCTGACGACGGAGGAATACGAGCAGATCGACTCGGCGCCGGGGTCGCTGGAAGAGGCGTTGGCGGCCTTGGAGGAGGACCACGAATTTCTATTGAAGGGGGACGTATTCACCGCGGACGTGGTTCACTATTGGGTGAAATATAAGAGGGAGACCGAGGTGGACGCCATCCGCCAGCGCCCGCATCCCTATGAGTTCTGCATGTATTTTGACATTTGACGGGGATGTGTAGCCGGCGAGCAACCTCACCGGCTACACGGAGAAAACGATGGTACGCTGGTATCATCTCATCATCAGCGCCTATGGATTCTGGCTGCCCAACGATCCCCGTGGCTCCTGGTCGGATTTCGTCGCAGCGTGGGAGTTGCTCAAATTCGGGGGACCAACAACGGTCACCGGAAAGCGCTCCTATGCGCATGATGCCCACGATCGCGCACGACGATTGGAAGCAAAGCAATCCTTGAAGTATCCACCCGTGCGATTCAACGAAGAACAGCGTGGCGTCATCGCTCAAGGATTTGCGCGGGCGGTTCAGGAAGGTGAATACGTCGTTCACGCCTGTTGCATCGGATACGACCACGCGCATCTCGTGACGGCCAGACATGAGCGAGCCATCGAAGCCATCGCCCGGCACTTGAAATCCAAGGCGTCCATGGCCCTGCGCACGGCGGGATGTCATCCGCTGGCCGCTTTTTCGGTTGGGGATGCGGTTCATACGCCCTGGGCGGAAGGATGTTGGAGCGTGTTCATCAATGACGTTGAGCATGTGAATATGGCCATCGATTACGTGCGCCGGCATCCGATGAAGGAGGGATTGCCTGCGCAGGAGTGGGATTTTGTAAGGGAGTTCCGCGTGTAGCCGGCGAGCTTGCTCGCCGTATTTTGGTCTTGCGCGCTACCGGAAAATACGGCGAGCAAGCTCGCCGGCTACACGGACGCTACACGGGGCATTCGCTTTCCGCTATCGTCAGTGGCCATGGTTCACGCGCTGTCCCTGATCCACTATCCGCAAATCGATCCGGTCATGTTCCAGATCGGGCCGCTGAAAATCCGCTGGTACGGAATGGCGTATCTGACGGGATTCGTGCTGGCGTATTTGGTGTTGGGCCGGCTGGTGCGGCAGAACGTGCTGCGCATTTCGAAAGAGGCCTTGTCCGATTTGGTGGGCTGGCTGGCGCTGGGTGTGGTGGCCGGGGGACGGACGGGTTGGTGGATATTCTATCATCGCAACATTCCCGGCCAACCCGAGCGATGGTGGGAACCGATGGCGATCTGGCACGGCGGAATGTCGTTCCATGGCGGATTGGCCGGCGTGCTGATCGTGCTCTGGATCTGGTGCAAGTACCAGCGCGCCCCCCTACTCAATGCCGCCGATTGCCTGGCGCTGGTGACGCCGATCGGCCTGTTCCTGGGCCGAATCGCCAATTTCATCAATGGGGAATTGGTGGGCCGTGCAACGACCGTGCCGTGGGCGATGATTTTTCCGGGATATCCCCAGCCGCGGCATCCCTCGCAAATCTACGAAGCGATTCTGGAAGGGCCGGTGCTGCTGGGCGTGGTATGGGCGGTGAAGCGGTGGAAGGGTCGCCGCGACGGGCAGATCGCCGCGACGTTTGTGATCGCCTATGCGATCATCCGGTTTCTCGTGGAGTTCACGCGCGAGCCGGACGTGCAGGTCGGATACATCGCCTTCGGCTGGCTGACGATGGGGCAGTTGTTGAGCGTTGCGATAGGCTTGGCGGGGGCGGCGTGGTGGATGGCGCTGAACTTTTCAAAATCGGGGACGTTGCCTCCGCAGACTACGCGAAAGAAGTGATCCCCCTACGGCCCGCTGGGGGCGGTGGTGTCGCCCTCGGCGTTATGTGGCTTATCTTGCAGATCGTCGATCAGCGTATTGGTGGCTTCGACCTCGACGCGACGATTGAGCGTTTGGGAATCCGCGGTGTATTGGCGCTGAGTGAGCGGCTCGAAGGTCGAACAGCCTTGAACGCGGATCATGTCCGGTTCCATGCCCTTGCCGGTGAGGTAATCCGCGGCGGCCTGGGCGCGGCGAATCGACAGGTCCATCTTCTGCTGATCGGTGGCCCCGTTGGGCAGATCGTCCAGTGAGGTGTGCCCCTTGACCATGACGATGTTGCGGTGGCCGCGAATCACCTCCGCGATCGCATCCAGGTCCGCCTTGGTTTGATCGGTCAACTCGGCGCTGGCGCGATCGAACAGCATCTTCCCGCCCTCGGTGGCATGATTGGAGGGCCGGATGTTGGTGACCTCCGGCTCGGTGCCGACGGCGCCCTTGGGCTCATTGTTGGTTTTGCCGCGCTTGCCTTCCCCCGGCGGGTGGAGTTTGGACAAACCGTTCATGATCATCTGCACGTCCACCGGATCGCGGCTCTGCGGACTGGGAATATATCCGAAACCCGCGCGGATGGAGGCGGCGATTTTCACCACGTAGTCGTCACTTTCCGCCTGACCCTTCTTTCCAGGTTGCGGTTTGAGCACCCAGAGGATCACGAAGAACCCCATCATGAGCATGACGAGGTCGGCGAACGTGAAAATCCACTCGGGGCATTCCTCGCATTCGGTCTTCTTGCATTTGCAGGCTTTTTCCGCCATGAGTCAGATCCCGGCTAGGCGGCCTTGGGAATGGCGGCCTGTTGCCCGCTGCTGAGGAAACTCATGAGCTGCATTTCAACGACCCGGGGGTTGTTGCCCGCCTGAATGCTCAGGATCCCCTGGAGCATGATTTCCTTGGTGAACGCTTCCTCGTGGCTTCGCATGCCGAGTTTTTCGGCAACCGGGCCTGCCACCAGGTTCTGCAGGATGCACCCATACAACGTTCCGGTCAGGGCGATGGCCAGGGCATTTCCGATGACGGCGGCGTCACCGGCGAGGCTGCGGAACATCGCCACCTGGGCGATCAGCGTCGCCATCAACCCAAACCCGGGGCCGAACTTTGCCAGCGTGTGGAAAAAATGCTTCCCGTGCAAGTGGCGCTCGCTCATCGATTCGATTTCGATGCGCAGGATTCGTTCGATGATTTCCGGATCGGTTCCGTCGATGGTGAGTTGCAATCCGCGCCGCAGGAACGGATCGGGCGCCTCCCGCGCGACCGATTCCAGCGCCAGCACGCCGTCGCGCCGGGCGGTCTCCGCATACTGCACCATTTCCTTGATGATGGTCTCGATGTGCGATTCCTTGTTCAGAAACCATTTCTTGAGATACGAGACCACGCTGGTGACGGCGTGCAGCGGCATCGACATCAACGCCGCCCCCACCGAGCCCCCCAGCACCAGCAAGATTTCGTTGGGCTTGGCATAGGCCCCCATCGCCCCTTCCGACGCGTGGAACATCGACCACAGGACGGCACCCCAAGCCAGTGTTAGACCGATCACCGTTGCCAGGTCCATACAGCCCTATTTCGGCATAACTGGGCTGCCCCGATGAGAGTTATTGGACGGAAGCACCATTTGCGCTTCGCTAACGCTGGTGCATCGATGCGGCCAGGGACGGCGGCGAAAGGGCGCGAATCACCTTTTGCAAACGGGTCTTGCCATCCGCGCCGGCTTGCGACATGGCATCGCTGAGGACCGGGATAGCCTTGGAACCCATTTCCAGCAGGGCATGCTCGGCCTGGACCTCCTCGGTGTCGTCGGCGGCATTGATCATGGTCTGAGCCTGCAACTTTGCGTCATCGGCGTTGAACTGTGCCTCAGCGGCACGGGTCGAGGTAACGGTATATTTCGCGTCCTCCAGCCCTTCGGCGCCCAGATCACTGGCCAATTCCAGATGGACGACCACAAACGCCTTCATGGCATGGATTTGGGGCGTCCTTGGATCGCCCTGGCCGGCTCGGTCGCTCCAACGCAGATCGGCTTCGGGCCGAAGCATCAGCAAGAACGATTTCCCGACTTGTTTGTCGGTGAATGCCTGTCCGCAGATCGAGCTACTTTCCGTGCCGGGGCCCCAGATGAAGCGAATCACGTGAATCTGATCGCCGGCTCTGCCGACGCCGTCAATGGGGCTGGTGATCTCAAACTCATAAATCTGGTACCCGACGCCGGACGCGAGGTCGGCAGACGGCTGGGTGGAGGATGCAACCATCGGCTGGGGGCTTCTGACTGCGGTCAACTTTGCCATGACGATCGAAGTGGACCATTGGACCGCCCGGTCGTCCAACGCATCCCGCAAACAGGCCCTGCCAGGCGTTGTAACCACCGCGAGCAGCAAAAGGACGATGTTGGCGACAACCCGCAAATTAAGATTTGATCGCATGTTAAGCTCCTGTTTTACATGGAGTAATGCACTTCTTGAGAAACGGATGAGAGAGAAATTTATTGATTTTACCCGGTAAAATTAGGTAACTTAGCATCGTCCTGTCTGTCAGGTATTTTCAAATGGAAAGCACAAAGCAGCCTGCATCCGGTGGATCGGCCGTCGCTACGCCGCAAAAGGCCACGCCTTCCAAAAAGCCAAAACCGACACAGATGCCTCCATATCACGTTATTTTGCTCAATGACGACGATCATACTTATGAGTACGTGATTGAGATGCTGAAGGTATTGTTTGCCTTCCCCGATGAAAAGGGGTTTCAGTTGGCCAAGGAGGTGGATCGGGAAGGCCGGGTGATTCTGATGACGACGCACAGGGAACGCGCGGAATTGAAGCGGGATCAAATTCACGCATACGGGGTGGACCCGCGCGTGGCGACGTGCAAAGGCTCGATGTCGGCGACAATCGAACCCGCTGGGGCATAACCACCCCGCCACCACTACCATGCGATGAGAAATTGGATGGCGGCAACGGCGGCGGCTTTGGCGGCGGCGCGGTTGAATCCGGTTGGCCGCCGCGCGGGCGCGCCGAGTTCCCAAGACCCCTGCGATTCCTCATCCGCGGCTTCCAGAAGATCGCCATTGACGGGAACATCGGTGCTGGGTTCATTCGAATGAAGATTGGCAGCCGGGGACCGCTCGGGAGTTTGCCTGGGCGCTGATGCACCGGCGATGGGTTTGTGATTGCTGGTCAGCAGCACCAGAAATCCGAGCCAGATCGTCACCACGATGGCGTGCAGAGAGGGCCTGAACCCGCTCATGCGGCGGTTTTGGGAAGGGGCCACGGCCGACGGCAGCGCAGCCGGATTGACCTGAAGCGACAGATCGGTTGGAGAGGAAGGCCGCACGCGCCGGCGCGATTGGGCGTCGTGATCCGATTCAATGCCCTGGCCGCCGCGGAGCGGCTGGCGGGCTTCGGCATAAACCGAATCCCAACTGCTGGAGGCGATGGCGCTCAGGAGTTCCTGTAGTTCCGCGTGGTCGTAAGCCGGGGGATCCTTGGGCCGAGGCTGGGGACATGGCATGTCTTCGGGCGTTTCCCCCTCGCCGGGCAACAAGAGCGAGAATCCCGACAGCGTGCCGGCGAGGGAATCGCCGGGATTGGCCGGCCGGGCCGCCGTCGTGAGCCGCTCGGCTAAATCCTCCTCGGGCAGACCGGCATGAAAGATGATTTTCGATCGGCCCAGGCGAATGACGTCGTTGTCGGACAGCAGCCGGGGAACGCGGAGGCGTTCGCCGTCGATGACCGTGCCGTTTTTGCTTTGCAGGTCCTGGACCATCCAGCCGTCATCGCTGGGCTGAAGCCGGCAATGGCGGCGAGACAAGAGGATGTCGCGGACGGACACGTCGCAATCGGGCGCCCGGCCGATGACCACCCCGCGGTCCAATTCGCGGCGGGCCACTTCCTGGCCGTTGGATTTGATGACGATGTAGGGCACAGCGACATTATCGAACAGGTGGCGATGTAAGGGTCAATTTTCGCTGTTGGTTGCCCTATGGGCGTGCCCAAAAATACGCGCAATGAGAATCGCCCGGAAGTTTGGGCACGCCCCTTGCCTTATCCTCATCATTTTCGCCCTTGTCCCCCGGCCGCACATCGCTATACTTCCACTCCCCGCCGCGCATGCCTCAGAACCATGCCGGTTGGATGTCCGCGTATAAGTCGGTCCGCCTTTTGCGGCCGCCGCGCATGTTTTGAGACGGGCTTAGAGGCCGTGAAACAGCCTCTTATCCGCCCGTGGAAAGCGATCTCCCATGGGCCGCTATACCGGTCCGAAGCTGAAATTGTCCCGTCGCGTCGGCGTCCCGATTGCCGACATTCCCAAACATACCGCCCGCGGCGAACTTGAATTGCCCGGAATGCACGGCTACCGCGGCCGGCGAAATACCGAATACGGCGTTCGCCTCTGCGAAAAGCAGAAACTCCGCTTTTACTATGGCATGTACGAAAAGCAGTTCCGCCGATTCCTCAACATCGCCAAAAAATCCAAGGGCAACACCGCCAACACCCTGATGCAGCTTCTGGAATGCCGCCTCGACAACGTCCTGCGCCGCCTCGGCGTCGGACGGACCATCTGGTCCACCCGGCAGATCGTTTCCCACGGCCACGTCATCGTCGACGGCCGAAAAACCGACATCGCCAGCTACCTCGTGATGCCGGGGCAGACGATCACTTTCAAGGAAGGCATTCACAAGCACCTTCGCGAGAACATGGAGCAGAACGCCGGACACCAGGTTCCCAACTGGCTGGAATGGAACCCCGCCCAGCTCACCGCCAAGATCAAGGCGGTCCCCGCTCTTGAAGACGTGCCGTTCGAGGTGAATTTGAATCTCATCATCGAGTTTTACCGGTAATCGTCCCTCGGGGCGTTTTCGGGAAGATCACCGCGAAGACGCGAAGGACGCGAAGTTGCGCGAAGAAAATAAGAATTAAATTTCTTCGCGCAATTTCGCGTCCTTCGCGTCTTCGCGCTAACGCCTTTCCCGCGCCGCCCCAATCCGCAAAACCTCTTGAACTCCCCACATTACCGGACGTAGTAATTCCTAAGTCATGTGCTCTGCCGATCTTGCCCATTTTCCGCATTCTTCTACGGATTTCCAAGTTCAAGTTGCAAAATTCTCTGGTCGATGTTCAAATAGCGAAGATAGATAAGCAGGCTAATTGGTAAAGCCTGTAATGTCTTCGCCGAGTTTAACAGTTCGCTTCCGAGGAAACCATGAAGACAGTCTTTACCACGGGAGAGGCGGCCGAAATCTGCAAAGTGTCCCAGCAGACCATTATTCGCTGTTTCGACAGCGGCCGGCTTCGCGGCTTCCGCGTGCCCGGCAGCCGATTCCGTCGCATTCCTCGCGACGCCCTGATCGCCTTCATGAAAGACAACGGCATCCCCCCAGACGCCCTGGACAACGGAAAACTCAAAGTCCTGGTCGTCGATGACGATCCCGAGATCGTCGAACTGTTCGTCGATGTCCTGGAACGCGACGGCCGCTTTGAGGTCAAAACCGCCAACACCGGCTACGACGCCGGCATCCTCACCCAGGAATTCTTGCCGGACCTGGTCATCCTCGATTACATGCTCCCGGACATCAACGGCAACGTCGTCTGCCAGACCATTCGCAAAAACCCCAGTTTCGAGCACATGAAGATCATTATTGTCTCCGGTGTCGTGAACCAGGACGAGATCAACGATCTGCTCAAATCCGGGGCCGATGATTTCGTCAAGAAGCCTTTCAACATCGAAAAGCTGATCGAACGCATCGGCGAAATGCTGGTCGCCTGATCTTGCCCGACCCACTATCCTCGCTGCGGCTTTCCGCGCCGAACGTTGCGATAAAATGAATCGTGATGCCCCTTCCCTTTCACCCCCGCAGGACGATCATTCCAATACAATGTCGTCATCCCCGGATCATCTTCAGCCCCGGCGTGTCGAGTTGATCCTTCAGCAGCTTGAGGAGCTTCCCACGCTTCCGGCCGTCGCCACTCGGGTCCTTCAGGTGACCGCCGACGAAGAGTCCTCGGTCCGGGACATCGTCACGCTGATCGGCAGCGACGCCGCCCTGACCGCGCGAATTCTCCAACTCGTCCATCGAGCCGATCTCGGCGTGCGAGCCGAAACCGTGACCCTCGAGCGGGCCATCGTTCTGCTGGGATTCGAAGCCCTGCGCAGCGCCGTGCTGGCCGTCTCGGTTTTCGAGACCTTTTCCGCCCCGAATCCGCATCCAACCCAATTCTCCCGCGAGGAGTTCTGGAAACATTCGCTGGCAACGGCCTGCTGCGCCGAGTTGTTGGGCGAGGCGATGGAGAGCGCCTACGGCCGCGACGCCGGGTTCCGCCCTTCCGAAGCTTTCGTTTGCGGATTGCTGCACGATCTTGGCAAGGTCGCCTTGGATGCCATCCTTCCCAAGAGTTTTGCCCGCGTGGTGGAAGCCGTGGAATTGCTCCGCGGAAACATCGCCGACGTCGAACGCACCGTCATCGGTCTGGATCACATGGTCGTCGGCAAACGCCTGGCCGAGCGGTGGGAACTGCCCCAGATCATCCGCGAAAGCATCTGGCTCCACGGCCAGTCTCCCGATGCCCTGCCCGATTCCGTCAAATTTCCTCGCATGATCAACGTGGTCACCCTGGCCGACCTGATCGTTCGCCAGCAGCATTTGGGCTACAGCGGCAATTATTCCTTCACGCTGAGCCGGGAGCGGCTCATCGAGGCGATCGGGCTGGCGGCGCCAAGCGTTGAAACCGCCGTCACCGGCCTGGTCGACCGCATCGAGTCCCGCGCCGGCGCGCTGCAGCTCGGCCAGACCAGCACGCAGGAGCTCTATCATCAGGCGTTACAGCGTGCCAATCAGGAACTCGGCCGGGTGAGCGGACAACTGGCCGCCAAGAACCGCCGGCTTGCCGTGCGGGCTCAGTATTTCGACGCGCTGAGCGCTTTTCAGGGCCAGCTTCGCCCCGATGCGGCGCCGCAAACCGTCCTGCGCGCCATCGGCCAGACTGCCGTGGGCGTGCTCGGCGTCCGCTGCGTCGCGGCCTTTTCCCTCATGCCCGCCCAGGATTTCGCCGAAGTCCTGCTCTTCGACGAGGCCGGGGAAATCTTCGAATCCTCTCTGGTGGATTGTCCGGCGCGGCCCGGCGTCGGCGACGGGCCCGTTCTGCACGCCGGCGATGAAATGGACTGGCTGCTCTCGGCCATCTCCCCGCGCCTTGTGGGAGATCAGAGATATTGGATTTGCCTTGCCGCCGAAGGAACCTGCGTTGGGGGCGTCGCGTGGGGCGCCGTGGCCGGCGAGGGCCAGCGTCTCGGCCCCCAGGCCCAGGAACTCAGCGCCATGGCCGCGGGTTGGGCACTGGCGCTGCGCACCGCCCAGATCCGCGACGAAGCTCGCGCATTGGCCGAGCAATTGGCCGAGGCCAATCGCCGACTTCAGTCGGCCCAGAACCAAATCATCCATTCGCGCATGATGACCAGCATTGGCGAAATGGCCGCCGGCGCGGCGCACGAGATGAACAATCCCCTGGCCGTGATCAGTGGCCGATCACAGTTGCTGGCGGCTCAATTAGCGGACCCCAAGCACCTGGCCATGGCGCATCTGATTAACGAGCAGAGTCACCGCCTCAGCGAGATCATTTCCGAGCTGATGGATTTCGCCAAGCCCGTGCCGCCGCACCTCCAGGAATCGGACCTGGCCGACCTGGTCGCCCGCGCCCTGCACGATGCCAAGCAGCACACCGATCCTGCCGATAGGACCATTGAGTTGACCATGGGCGACGTTCCCCCGGTCATGGTCGATCCGAAGCAGGTCGCCGCCGCTGTCACCGAAGTGATCGACAACGCCCTCTCGGCAACCGATCCTTCCAAGGGACACGTGGCGATTCACGCGGCGTACGATCCGTATTCCTCCCGCGTGGCGCTGACGATCACCGACAACGGCTGCGGAATGGACGAGGCCACGCTCAAACGCGCCTTCGATCCGTTTTTCAGCAGCAAGCCGGCGGGCAGACGCCGCGGACTTGGCCTGCCCAAGGCGCTGAGATGGTTGGAATCCAGCGGCGGGTCCATGCGGCTGGAAAGCCACCCGCAGCAGGGAACCAGAACTTTAATTCTGCTTCCCGCGGTCAACGGCAGTTCCGCCGCGGACCCAGACGCCGGCGACCGCCAGCCGGGGCAATGACGCCTGCATGGGAGTTATGATGACGCCTGTTCGACAACCCCCTCAGACCGAGCGATCTCTTTCGCCGCGCGTGCTCGTCGTGGACGACGAGTTCGACGTGATCGAACTGCTCGGCGACGCCCTGGGCCGCAACGTCGATTGCCGCCTCCTTTCCGCCCCCAACTTTGCCCAGGCTTCACAGATCATTGAAACCCAGGCGGTCGATCTGCTGATCGTGGACCTGCATCTGCCCGACGGCAACGGCGCCGAACTCCTGGCCACCCTGCGCAAACATCATCCGCTGGCCAGCGCGATCGTGGTGACCGGCATGCCCAGCGTCGAGACCGCCGTCTGTGCCCTGCGGCACGGCGCGGTCGATTTTCTCGCCAAGCCCTTCACGCTCGATGAATTCCTCCGCCGCGTTCGCGCCGCCTTGCACCGCAACGCCCTGCACGCCAAGAGCGAGAGCCGCATCGACCGCCTTCGACTTGCCGTGCGCCGTCTGAACGACGCCCGCAGGCTCGTCACCCGCAAGGTCGACCTCCTGTGCAACGACCTCGTCGCCGCCTACGGCGATCTTTCCCGGCAACTCGATTTGGTCCGAACCACCGAATCGTTCCGCGGCGTGGTCGTCAGCTCCGACGATCTGGAACAGATGCTCTGCCATGCCATGGATTGGATTCTGCGCCAGATGGGCTACGCCAACGTGGCGATCTGGCTGGCAGGACCCGAGGCGGATTTCCAGCTTGGCGCCTACATGAAGTACACCATCGCCGGTGAGCCGGCGCTGACCGAGGCGATGCGTGACGGCCTGCTGCAAGTCCTTCGCCGCGACGGGATGATTCATCTCAACCCCGATGAAGCCGCCAAGCTGATGAGTCCCGCCGAGTCGCAGTTTCTTCGCAACCAGGCGATCCTCGGCATTCACTGCACCTATCTGGGCGAATCGATTGCCAGCATCGTCTTGTTCCGCGAGGGCGACAAGCCGTTCGGCTCCGACGATGCCGCCACCCTCCGCGCCATCTCGCCGGTGTTCGCCATCACGCTGGCAACCATGGTCCGCGGCGAGATCGACCCGAACGATACCGACGACCCCCCCGACGATTACGATGGCCCGCTCATGGACGAACCGGATGATTCTTCTCCCCGCCGAAAGAAAAAAGACGACTCCGACTGGTGGAAGCGCGGCGAGCCGCCCCCGTTCTGACGGACCGCCGGCGCTGCCGCCGTCAAGAAAAAAATCGCCTCATTCGCCTCTTTTTTTCACGGGCCTTTTTTTCTTTTAATTAATCCAGTCCTGACGAAATCTTGATTGCCCCGGGCGCGGCGGGCCGATATTATCTCCATCGTACGGTTGTTCTGCTGATATCCGTGATTAGAGAGCATTATTGGTTAAACCTATAATCAACCCCCGGGGATAGCTGCCGACGCCACGGCATGCCCGCTTAGACGGGAAGTTGGACGCGCCGGATAACGGGAGAAACCTCCTGCTTCGAGCAATCACCCACTTTGTTCAAAGGGTTTGATCAAACGCTTTCACACGATTTTGGCGGATCCCCCGTACTCCTTCACTTCCCGCGCCATGGCCATCCTTGTCGCCTTGTCATTCAATTGCTATTTGCGTCCCGGCGGATCGCCCCCGGCGCGGGCAATCGCCCAATCCGGTCGGGAAAGCTGCAACTTTCCGCCCCCTTTGACCATCTATAAGATTATAACTCGTTCATTTTACGCCGGTTTGCCAAACGGGTCGTTTCGATGTCAGGCCTGGAAAATGATATAATTACGCGACTAAGGAAACGCCAATGAAGTATTGCAACCCATCTTATCTTGCCGTGTTCGCGGTAGTTGCCGGCATTCCATTTTTTGCCAAGCCCGTTGTCGGACAGATACGCGTTGATACCAGCGGCCACGCGATGGATGCCAACCCGCAGATTGGCAGCGGGGGATACAACCAGACTTCCAACACCTCGCAGGCAAGTTGGGGCCAGTACCAGAACGCATTGCTCAACAACAGTGTGGGTGGATTTGGCGTCGGCGGCCGCGCGTACAACGCCTTCAACCTCAGCGCCGGCTACACCAATCCATTCGGATTCCGCGGACTTATGGCCGGACAGGGCGTCGACCAATTCATCACCCTGTCCAACCCTGGATCCACCATGACCTATCCCACCGATTCTTCATCCAACCCATACGCCTACGCGGCGCCATCGACGGACCAGCAGATCTTTTACGGGTTGACGAATCGCTCGGTCGCGCCTCCAGGATTGCCCGGCGCCGTCGGCAACCCCGCATACCTTCCCGCGCAACCGGTCGGCCAGCCGTCCGAAGACCTTCGCCTGGGCGCTATCGAATTCAGCGGCCAAAGTCAGGTCCTTCCCAAACCAACCGAAATGATCCTGCCCGGACCGGTCGATCCAACCGCCAATCCCACCACCCCCGCCCAGCAGCAGTTGTACGCCTCCACCATCTATGGCGTCTTGGCCTTCAACCCCCAACAGCCCCAACAGCAAGACCAGAACAATCCGCAATCCGCCATCTTCGGCCCGTCCCCATTGCAGCAAGGTGGGGTTTCGCCTGCCCTTGCTCAAAACCCCATCCAGGCTCGTGTGAAAGAATTGCGACAGGAACTTGACGCTGAAAGCAAAAACGCCATCGGAACGCAAAATGCCTCCGGCACCTTCGGCGCGTCACTGCTCAAACCCATCCAACCCGGCGGTGAAAACTCCGATCTTAACCAGCCGTTGCCGGCCCTCGCTCCGGAAACCGGGGTGGTGGAGTCGCCCAACCTCGCCCCAGCAGCCGGTGACGTGAGCACCGGTCAATCCAACCGGCAGTATCTCCCCAATGACGCCAATTTGCCGCCGCCCACTCAGCAAAGCGCTCTGTATGCCAGGCTCCGCCAAAGCATGGACGATTACAATTCCGCCAATTCCCTGACCGATGAGCAGGCCAACCGGAAATTCCAGGAGATTCTCCGCCTTCGCAACCTGGCAAGCGTCAACGCCGAACACGGCTCCAACGTATTGACCGGCCCCGGCGCGGCGGCAACGGCGAATCCCGGCGAACTCCCCGGCGGTATCCCCAATCCCGAAGAAACCATCAGACCCTTTCCCGGCCCCGAGCAAAGTACTCATTTCGCCAAGCCGGGATTCACCACCATGCCCAGCAACATGGGCGCCGTGCCCGGCGTTGGCTTGCCGCCCGTTTCCGCCCCGCCCGTGCCCATCGAAAGCTTCGCCACTGGAATACAATCCAAGGGTTTGGCCGGCCTGATCGCCAATGCGGAACTCAACGTTGAGCAACATCATTACGACAAGGCCATCGCCCAATATAACGCGGCCATCGATGTCGCCCCGAACAATCCGCTGATTCTCATGGCCCGCGCCACCGCCGAGCTTGGCGGTGGATATTACGCCCAGGCCAACTCCGACATACACTTCGCCGTCGCTCAGGACCCCGCCGTCCTCATGGGGCAGTACGACCTGCAAAAACATCTCGGCGCCGATCGCCTCAAGTCCCTCCTGGCCGATCTGAAGCAGATGGCCAAGCAGTCCAACGACGACACGCTCCACGCTTTCCTGCTCACCTTCGCCTATTACAACTCCCAGCACCTCGCGCTGGCGGTGGATTGGCTGGATATCGCCGACAAACGCGCTAAAGGTCAGGACCTGGCCATCGTACAGATGAAAAGATATTGGAATTTCACCGAAGACCAGCAGCCCGCTCTGACGCCGCCCGCCGCCAAGCCCAGTTCCGCCGCGCCCTCAACGCGTCCGGCCGGCAAGAACTAGAGCACGTTGCAAGTCGGTGTACACCGGTCAAAATCCACCCGCGCGAATTCTGTCCGGAACGCCCACGGCGCTGCCTCATCCTTACCCACAATTGTCCGGACCCCGCTTACGTCCGCGGAAAAGAGGGTTGTGCCTGCCGATTTCAGGGCTGGAATCCGCGTTCCTGTTATGGAAAGCGAGCCCACCCTGAGATGCCACCCTGAGATGTGGGTAAGGATGAGGCGCTGCCGTGGGTCTTTCTTCGCGAAAGACTACGTCGACCTGCAACCCGCTCTAACCGAGCGTCTACCACCGGCTATCCCCTTCCCAAGCTCCGCATGGATAAGCGGCGCCGCGCATAAAAAAGGCCCCGGACGGGGGGATCCGGGGCGTAACTCCCTTTAGGAAGGGAGGTCGTCCAAGGGGGTGCTTGGACGGTTGAGGGCCTTAAAAATCGTTTGGAGTTCAACTCCCCCAAACGCATATTTTCTCAAACTTACCCGTCTTCCGCCTCTTGAAGGTGAAGACGCAACATCCGAAATATTAGCGGCACGTACACAAAATGCAAGGGGTAATTTGAGCCGCTTCATGTCCACCCCATCATGGCTCAGGTAACACCATAATCCAAAGTGGGTTACATATCTCCTATCAGGCGTCCGGAATATGTCGATTCCGCCGCATTTTATCGGGCATCCCGGCGGCGATGGTGAATCGCGCCGCTGATTCCATCCAGGTCAATCCCTCAAGGATGTTTTGGCAAATTGCCGCAGTTTGTTACGCTCTTGGAGGACTGACGCCGGAGCCACGATGTCTGTTAATATTTGGTAATCTTCTTGATGTCATGCCGGTACCCCATACACTCTCGATGGTTGTGAAGAGTTAACGAAGTATGAGCAGAATTGCGCTCTCGCTATCGACGCCCTCGCCTTCTACCCAGGCCGCACTCCCCCCCGCCGGAGACGTCGCCACCGCCACGCCCCAGGACATGGTCAACCCCGCTGATATTCTCATCCAGGCTCGAAATGTCAGCGTCTTTTACGGCGCCCACGAGGCCGTCAAGGCCGCCTCACTCTCCATGCCCCGAAACCGCGTCATCGCATTGATCGGGCCCAGCGGGTGCGGCAAAACCACCTTTCTTCGTTCCATCAATCGCCTGAACGACCTCATCCCAGGCTGCCGAGTCGAGGGAGAATTGCTCGTCTCCGGCCAGAACATCTACGAACCCAATGTGGACCTGGTTGCCCTTCGACAGCAGATCGGCCTGGTTTTCCAAAAGCCCAATCCGTTTCCCAAGTCCATCTATGACAACATCGCCTACGGCCCGCGGCTCCAGGGCATCACCCGCCGCGCGGAATTGGACGGCATCGTCGAGGACTGCCTCCAGAAGGCCGCGCTTTGGGAAGAGGTCAAGGACCGCCTCAAAACCAGCGCCTTGGGAATGTCCGGCGGACAGCAGCAACGACTCTGCATCGCCCGCGCCCTGGCAACCCGCCCCACCATCCTCCTCATGGACGAACCCTGCAGCGCCCTCGACCCCATCGCCTCCACCAAGATCGAAGACCTCATGACCGGCCTCCGCGCCAATTACACCATCGTCATCGTCACCCACAACATGCAGCAGGCCGCCAGGGTCAGCGATCTTACCGCTTTTTTCCTCATGGGGGCCTTGGTGGAGTATAATACCACTCAGGAGATATTCACCACCCCGAAGGAGAAGCAGACCGAGAACTACGTCAGAGGGATTTTCGGCTGAAATGAAATTCAGTCGATCACCAAGGCCGCATGTCACATCATCTGACCGATCTTCTTGAAAACCTGCGAACACAGGTGGCTCGCATGACGACGCTGGTCCTGCAGGTTGTCGAGCAGGCTTGCGATGCCGTCTTCACCGCCGATTCCAAGCTCGCACAGGAAACCATCGGCCTCGATCAGCGCATCGACGACGAGGAGGTCCGCGTCGAGAAGAGCGCCATCGATCTCCTGGCCCTTCAACAGCCCGCCGCCGTCGATCTGCGCACCGTCACCACAATCATCAAGGTCAACTCCGATTTCGAACGCATCGCCGATTGCGCCGTCAACATCGCCCAGCGCGTCCTGCCCCTTTCCCAGATGCCCGATTACGTGCCCCCCGACGACTTGAAGCTCATGGCCAACACCGTCATGGCCACCCTCCGCGACACCATCAAGGCGTTCAATCTGCGCGACGAGGACCTCGCCCGCCACGTCATCAAGAGCGACGACGTCGTTGATGCCCTCTATCACCAGATCGTCCAGGACATGATCTGCCTCATGGAAACCGACGGCCAGAAGGCCAACGCCGAGCTTGGCAACATCATGATCGCCAAGAACCTGGAGCGCATCGCCGACCACTGCACCAACATCGCCGAGGACGTCGTCTACATTCACACCGGCCGCATCATCCGGCACCTCCACGCCGTGTAGCGATTGATGAGGTGCCCCGCCTGGCGCTGTATGGATTCCGTGTAGCCGGCGAGCTTGCTCGCCGTATTGATCCAAACGTCGCGTCAAAGCGATTTCGCATATTCAATCATGCCTTGAAAATCGACAACGACCGCAACTTCGTCGCCGACGACCCAGGCATCGTGGCCGGAGGGCAAGAGGGAAACGTCGCCCGGCTTGCAGTCGAACTCCGTGCCATCGTCCATGCGAACCCGCAGCACGCCTGAAACGTGATACTGGAAATGCGGAGCTTCGCAACTTTTGGTCTTGGCAATCGGCTGAATTGACGTGGCCCATCGCCAGCCCGGCTCGAAGATGGCTCGGCCAACTGTCGCGCCGCCGACCTTGATCAACTCCAATCTGCCTTTGGGAAACTTCCGAACCTCATCCGGTTTACCGAAGTTCTTCAATTCCGCTTTCTTCATATGTCTCCTTTCCGTTCCTCGATGGCGATTGCGAGAAACTCGATACGCCCAAGGCATCGAAAGCGGAGCCTTGGCTATCCACACGTGGTTGATTCCGTGCTCACGCGAACAGTTTAGGCATGGAGCGAGTGGATAGTCGAGGGCTGGGGGCAGTGCGCGACATCCCCATTCCTCGCTCAGCTTGGCTTCGTGGTCGACTTTCCATGGTGACGGTGATGGCGGCGGTGATGGTGACGGCGCCAGTGGCGATGGTGCCGGTGATGGTGATGCCGCCAGCGCCGGTGATGGTGGCGGTGGCGCCGGTGGTGATGCTTATGGGCCGGTCGGCTGGTGGCTCCGTTGGCGGATGCACCATTGCCCGATGGGTTCGGGTTGGACGCCGTTGCCATGCAGGGGATAAACCCGGCAAACAGTGCAATCAAGATTAAAATTGTGACCTTACGGCTCATGCTTGACCCCGTTCTCCTTGAAAATCTCCGAGCAAGATATATGCATGATTGCGATGGTTGAATTATTTCTTACCGGCGGCGACCCAGTCGTCGATCGCTTGACCCAACTCGGGGTTGGACAATAGGTCGGCCATTTCGTTTTCCATCCAGTGACGCAGGCAGGGGATTGGATCCATTCCCGCAACCAGTTTGCGCGCCTCATCCTCCAGCGCGGACTGCTGATCCCCGTATTCTTCCGCCGAGAGGCGATGGACTCGCGTCAGCAGTTGATTCACCTTGGAGACAATCTTCGGCGGCTTCCCCGGATTTACGCCGCCGCTGAGCATGCCCAACTCTTTGGACGTGTCATCTCGCAGAGATGCGAAATCATCATCGGAAAGATCACGGCTCTGATGCACCGCATCGAGAAGCAGTTCGGTGGGATCGTCGATATCCTCCGCATTTTGGCCGATGTAACCGGCAACCTGCTTGACTGAAAGCGTCTTGAGAAAAGTGACGGCCTTGGTCTTGGCGGACTCGGATTGCTCCACATCCGGCTCGGAATCGGGGTCTTGTTTGTCTGCCGCATCGCCGATCTTGTCTTCGGCGCTGTCGATCCTGTCTTCGTCTTTGCTGAGCAGCGCGTCGCGCATATCTTTCATCGCGGCGTTGTAATCGGCCGTGACAGGTGCTGGCGTATCCGAGAGCGTGCCAGCCGTGTCCGAGGCCAAGTCCTTTAAGGCCGATAGTTGTTCTGGCGTCAGGTTCAGATCATGCAACGTGGAAAGCGCGTCGACCTGAAGTTCCAACTTCACCTCGCCGGATGGCTTGTCTGTTTGCGCCTGGAGAAAGCGACTTCCGATGAACAGCCAAAGCGCCGCGGCAAAGAACAAGGTGTATGGGTTTCGCATGGGACAGAATTTCCCTAATGAGCCCTTATCTGATCAAACGTCCAGCCACGATTAATATTCCAAGCAATTTCGATTTATTTTGGCGATCTTGCCCACGGAATACAAGGCGACCCGGACGCCGTGCGGATACTTAGAAACCGATCTGAAGCCGTATTGTCGCAACCAGCGCATTGGGATACGTGCCGCCGGGATTTACGATGTACTGCAGGTCGGGCTGGATGAAAGCCCAAGGCGTTAGCTGCCATTGATAGAACGCTTCCAGTGCGATTTCATACGAATGCGACAATCCTGCCTGTGGGCTGATGTGGGCGTATTGCGGGCTGAAACCGATGATGTCGTCCGCTCGGGCGCCAAACACACCTGTCCAGGTAATCCCACCGCCGAAATGCTGATCGATGACACTGATGTCGTTCTGCGTGCCGCCGTATTCGAGGAATGTCCGCAAGCCCCGTCCCTTGTCGGGTTCACCGGCGGGTTGCCAAATAGTCTGGTCAAAGATGCCGTAGTAACCGTAGGTGCCTTCCTGCTGCGATCCGTCGAAGCGCATGAAGGTTCCGGTATCCCCCCAAGCGCCCACCTTGAGGTTGCCGGCAAGCCCGAGCAAGGGTGTCCCATGCCATTTAATGCCGGTCTCGCCGATGAGAAACGTGCCGAATTCGGCGGGCTGATTTTTCGCGGGATCGTCCACCAAGTCGCCAAATCGGTCCGAGCGGTTCGCGTAATAGGCGCCCAAGCCCGCGTAATAGGAATCGTTGGGTGTGAAGAAGACATTGACTGACGGCATCGGATCGGGCGTGGTGGGAAACATGAAGATCGTCGGGCTGACCTGTGTCGAGCTATTGATGAATGGCAGGCCATTGTCGATGACGCTGAATTCGGTGTTGGCATCCACCTTGCCGACCTTGATGCGAAGTTTGCCGTCAAACAGTTGCTGCTGATACCACATCTCGAAGATCTGGAAATATGGCCGTGTATTTTGCTTATCGAACACCTGAAGATCGCCTACCAGAGTGCTCGTCGGATTGCCGAACGCGTGGTCTTCCAAATCCACGTAGAACTCGCCGCCAGGCAAGTGCAGCAAACTTTCGGTGTCCAAGGCAAAGTTCAAATCCAAGGTTGTGGCTCCGACGGCATGAGCGGTGTCGATGCCGCCCTGAAAGTTGTCGAAGCCTTCAGCGATGAGGGTGGCGCCGACCGTGATTCCCGCATCCTGCAATTTCTGCCGCTGCCCCCACCAATCGCCGGTCAGGTTGTTCTCAAAGCTCGCGGGGGATGTCGTGGGATTCTGCTGCGTCGTGCCGACCTCCGGCTGCGTCGCCACATCGGCAAACAGCGGATTGTCATTTTGAGAACCGGAGGTTTCCGCCATCGCCGTGCAAAGCGATGCCCGCGAAAGAGCCGTCAGAACCGCGGTGCGGCCGAGAACGGCCGCGCATCGACGAATCGCCCTGCCCATAAGCCCTGCTCCCTCAAACCGGAGGTCTTTGATATCGAAGTTCGTTATAATGGGACGCGGGGGGCGCGGTCAATGTCGTTGCCGCGCAACTGGACTTGGCATTTTGCCTCCGGCGGCTCGCATCGATCGACACGATCATCTATAACGAATTGCGCGCTATGGCAGATCAAGACCTCTATTCCGGACTGATTCGCCTGCATGTCCTCCATCATGCCCGTCGGGAGCCGCTCTTCGGGTTGGGCATGATCAGGGAGTTGCGGCGGCACGGGTATCGAATCGGCCCCGGCACGCTTTACCCCGTGCTACACCGGCTGGAGCAAAAGCGGTATCTTCGCTCGCATAAGCAGGTCATCGGGGGAAAATTGCGCCGTTGCTACAGCATCACTCCTGCCGGCCGACGCGCCCTGACGCAAGCTAAAGCCAGGGTAAGCGAACTGTTCGAGGAATTATTCCAGCCCTCCGACGCTTGACGCAAACCATTGCCGCGACTACTGTATCGAAAGCCGATAACGATGAATGCCTCGCAAGTCACGACGCTCGCATCGCTATCGATCGGGAGACCGCGCGATGGAAATGTCGTCCAGGGAATTATGGACCGCGCTTCACGGCATGGTGTTCGGGGCTGCGTACCTCCTGGCATTCACGGGCGGTTTCATCGCACTGTGGGACTTTCGCCCCGACTGGATTGTCGGCAACGCAGGTAAGATGGCCGCACGGCGTCTTATGGCCTGGACTTGGGCCATGGCAATTCTTGCTTGGCTCACCGTCCTCGTGGGAACGTACGTGGTGTATCCGTGGTATCGTGCGAATCCCCCGCCGGGAACAATCGGCTCGGCATTGAT
>JBEKIV010000047.1:0-19193 GCA_050011595.1 Tepidisphaeraceae bacterium
AAACTGAGCTGAACCTACCCGCACACGCCGCGCAAGCGCGGCCGCTAAAAGTTGCTCGGTTCTTTGACACGGCCGCCGGCAATTTCTAGACTTCTCCGCTTTCGTTTAACTATTTTGGGCCGCTCGGTTATGGAACATCTCATCGACACAGCCGCGATCGACAAGGCTTCGGCCCTGGTGGAGGCGCTGGGATATATTCAGCGGTTTCACAATAAGGTCGTCGTCGTCAAAGTCGGCGGGTCGATCATGGATGATGAGAACGCCTTGACGAATCTCCTTAATGACATCGTTTTCATGAATTACGTGGGGATGCAGCCGATCCTCGTGCATGGGGGAGGCAAGGCGATCAATCAGCGGATGGAGACGGCGGGATTGCAGCCGCAGATGGTGATGGGCCGGCGATATACCGACGAGCGAACGCTGGCGATCGCCGAGCAGGTGCTGTGCAACGAGATCAACGGATTTCTCGTGAATTTCATCCAGGCGCAGGGATGCGAGGCGATGGGATTGCATTCATTGTCGAGCGTGGTGTTGTTCGCGGAGAAGACGTATTTGCCGGGTCCGGACGGCCGGCGGATCGATCTGGGTCTGGTGGGCGAGGTGACGACGGTCAACGCGAGATTGTTGCAGTTGCTGGTGCAGGCGGACTCGATTCCGGTGATCGCGACGATTGCGCGGGACGGGGCGGGGAACAAGCTGAACGTGAACGCGGACACGGCCGCGGGCGCGGTGGCCGCGGCGATGAAAGCGGAAAAACTGGTGGTCGTTTCCGACACGCACGGCATCCGCACCGATCCGCAGGACCCGGACAGTCTGGTGCGGCACCTGAATTCCGGGCAGATCGAGGAACTCGTCAAGAGCGGCGTGATTACCAGCGGGATGCTGCCGAAAGTCGAGGCGTGCGTCGCGGCCCTGAAGGGCGGCGTCAACAAGACGCACATCATCGACGGGCAGATTCCGCATGCTTTGCTGCTGGAAATCTACACGGAGGCGGGAATCGGAACGGAAATTGTCAGGTAGAAGTACAAGTTGCAAGTACAAGGCGGAAGTGCAAGTTGCAAGTACAAGTTGCAAGTGGAGCGAGATCGGTCTGATCGGTCCAACTTGTAACTTGCACTTGTAACTTGCACTATTCCAATAACTTGCACTTGCAACTTGCACTAATTCAACCATGCACCACTTCATTTCCATTGCCGCTTGCAGCGTCGCGGAGCTTGAGCATCTGCTTGAAGTGTCGGACCGGCTCAAGCAACAGCACCGCCAGACGGGTCGGAACGATCCGATCCTGGCGGGCAAAACGCTGGCGATGATCTTCGAGAAGCCGAGCCTGCGGACGCACGTGGCATTCGACGTGGCGATGGCGCAGCTCGGCGGACAGGGGGTGATGTTGCGGAATGAAGAAGTCGGTCTGGACCGGCGCGAGCCGGTGAAGGATGTCGCCCGCGTTCTGTCGGGCATGTGCGACGGGATCATGGCCCGGACGTTTCAGCATCAGAAAATGCTCGATCTGGCGAAGTGGGCGACGGTGCCGGTGGTGAACGGCTTGACCGATTACAGCCATCCGTGCCAGGCGATGGCGGACCTGATGACAATGCGGGAGAAATTCGGCGACCTGACGGGTCGGACGATGGCGTTCATCGGGGATGGGAACAACGTGGCGCGGTCGCTGTCGGTGGCGTGTGGGAAGCTGGGAGTGCGGTTCATCCTGGCCTCACCGGCCGGATATGAATTGCCCGCGGCGGACATGGATCGGATTATGTCGCAGGTTCCAACGATGGATTTCCAGACGACGCGCAGCCCGGCCGAGGCGGTGAAGGAGGCGGACGTCGTTTATACCGACACCTGGGTGAGCATGGGCCAGGAAACGGACAAAGAGCGCCGGGTGCGGGATTTCGCCGGATTTATCGTGGATGAAAAGCTGATGTCGGCCGCGCCGGGGCACGCGATCGTGATGCATTGTCTGCCGGCGTATCGGGGCATGGAAATCAGCGAAGAAGTGATGGAGGGCAAACAATCGGCGATCTTCCAGCAGGCGGCCAATCGGCTGCATTTTCAGAAGGGGTTGCTGGCGGTTCTCCTGGGCGGGGCTTAGGCCCTGAAATTCGTTCCATGGAGTGTCCGATGCAGCGGGATGATCGGTCCTCAACGATGTTAATCACCCGTGAATACGGCGCCGGCGGGCCAACGGTGATCGCAATTCACGGCGGCCCCGGGGCGGCGGGAAGCGCGGCGCCCATCGCCAGGGGGCTGGCTGACACGTTTCACGTTCTTGAACCGTGGCAACGTGGAACGGACGCTTCGTCCGGTCGGCTTACCGTGGATCAGCATATTGCAGATCTACATGCCTTGATCCTGTCGCGTTGCGGCGGGGCGCAACCCGCCTTGGTGGGCGAATCGTGGGGAGCAATGCTGGCTCTGTCTTTCACAGCCGCATATCCCAAGATTGCAGGACCTCTCGTCTTAGTCGGGTGCGGCACTTGGGATAAAAATGCCCGCGCTGAACTCATTAACGTTCTCGAGAAACGCATCAATGATGATCCTTCGCTACGGAGCGCGATTGACCGCTTGGCCAAACAGTACTGCGATGACCCGATGCAGCAAATGGCCAGGCGCTACGAGTTGACGCACCATCTCTATGATTTCAGTCCGCTTCCCGAGGAGCCGGACCGGGAGATCCCCCCGTTTGATGCAAATGCCCACAACGAGACGTGGCAGGACATGTTGCGACTCCAGGAAGAGGGACTCTACCCGTCGGCCTTCTCTGCAATCCGATCACCCGTTCTTATGCTCCATGGCGACTACGATCCTCATCCTGGCGTCAGTACGCGCGACACGCTACGAAAACACGTTCCTCAGTTGGAGTACGTGGAACTAGCGCGCTGTGGGCACAGTCCTTGGCGTGAGCGATTTGCGCGGGACGAGTTTTTTGCGGTGATGCGCCAGTGGATTCATTCTCGGTGCGACACCCATGGGGAGCCACGAGAAGTCCAAAGGTGAGAAATGTGTAAGGTGCACTGGCGTTGATTTCTTCGCGTAGCTTCGCTGCTTCGCTTCTTCGCGGTGAAGTATTTATCAAGGGCGCAAATTTGAAGAAGGGGTGGGATTCCGCGAGCAAGCTCGGCGGCTACACAAATCAAGTTACCGCATTCAGGACGTGTTCGGCGACGTAAATCGGGACGGTCGTGGCGATCCCCAAGGCGATGGCGTCGCTGGGGCGGCTGTCGATTTGCAGGACCTCGCCATTTCGCCGGATGTAGATCAGGGCGAAAAAAGTGTGCTCCTCGAGATCGTTGATTTCGATCCGCTCGATGGTGCCGCCCATTTGCTCGATGACGCTGGCGAGCAAATCGTGGGTCATGGGGCGCAGGGTGGGAAGGCCTTTGAGGCGGCGGTCGATGGCCAGGGCTTCGTTGCTTCCGATAACGATGGGGAAATTTCGCTCGCCGTCCACCTCCTTCAGGACGATGATTTGCGAGTCCTGCATCTCACGGATGACGATCTGATGGAGTTCCATCTGGACGGTTCCGGATGATGAGGAGTGCTGTGACATTGCCTGCAAGCTCCCGACGGCGGCTTCGTCTAACAATATGATCCGTCTTAAGTTTATGTCAACTGAAGGCCGGAGACCAGCGAATATCGATTAGAATGAAAGGATGGGCATGAAGTGGTTTTGGGGGATTTTGGTGGCCGTCGTCGTTACCGCCGGGGCGGCGGTGGCGGGGTATCGTTATTTGCGGCCGGAGGTGGACGTGACGGAAGTGGTCGAGGGGCCGGTGGTGGAGGCGTTTTACGCGACGGGGACGGTGTCGGCCGAGCATGAATATTCCGTGCGCAGCAACGTGGCGGGGATCATTCATCTCTCCGTGGACAAGGGGTCGAACGTGAAGCGCGGGCAGGTGCTGGGGGTGGTGGACAACGCGGACTTGCGGTTTGCGGTCGATCAGGCCAGGGCGGAACTGACGCGCAAGGAGAAATTGGCGGACGACGCGGCCTCGCCGGTGTTGCTCGAGCTGCGGGCGAAATTACAGGCCAGCGGCGAGCAACTGCAAATAGCACTCGATGACGAGAAGCGCGTGACCGCGCTCCTGGGGCATGGGGCGACAAGCCAGAACGATCTGGACCAGTCGATGAACCGGGTAAAATCGCTGTGGAGCGACGTCGAGTCGTACAAGAGTCAGATTGCCTCGCGCAAGCTGGATTTGGAGCGGGACGTGGAAGTGGCCAGGGCGGCGCTGGCCGATGCGCAATGGGAATTGGACCAGGCGACGATTCACGCCCCGATCGACGGGACGGTGTTGGATTGGCCGATTTCGGATGGCACGCGGGTGGCCGTGAACGATCACGTGTTGCAGTTGGCGGATGTTTCGGCCGGGCGGCTGGTGATGCGGGCGCAGGTGGATGAGGAGGACAAGAACCGGCTGATCCCCCCCACCGCCAGCGACCGGCAAGTGGTGAAGATGACGCTGTACGCATATCCCAACGAGATTTTGAGCGGGACGGTGGAGAAGATTTACGACAAGGCCGACCCGGATCGGCGAACGTATGAAGTGGACGTGAAGTTCGACCGACCCGATCTTCGGCTGGCGGCGGGAATGACGGGGGAATTGAATTTCATCGTGGCGCATCGGGAGCAAGCGACGATCGTGCCGACGCAGGCGGTGCAGGGCGGAGCGGTCATGATGGTGCGCGACGGCAAACTGGATAAACCCCAGATCGTGACGGGGCTTAAGAGCGTCGAGCGGACGGAGATTGTTACCGGCCTGGAGAAGGGCGACGTGGTCGTCATCAGCCCGACGCTGGATTTGCAGCCGGGCCAGGCCGTGCGCACGCATTGGGTCGATCCGATCGTGGCGGCGGCGCTGAATGAGCCGAAGACCAGCGGCGATTCGTTCAAGGGGTTTCGCTGATGCGTTGGTATATCGCGGTGAGATATCTTCTGTCGCACAAGCGCCAGTCGCTGGTGTGCGTGGCGGGGGTGACGATCAGCGTGACGATGTTCATCACGATGGTGGCGATGATGGAGGGGTTCAAGGACAAATTCATCGTCGAGACGGTCGAATCGAGCGGACATATCACGATTCACGATGAGCCGCGGGAAACGCGCACGAAGATCCTGGAGCTTGTGTACACCGATGCGAACACGTTGCTGGCGGTGGACAGCGTCAAGCCGCGGGAAGACGTGAAGAAGATCAAGAACGCGGCGGGGCTGATGGCCCAGCTTCGGCACCTTCGGGGAATCGAGGCGGTGGCGCCGGAGGTGGACGGCGACGCCATCGCCACCTACGGGACCAAGACGATGACCGTGAGCCTCCTGGGCATCGAGCCGGAACAGCAATTGCGCGTGACCACCATCGGAAAGGACGTGGTGGAGGGAAATTTCGATCGTCTGCGAACGACGGCGGATGGGGTGATCGTGGGCCGGGGCGTGGCGGATTTGCTGGGGGCGAAGCTCGACGACGAGATCACCCTGTCGAGCAATACCGGGGGACGGACGACGGCGCGGGTCGTCGGAATCTTCTCGACCGGCGTGACTCCCGTGGATTATTCGCGCGCCTACATGCTCATCAACAGCGCCCAGACCCTGCTGGACAAAAAGAACGTCATCAACGACATCATCGTGAGGACCCAGGATTATACGAAAGCCCAGGGTTATGCCGCCCAGATCGAATCGATCGCGGGATACAAGACGGAAAGCTGGCAGGAAAGCAACGCGAATTTCCTGAAAATCTTCGCGATCCAGAGCATCATCACCTACATCATCACCGGGGCATTGCTGGTGGTGGCGGCGTTCGGCGTGCTGAACATCCTCATCATGTCCGTCCTGGAACGGGTGAACGAAATCGCCATCCTAAAATCCTTCGGCCTGTCCCGCGCGGATATCACGTGGATCTACGTTTTCCAGGGCATCCTCATCGGCCTGATCGGAACGGTGCTGGGCGAAGTGATCGGCAAGCTGGGCGTGGAAGGACTGCGGCGATTGCCGATCCAGGTGGAAGGACTCATCAAATCCGAGGGCTTGCTGATGAGCGAGAACCGTTGGATGTACATCTGGGCGTTCGTCAGTTCGATGGCGATCGTCCTGCTGGCGGCGGTGTATCCGGCGCGTCGCGCAGCGAAGTACGATCCGGTGGAGGTGATCCGTGGCGCGCACTGAGGCGATGCTGGAAATGCCGGCGGCGCGATTGGCACAAAACCCGCCGCTGCTGGAAGCGCGGCACGTTCGCCGCGTGCTGGGGACGGGCGATGCGGCCAACGAAGTCCTTTCCGGGGTCAACCTCGTCGTTCGCCGGGGGGAATATGCCTGCATCGTCGGGGCCAGCGGATCGGGCAAGAGCACGCTGCTGTATCTCCTGGGCGGGTTGGATCGGCCGACGCGGTGCGATGCTGCCGGGCGGCCGTTCGATCCGCCGAGCCAGGTCTTCATCGAGGGTCAGGATACGGCGGGACTGAGCGATACTCAGTTGGCGATGCTGCGGAACCGGATGGTGGGATTCGTGTTCCAGTTCCACTATCTGCTGAAGGAATTCACGGCCCAGGAGAACGTGGCGTTACCGATGTTCAAGTCGGGGCGGCTGGGCCGGGAGGCGGCGATGGAGCGGTCGGCGGAGTTGCTGAAGCGACTGGGGATGGGGGAGAAGCTGAGGCGGCGCGCCAACCGCCTCAGCGGCGGAGAGCAACAGCGGGTGGCGATGGCGCGGGCGCTGGCCAACGAGCCGCGGGTGCTGCTGGCCGATGAGCCTACGGGCAATCTCGACCGGCGGAACGGGGAATTGATCGCGGAGATTTTTCACGAGCTTCATGCCGGGGGGCAGGCCATCGTAATGGTGACGCACGACGTTTCGTTTGCCAAGCGCGCGGACCGGCGAATTACCATGGAGGATGGGAAGATTGTCGAGGATGAACGGATGGGGAGTTAGAGCCGATTGCAGGTCAATGTACACTTTCGCGAAGAAAGACCCACGGCAGCGCCGTGGGCGTTCCGGGCGGAATTCGCGCGGGTGGATTTTGACCGGTATACACCGACATGCAACGCGCCGTTGAGCTTCCAAAAAGCCGCAGTTGTAAACGTTTTTTTTATTCGGACGTGGCGGAGGCGGCGAAAAGCGCCGATTGAGTTTTGGCTGAAGGTCTGTAGGATTCAATTGCGTTTTATCCAATGGCTTGTGACACGATGATGATGGAAGCCCAAAGGCTTGAACCGCAGGCGGCCGCGGCGGCGACGCTGACCGGAGTCTGTCCTGACGACCCAACGCGCAGGGCGGCCCTCGTCGTCACGAAGGTCTCCATCGTCATTCCGGTTTACAACGAGGAGTCGACGATCCAACGTCTGGTGGAACTGGTGGTGGCGGCCCCGTTGCCGAAGGGGCTGACGCGGGAGCTGATCGTTGTGAACGATTGCTCGACCGATGGGACGCGGGGGAAGCTGGATCAATTGAAGGGTCTTTTCCCCGATACGGAGATTCGGGTTTTTCACAAGCCGGTGAACGAAGGCAAGGGAGCGGCCCTGCGAGACGGGTTCAAACTCGCGGGGGGAGACGTGGTGCTGATCCAGGACGCCGATCTGGAATATGATCCGAAAGATTACCCGCGTCTTTTGCAGCCCATCGTGGATGACAAAGCCGACGTGGTTTATGGAAGCCGGTTTATCGGCGAGCCGCATCGGGTGTTGTATTTCTGGCACACGGTGGGGAACAAATTTGTGACGGCGTTCAGCAACATGTTCACGAATCTGAACCTGACGGACATGGAGGTTTGCTACAAGGTATTCCGGAAATCGGTTCTGGATGGGATTAAACTGAGATGCAATCGGTTCGGCTTTGAGCCGGAGGTGACGGCAAAGATCGCGAAGTTCCGGCCGCGGCTGCGAATTTACGAGGTGGGGGTCGCGTATTATGGCCGCACCTATGAAGAGGGCAAAAAGCTCACCTGGAAAGACGGGATCAAGGCGATCCTGACCATCATTCGATCCCGGTTTTCCGATTGATTTGAATGCGAGGGCGCCTCGATGACGCGATTGGCGGGAATCCTGGTTTTGACATTGCTGGCCAGCTGCGCCGGCGCCGGGCCTTCGGCGGGCATCGACGGCCCCACCGGCCGCGCCGGCGACGCGCGGAGCGTCTCATCGGTCGACGTGCGGGACACCTGGAAGATGGATTTGGCGCCGCAGAGCCAGGACATGGTGACCAAGAAGCTGACGTTTCCCAAGACGGCGCGATTCGATGAGAAGGTGCATTTTGAAGCGTATTACGACGCGGAGCACGACGTGACGCGCCTGGGCGTGTACGGGAACGTCAAGTCCAGCAGCGATTACGGCACAAGCTATAACAACGGATATTACGTCACCTGGGAAGAAACCGGACGGGCCGATTCCGATTTCCCGCCGCCCTGGCGCCTCGTGGACGTCGAGGTGATGGACCTCACGTACTAATTCAAGATATGCGTGTTTTAATCTCCGGCGCCGCGGGCTTTCTCGGTTCGCACCTGACGGATTATCTCCTGGCTCAGGGGCACGAGATCGTCGGCGTCGACAACTTCATCACCGGCAAGCCGCAGAACATCGCGCATCTCCGCGGCGTGGAAGGCTTCGCCTCCACCAACGCGCGCTTCACGTTCATCGAGGCGGACGTCATCCAGAACGTGAAAACCGACGGGGCCTTGGACCGAATCTACCACCTGGCCTCGCCGGCCAGCCCGATCGGGTACGTCAAGCATCAGGTGGCCACGCTGAAGGTGAACAGCCAGGGAACGTGGAACCTGCTGGAGCTGGCGGAGGCGAAGAACGCGCGTTTCCTGATGGCCAGCACGAGCGAATGCTACGGCGATCCGGCCGTCCATCCGCAGCGGGAGGATTACTGGGGAAACGTCAACCCCATCGGCCTGCGGAGCATGTACGATGAAGCCAAGCGATTCAGCGAAGCCTGCACGATGGCGTACAGCCGCGAACGGAAGCTCGATACGCGGATCATCCGCATCTTCAACACCTACGGCCCGCGCATGGACCCGTACGATGGGCGGGTGGTCATCAGCTTCATCCGCCAGGCGCTGCGGAACGAGCCGCTGACCGTTTTTGGGACCGGAAGCCAGACGCGCAGCCTGTGTTACGTCAGCGATCTGATCCGGGGAATCAATCTGACGATGGAAAGCGACTTCTGCGAGCCGATCAATCTGGGCAACCCGGAAGAGGTGTCCATTCTACAGATCGCGCAGGATATTCTGGCGTTAATCCCCCAGAGCACGAGCAAGATCACCTACCATCCGATGCCGCCGGACGATCCGCGCGTGCGTTGCCCGGACATTTCGCGGGCCAGGCAGATTCTGGGCTGGAGCCCGGTGGTGCCGCGGCGGGAAGGGCTGTTGAAGATGATCGAGTTTTACCGGGATCAACTCGTCAAGAAATAGCGGGCCGTTGCATCCTCAAATGCAGGTTACCGCAAAAAAGCCCAGCGCTGGCTGCGCCCGCAACCCAAAGAATTTTACCGCGAAGACGCGAAGGGCGCGAAGTTGCGCGAAGAAATTCAATTCTTGTTTTCTTCGCGCAACTTCGCGTCCTTCGCGTCTTCGCGGTAACGCATTTGAGGATAAGCGCGGGAAAACCGGACGGAGAGGGTTCAACTCACTGGGCGGCGACCGTAATTCTTGCATCCGCGGGGAAGGAATCTCGATACCGGATCAGCAAACTCCGCTTCGGGCGCAATCCGGCGGGGGGCGGCATCAATTCTTCCAACACCGCCGGCGTGCGCGGATGCTCCGTCCATTCCGAAATTTCGATCCGGCGCGGACTGTCGTCGGAATATCGTTGCATCTGGCGGACGGCCGCGATCTGGTTGGACAGCGCCGTTCCATAATTCTCGCTGCGCATTCCGCCATCGCGGTGAATCGTGCCGGCGATGGTCGCCAGGCTCACGAGCAACGCCGCGGCGTACAAACCAAGCAATCCGATGAGAAAATGTTGCGGAACGGTCGTCGGGCGGACAATCCCCACGGCGGCGCCGTGGGCGTTTGCAAGCCATCCTCGCGCCGAATCGGCGGCAAGAAACGCGAAGGCGGCAAACTCGATCCAGGCGGCGTTGAAATAGTGCGGACCTTCGTAGACGTGCAGCGGGCCGTACAACGCGCATTGAAAAATCACCGCCGCCCACGCAACGGTGAAAACATGATCGATAGCGGACGCCATGGGGCATCTGCGAATCACTCGCCAGGCCCGCGGGATCGCCAGGATCATCCCCGCCCACGCCGCCGGATACGCCGGCAGGGTGATCCACCGCGCCGCCCGCAAAATTCCCGGCTCGCCGTTTCGCCAGCCGGCCCCCAGAATGTTTTCCAATCCCGCCGTGCTGAGATGGTGCGCGCCGAGAAGTGGATAGAACCATCCCAACCACGGCGACGTTCCGCCGGGAACGTTGGGGGCGTAGTGGTGCAGGAGGAATCTGAAGTATGGCCAGGAGATGGCGGCCAGGGCGGCGACGAGGGTCCCGATGCTCCGTATGCATCGCCAGAGCGATCGGAATTCTACGAGGGCCAGATGGACGGCAATCGCCACCACCAAGGGGATGGCCATGAAATGGACGAGCAGGAGAAGTCCGCCGGACAGAACGGCCAGCCGGAGCGGCCATGCCCGCCGGGTCAGCAGGAAGTCCGCGTACGCCGCCAGCATCATGGCCGACAGGGGAATGGACAGGCTGTTGTCCCATAGGTGCCGGGCATACAGCCAGAGCCAGGGCGAGAGCATGGCGCAAACGCCCAGCCAGCTTGAGAAGCGCAAAGTTCTGCAAAGCCAGGCGAGCGCCATGGCGTTGATCGCCGCCGCGCCGCCGGCGCGGATCGCCAGCATCAGCACCGGATCGTGCGTAAAACCAAGGAATATCTGGTCGATCCAGACCGGCAGCGGGCCATAGCGGGCGCCGCGCGTTCCCAGCAGCCCATAAGTCGCCGGCGTGAACGGCAACCTGATTCCGCCAACAAAACACGGTGCCGCATTTTGACGGAGGGCCGTCTCCATCAGGAGCGGCTCATCGTAAATCCAAGGCGCATCCCCCGGCCAAAACGTCGTACCGGCCACGATCGCCGCCAGGGCGATCGCCGGCCAATTCAAACGCGACATGGGTCGAATGGAACCGTTCAGTCTCCGGGAAATTCTATCGCCATTAAAGATTCGTTGAAGGGCTGGAGTGAAAATCTCCAGATGTTACAATTGGTATGGACGCGAGGTGCTTGATGCGGGATTCCAAAAAGAAAGGCCCAAGACAGTCCGGCTATACCCGTCGGCGGTTTTTGCAAGGGGTGGGGGTTGCCGGTGTCGGCGCGTTGGTGGCCGAGCATCCGCTGCTGCGCGCCGCCGAAACGCCGCCGCCATCGCCGGATGCGACCGACCGGCCGATCAGCGGCAACGTGGAGATCGTTCTGAACGTCAACGGCCAGGCCCGCAAAGTGACCGTCGAGCCGCGCACGACGCTTCTGAACGCCCTGCGAAACAACATGGACCCGCCGGTGACCGGACCCAAGCTCGTCTGCGACATGGGCACCTGCGGCGGATGCACGGTGCTGCTGGATGACAAGCCGGTCTACGGGTGCCTCCAGTTGGCGATCGACGTCGTGGGAAAGAAGATCACGACGGTCGAAGGCATCGGCACGCCCGAGCGACTCAGTCCGGTGCAGGCGGCGTTTGGAGAACACGATGCCATGATGTGCGGCTTCTGCACGGACGGGTTCGTGACCTCCATTACCGGATTGCTCAAGGCCAACCCCAATCCAACGGAGCAGGAAGTCCGCGAGGCCTGCAAGGGGAATTTCTGCCGCTGCGGCACTTATCCCCGGATTTTCCAGGCCGCGCTGCAAGCCGCCAAGGCGCGATAGGGAGAATGAAATGGCCACGACCAAGCCATCAACCGCAACCAAGCCGGCCCCCGCCCAACCCCTTTCCTGGGGTCCGAGAAACAAACTTCGTTTGCTGAACACGCGCCTGCCGCGAGTGGATTTCCCGTACAAGACAACGGGCACGGCGATTTATTCGCACGACGTGAAGGTTCCGGGAATGCTGCACGGCCGCATTCTCCGCTCGCCTTACGCCCACGCCAGGATCACGTCGTTGGATTTGTCGCCCGCACGAAAGATTCCCGGCGTGAAGGCGGTGGTCGCGCGGGTGAACGTGGGCGGAACGCTTCGGTTTGAAGGCGATCCGATCGCCGCCGTCGCCGCCGTTACCGACGAAATCGCCGAGGACGCCATCCACGCCATCGACGCGAAATACGAGGTTCTCCCGCACGCCGTGACCGCCGAGGATGCCATCAAGCCCGGCGCGGCGCCGGTCTTTCCGAACGACAAGGCCGTTGAGAATAACGTCCGCCATGCCAACGCCAGAGGAGACGCCGATACGGTGGCCGATGCGCTCAAGTCGGCGGACGTCGTCGTCGAGGCGGAATACCGCACGCCGATATTGCACCACTGTTGCCTGGAAACGCACGTGGTCGTCGTGGACTACAACGGCGGCGATACCGCCACGGTCTACTGTTCCACTCAGGGTACGTTTTCGATTCCCGCCGACGCGGCGGATTCGCTGGGACTCAAGGCGAGCAACGTCACCGGCATCGTCCGGCACATGGGCGGCGGATTCGGCTCCAAAGGCGGCATCGGCGTCGAAGGCCGGTTGGCATGCGAGCTATCGAAACAGGTGGGAGCCCCGGTCAAGATGGCACTGGCGAGGCGCGATGAGTTTTTGATGGCGGGCAATGGTCCGGGATCCTGGCAGAAATTCCGCGCCGGCGCGACCAAGGATGGGAAATTGACCGCCGTGCACGTCGAACAATACGCCCTGGGCGGGCTGGGAAGAGGGAGCCTCGCCGGCCAACCTTACGTTTATCACGCCGGGGTAGTTTACCGGTCCGCCGGCTCGATCCACACCAATGAGGATTCCTCGCGGCCTCTGCGCGCTCCCGGCCATCCGCCGGCTTGCTTCGCCATGGAATCGCTCATGGACGAATTGGCCGACAAGCTCGGCATGGACCCCGTCGAATTCCGAAAGAAAAATCTCACCGACGACTTCCATCTCCGTCAACTGGATCGGGGCGCCAAGGAGATCGGCTGGATTCGCCGAAGCCAGACGCCCGGCGCGGCTCCGGGGCCGCTGAAGCGCGGGTTCGGCTGCGCCTGCGGCATTTGGGGCGGCGGCGGCGGGCCTCAGTGCGTCGTCGATCTCAAGATCGCCCAGGACGGGACGGTGAACGTTTCCAGCGGCTCCCAGGACCTGGGCACCGGAACCCGCACCTACATGGTCGCCATCGTCGCCGAGGAACTGGGCCTGGCGATGAGCGACGTCAAGGAAAACATCGGTGATACCCGGCTGGGCAACGCGAATTTCTCCGGCGGTTCGACGACCGCCGGGTCGCTTTCGCCGGCCGTCAAGGTCGCCGCCATGAACGCCAAGGCCGAAATTGCCCGCCTCGTCGCGCCGCTCCTGGGCGCACAGCCCCCCGACGTCGTTTTCGCCGATCGAAAAGTGAGCGCCAACGGCAAAAGCCTGAATTGGACCCAGGCCTGCGCCGCATTGCCCGCCGCGGGCATCGCCGTCCGAGGCCAATGGAAGGCCGGCCTCTCCGCCGGCGGAACGCACGGGGCCTGCTTTGCCGAAGTCGAGGTTGATACCGAAACCGGACACGTTCAGGTCATCCGCATCCTCGATGTCCAGGATTGCGGGTTTCCCCTGAACCGCCTGGCCGTCGAAAGCCAAATCAACGGCGGCATGGTGCAGGGCATTGGAATGGCGCTGCTGGAAGGGCGCGTCATGGACGGCAAACTCGGCGTCATGGTCAATTCCAGCTTCATGGATTACAAAATGCCCGGCTGCCTGGAAATGCCCGAGCAAATGCTGCCCCTCATCGATGACGACGATCCCCGCGAGCAAGTCGTGGGCGTCGGCGAGCCTCCCTCCATACCGCCCGCCGCCGCCATCGCCAACGCCGTCTTCAACGCCTGCGGCGTGCGCGTCCGGGAATTGCCCATCACTCCCGACAAGATTCTCATGGGCTTGGCCGAGAAAGGGCAACTGTCATGAGGCAATTCGAGTGGGCCAACGCCACCAGCGTGGCATCGGCGGTGAAACTCCTGGCCGAAATCTCCGTCGACGACGAAAGCGAATCGGCTCGTCCAATGTCCGGCGGCCAGGATTTGCTCACGACCATGAAGGAGCGAATCCTGGTTCCCAAGCGTGTCGTGAATCTTAAAACCATCCAGGGCCTTGACGGCATCGACGGCGACGCCTCGAAAGGCTTGAAAATCGGCGCGCTGGCCAAGCTCCGCGAAATCGAAACGCATCCCGAAATCGCCAAAAATTTCCCCGGCCTCGCCCAGGCCGCCCACTCCGTCGCCACCGTCCAACTGCGCAACGTGGCCACCCTCGGCGGAAATCTCTGCCAGCGGCCCCGATGCTGGTACTTCCGACTTCCTCACGTGGTCTGCCTCAAAAAAGGCGGAGATACGTGCTTCTCCGAAAAGGGCGAAAATAAGTACAACGCCATCCTCGGCGGCGGGCCGTCCTTCATCGTGCATCCGTCCGATCTGGCCACGATGCTGAGCGCACTCGACGCGACCATCACCATCAACGGCCCCAAAGGCCCACGCGACGTTCCCATCGGAAAATTCTTCACCCTGCCCAGCGACAACGCCTCGGTGGAAAACGTTCTGGAAGATGCCGAAATCGTCACGCAGATTCAAATCCCCGCCTCGGCATTCGCCGCGCGTTCGACGTATCTGAAGTTCAAGGAGCGTTCATCGCTGGATTTCGCCATGGTGGCCGCGGCCGCGGCGGTCGATCTGGCTCCGGACCAGACCGTCAGACAGGCCCGCCTGGTCCTGGGCGCGGTCGCGCCGGTCCCCTGGCGGGTTCCCAAGGCCGAGGCCGCCCTTATCGGCAAGCCGCTCAATGACGACACCATCAACGCCGCCGCCCAAATCGCCCTCGAGGGCGCCAAACCCCTTGAGCACAATGCCTATAAGATCCCATTGGCCAAGACCCTGGTGCGGCGGGCGCTGAACAGCCTCAAAACCGCCTGACGTGGTCCGTGGAGAATGTCATGACTGAGCCAACCGAACCCCTTCCCGTCATCCAAACCCCGTTTTGCGGGCATTTGCGCTCCAAAAAGTTCTTCCTATCCGACCAGATCGCCAACAGTGCCGAGGATTATTTGGACGCCAGCGGCCATTGCTGGTGCTATCATACTCAGCAGGTGGTGGGGCCAGATGGGAACATCGTGATGCCCGAACGCTGCGTGCCCGGCCGCTCCTGCTATCGCTCGGCCCTGGATCGGAACCGGGAATAGAGCCGCCCGGGAAAAACCCGAATTCCGATATCCGAAGCAACTTCCAACGCTGTTTCGCGCCTATCATTCGTCATTCGGATTTCGGATTTCGCCGCACTCTTAATCAGAGGTAAGCCATGAACGTCGTGATGCTGATCGCCACCGCATTCGGTTTGTTTTCCCACTCGACGCCGCTGCCGACGTTGCGGACGCCGCTTGCCGGCGATTACGTCGAAGCCCGCACCGCCAGCGTCTTCGCCGGCGCATGCCATTACAACGGCGAACTCGTCACCACCGGCAAGGATGCTGTGATGGCCTGGCAATTCAACTGCGGCTCATGGCGCAATGCCGATCTCTCCGGCGTCCGCGTGATGGCGGTCGTCACGTCGAATGCCAACCTTGGCAACGCCGCCGCGCCGCGCCGATCCGAAATCGTGATCGATGCCTCCGCAACCAAGGCCCAGGCCGACGCAGTGGTCGATGCGATCCGCGCCCACGACGGCTCATCGCTCGGCGAAATCGTTTCCATCCGCCGCGCCTCGATCAGCTTCCGGCACGAGTCCGGGGAATATCGGGTTGAATCACCCGGCTTCGGGGCGATGGACGTTCAGGCCATGCCCAACAACGAATGCTGCAAGCAGCCGAATCTGGTGTGGTATTCCCCCTTGGTTCATCTGACCAATCGCAAAGTCGGCTACACCGTCAACGCGGCCTACACGTCGGGAACCCTTGGCGAACCCTGGCAGCGCGGCGACGAAAACGGCGCGTTCTACGGCGCGTTCGCGTATTAGAGCGGGTTGCAGGTCGATGTACACTTTCGCGTAGAAAAACCCACGGCAGCGCCGTTGGCGTTCCGGGCAGAATTGGCGCGGGTGGATTTTGACCGGCGTACACCGACTTGCAATGTGCTCTAGCTCCATCCGATCCCAAACCCCTTCGTGGAGTCTTCCCGAAAAAGTAAACCGCGAAGAAACGAGGTTTCGCGAGGCGAAACATATCCCTCGGCAAGGATGTTCGGTCAGCCGGGGATCGCCGCAATCTCTTGGGCCATGGCGGCGACGATCCGGTTCAAATCGTCGATCTCCATCGCCAGGGGCGGCATCAGGACGATGACGTCGCCGAGGGGGCGGAGAATTACCCCGTGTTTTCGGATGCGCGAGCAAACGACCGCCCCTTCACGCCGGCGCGGATCGAATGGATACTTCGAAATTTTGTCGGCCACCAATTCGATGCCGACCAAAAATCCCTTTTGGCGGATGTCGCCGACGTGTGGCAACGGGCGAAGCTCGTCCAACCTCCGCGCAAGCCGTTCGGATTTTCGTTGGACGGAATCAACGAGCTTTGAACTGAAGGGGACACGACCCTTAATATTAAGGGTCGTGTCCCCTTCAGTTCGTTGGACGGAATCAACGAGCCTGGTTTTCTCGAATAAATCCAAAGATGCCAGGGCGGCGGCGCAAGCGAGGGGGTTGCCGGTGTAGGTGTGGCCGTGGAAGAACGTCTTGCCCTCCCATGGCTCGCCGAGGAAGGCGTCGAAGATTTGTTGCGTGGCGAACGTGGCGGCCAGCGGCAGATATCCGCCGGAGATTCCTTTGCCGACGCACATCAGGTCGGGCGAGACGTTTTCGTGCTCGCAGGCGAAGAATTTGCCGGTGCGGCCGAAGCCCACGGCCACTTCGTCGGCGATGAGAAGCACGTCGTATTGCCGGCAGAGTTTTTGGACGCCGGCCAGAAACCCGGCCGGCTGGACGATGATCCCCCCCGCTCCCTGCACGATCGGCTCGATGCAGACCGCGGCGATGTTCCCCGCCCGATGGCGCAGGATTTCTTCCAGCTTGGTCAAGCAGTCGCTGGCAACCGCGTCTGGGTCATCCGGCTTCTTGCTCCGATAGACGAATGGCGACGGAGCGAAATGGACTTTGAACAGCATGGGAAAATAGGGTTGATGAAACGCGGTCATCCGCCCCACCGACATCGCCCCGACCGTGTCGCCGTGATAGGCGGCGGCGAAGCCGACGAACTCGTTCTTCTCCCCGCGGCCCAGGTTATGCCAATACTGAACGGCCAGCTTGAATGCGATTTCGTTGGCGGTGGCGCCGGCGTCGCTGTAGAAGATTTTTGTCAGCCCGGGCGGAACGAGGCGCATCAGGCGATCGGCCAGAAGGATTCCGGGTTCGCTGGCCAGGCCTAGCATGGTGGTGTGGGCGACTCGATCGAGCTGGGCACGGATGGCGTTGTCGATTTCAGGGACGCGATGGCCGTGGACGTTGCACCAGAGGCTGGATACGCCGTCGAGATAACGGTTGCCGTCGCTGTCGATCAGGTGCATCCCCTGGGCGTCGGTGATGATGAGTTGCTCTTCCGCCAGCCATTGCCGCATGGGGGTGAAGGGATGCCAGACGTGCTGGCGGTCGAGTTGGCGGAGGAAATTCGTTTCCATGGCGTTTGCTTCGATCGCGTGACAAAATAAACCACAGAGAGCACAGAGAAGAAGGTCTAAATTCAATATTCCTCTGTGTTCTGGTGTGTCCTCTGTGCTCTCTGTGTCAGCCTTGTGTTAGCGAGTTTTAATCACCACGGGATCGCCGACGCGCAGGCCGAGTTGCTGGGCAGCCGAGCCGTCGCGGACCGCGATTTCCAAGAGGCCCGAACTGCCGAACAATGCCAGGGGGCAGCCGGGAGCGGCATCAACGTAGGTGCGCTTGAACCGGCCCAATTTCTTGCGTCCGACGCGCACATTGAGCTTGTGGATGGATCGCAAGGATTCGCGGGTGACGTTCGTGGTGGCGTTGCCAAAATGGTCGATGTGGATGATTCGTCCGGAATTGGCCGGGGGACGAACGGGCGCAATATCCAAAAGGACGGGGCGATCGATGTGCCGGCTGAGACCGTCGGGAGATTGGCCGGCTGCCAGCATGCCGGCGACGGGGGCCATGATGTCGCGGCCGTGAAAGGTGTCGGCGGTTTTTCGCGCCGGCCTCCAGATGAGTTCGCTGGCTGTTCCGGGTCCCAGGCGATGCCAGGCCCAGGTAATCAGGCCGTTGTCGGGGCAGACGATGAAACTGCCGCGGATTTGGGCCAAAAGGATGCGGCGAGGACCGCCAACGCCGGGATCGACGACGGCCAGGTGGACGGCCCCCGGCCCAAAGCCGTCGATGGCCCGTTCCAGCGAAATCGAGCCGCAAAGGATGTCCTGCGGCGGGACGTTGTGGGTAACGTCGATCAGCACCGCATTGGGGCAATGGCGGAGGATGGCGGCCTTCATGCAAGCCACGTAGGGGTCGGACAAACCGAAGTCGGAAGTAAGGGTCACAATCGGCGGCTTAGAGGCCCTCTTATGCTTCGCGGCCATATTGGGATAGAATATCAGCATGAATCAAGTTGGTGAAATGACGCCGCAGGAACTGATGATCCGCCAGCAGATCATCGAGCGCGGCATTGGCAATGAACGGGTGATCGCGGCGATGCGTGCGGTGCCGCGGGAGAAATTTTTTCTGGCCGATTCCAGGGAGGCCGCGTATGCCGACCGGGCGGCCCCCATCGGGCATGGCCAGACCATCTCTCAGCCGTACATGGTCGCCCTGATGACCGTCCGCCTGCAAGTCACGCCCCAGAGCAAGGTTCTGGAGATCGGCACCGGCAGCGGCTATCACACGGCCATCCTGTGCAAGCTGGCGCGCGAGGTTTATTCCATCGAGCGCGTCAAGCCGCTGCTGGATGAGGCGTTTGAAAAATTGCTGGCGCTGGACATTCGCAACGTGCACTTCAAATTTGGAGACGGAACCCAGGGCTGGCCGGAGGCCGCCCCGTTCGACCGCATTCTGATCGCGGCCGGCGCGCCGGCGATCCCCGAGAAATTATTGAAGAGCCAACTGGCCGATGGCGGCATCGCCGTTTTGCCCG
>JBEKIV010000048.1:0-21243 GCA_050011595.1 Tepidisphaeraceae bacterium
GCTGCCATGGCGGGCTGGGCGGCGCGTCGGTGACGACGCGGTGAATCTGGTCCCAATCGACAATCTTGAACAGCGAGAGCGCGTGAAATTTCGTGTGATCGACCAGCAGCACGACTTGGCGGGCGTTGCGTACGGCCAGGCGATGAAGATTGGCGCTTTCGATGTCGGCGGCGGCCAGGCCGAATTCCATGTCCAGGCCGTCGGCGCCGATGAAACAGAGATATCCGCGAAGCTGACAGAGCGTGGCGATGGCGAGGGGGCCGACGCAATCCATGCGATCGGCGCGATACTGCCCGCCGAGCATGATGGCGCTGAGGCCCGGGGCATCCAGCTCCAGCGCCAGCCGGGCGGAGTTGACGATGATCGACAGGTTGCGGCGGCGCTTGAGAAAGGGGGTCATCTCAAAACAGGTGGTGCCGGAATCGAGGAATATCTGCTCGTCGTCGCCGACGAGGCCGGCGGCAAGCTGCCCGATGACCCGCTTGGCTTCGACGTTGCGCATGGCCTTGGAGCGGATGGAGTAGTCGGAAGGCCGGCGGAGCGTTGCCCCGCCGTAGACCAATTCCAGTTGTCCTTCCTCGGCGAGGGATTTGAGGTCCCGGCGGACGGTGGCTTCGGAGACGTTCATGCGCGCGGCCAGGTCCTTGGCGGTGACGTGCCGCTTCTCAAAAACCTCGGTGAGGATATCCTCGCGACGTTGTCGGGATGGGCCGTTCATAGCTCGGTAGCCCCGCATGTACATGCGGGGCTTCATAATATTGCCCACATTATGCCACAATTTCGCGATTGTTTCAAGCAAATTATGCAATATTATGCTTGACTTGCGCCATAATTTGACGAAACTACGTCAATCGTACATAAGTTCGGTTTGGAACAACAGGTGAGACATGCCGACAATCACGCTTCCAGTGGCTGCCAATATGCAGGCCGGGACGATCCGCCGATGGCGGAAGAGCCGGGGGGACGCCGTCGCCAAGGGGGAGGTGCTGGTGGAAGTCGAGGGGGAGACGGGGGTGGTGGAAGTGGAATCGACGGTGGCCGGAACGCTGACGGAGATCCTGGCCGGCGAGGGGAAGACCGTGGCGGTGGGCGCGCCGATCGCCACTGTGGGTTCGACGGATAAGACGCCGGCGGCGGTTGCCGCCGCGCCGAGGGGGACCGTCATTCCGATCCTCATGCCCAAGGCCGGACAAACGATGGAGGAGGGAACGCTGGTCAAATGGCACGTTGCGCCGGGCGCCAACATTAAAAAAGGGGACGTGATCTTCGAGATCGAAACCGACAAGGCGAACATGGAAGTGGAGGCGACCGACGCCGGCCGGTTATCTCGCATCGTATTGCCCGAAGGCAAGGCGCTAGCGGTCCTGCAACCAGTGGCGTACCTGGCGGATAACGACGCGGACGTCGATGCGTTCATCGCGTCCCAAGGCGGCGGAACCGCGCCGGCGGTCGCCGCAAGCGATGCCTCCGACGTGGGTGGTGGGTCAGTTTCCGGGATTGCAGATCGTACGGCGGGCAAGCCCGCCGGCTACACGGGGGAATTGACCCACCGGCCCGGCGTGGCCGAAGACGGGCGGGCTAAATCCTCCCCGGCGGCGCGAAAGATCGCGGCGGAACGGGGAATCGACCTGACGGCCCTGTCGGCCGGCAGCGGACCGGGCGGACGAATCATCTCCACGGACGTTCCGCTCAAGGCCCCGCCGGGAAAGGCTGCCCCCGCGGTCGGCGGTCCCACGCGAAAACGCATGAGCCAGATGCGCAAGGCGATCGCCAAAAATTTGCTGCTCTCCAAACAGACGATTCCCCACTTCTACGTCCGGCTCACGATCGACGCCGATCCGCTCTTCGCCTTCTATCAAGGGGAGAAGGCCAAGTATCCGGTGAGTTTGAACGACGTGGTGGTCATGGCGTGCGCCAAGACGATCATGGAATTCCCGGCGTTCCGCAGCCGGCTGGAGAACGACGAAATCGTCGAATTTTCCAGCGCCAACATCGGCGTGGCGGTGGCGATGGATGAGGGCCTGATGGTGCCGGTCATCGTGACGGCGGAGCGATTGAGCCTGAGGCAGATCGCGGGCGAAACGAAGCGGTTAGCCGCCGCGGCCAAGAGCGGGAAAATCGAAGGGATGGGATCGGGCGTGTTCACGATCACCAACATGGGGATGTTCGGGGTTGAGGAATTCGGCGCGATCATCAATCCGCCGGAGGCGGCGATCCTTGCGGTCGGGACGGCGCGCGAGGCGGTGGTGGTGAAGGACGGCGCGATGCGGGCCGGGCGGGTGATGACGATGACGCTCAGCGCGGATCATCGGCTGATCGACGGCGCGACGGCGGCGAAGTTTTTGGCCCGATTGAAGCTGATTTTGGAATCGCCGTCGCAACTGGCGTGAATGGGAACAGTAATCGCATGAGCAAGCACTTTGACATGGTGGTGATCGGGGGCGGGCCGGGGGGATACGTCGCGGCGCTCAAGGCCGGGCAGATGGGGGCCAACGTCGCCCTGGTGGAGAAGGAATATCTGGGCGGAACGTGCCTCAACTATGGGTGCATCCCGTCCAAGGCGTTGTTGGCGTCGGCGGAGCTGATGCATCATGTGCGGCACGCGGCCGAGTTGGGAATCGAAGTGGCCGGGCAGGCGTCGGCGAATTGGACGAATATTCAGGCGCGGAAGGACAAGATCGTTCAGACGCTGCGCGGGGGGATCAAGGGGCTGCTGGGGTCGCGGAAGGTGACGATTTATTCCGGGCGGGCGACGATGGCCGGAACCGGGAAAGTCGTCGTCGAAAACAACGGGAAAAGTGAAGAGTTAACCGCATCGAAGACCATTTTGGCGGTGGGGTCGGTTCCCTCGCGGATGCCGGGATGGCCGAGCGATCCAAACATCGTCTGCACCAGCGACGAGGCGCTGCATTGGAAGACGCTGCCGAAGAAGTTGCTCATTGTCGGCGGCGGGGCGATCGGGTGTGAATTCGCGTGCATGATGCAGCCTCTGGGAGTGGAAGTGGTGATCGTGGAAATGCTGCCGCAACTGCTGCCGAATATGGATGCGCAGGTGGCCGATCTGCTCACGAAGATTTTTACCAGGCGCGGGATCAAATCGTTCGTCGGGGCGAAAATCGAAACCCTGTCCATCAACGGAGCCGTGGCCAAGGCGACGCTGAGCGACGGGACGGCGCTGGAGGCCGACCGCGTGCTGGTGGCGACGGGCCGGCGGCCGAACACGGCGGAAATCGGGCTTTCCAGCGTGAACCTGATCGCGGATCGCGGATTTGTCCGCGTGAACGACCGCATGGAGACGCCGGTCAAGGATTATTACTGCATCGGCGATGCCAATGGGCGATGCCAGTTGGCGCATGCGGCGTCGGCGCAGGGCGTGGTGGCGGTGGAAAACGCGCTGGGGCATGGAATCGCCGAGGATTCGGCGGTTCCCAATTGCGTATACACGTTTCCGGAAATCGCCAGCGTCGGCATGACGGCGGACGAAGCGCGGGCGAAGGGGCGGCCCATCTCGATCGGATTCTTCCCCCTGTCGCATTTGGGCAAGGCCATGGCGGTGGCCGACAATGAAGGATTCGTCAAGGTCATCCGCGACCGCGAAAACGGGCGGTTCCTGGGCGCGCACATGATCGGGCACAACGTGACCGAGTGCATCGCCTCGGCGACGGCCCTGCTGCACCAGAAGGCGTCGATGGCGGACGTGGCCCAGACGATTTTCGCGCATCCGACGATCTCGGAATCATTGAAAGAGGCGGCGGAGGATTCGCTGTCGATTGCGTTGCATCTGCCGCCCAGGAAAATGTTGCGCGTGGCCGGCGGAGTGGCATGAATATGTGCGTTGAAGAGGTATTGTCCAAATTGAAACAACTGGGAATCGCGGAAGCGGAAGCGCCGTTTCCGGCGAAGGTGAACGCGCATATCCATCTTCCGCCGAACTTCTCGGCGTTTGCGACGGTGGCTCAGGCGGTCGATCTGGCCGCTGAGCAAGGCGTACGCGTCCTGGGGGCGAGCAACTATTACGATTACGACGTCTACGGCGAGTTCGGAAAACTGGCCCTGGCCCGCGGGATTTATCCGCTCTTCGGGCTGGAGATCATCGCGATGTCCCAGCCGCTCCGGGCGGCCGGGACGAAAATCAACGATCCGGGAAATCCCGGTAAGATCTACGTCTGTGGCAAGGGGATCACGCGGTTTGCGCCGATGAACGCCCAGGCAAGCCGCCTGCTGGGGGTCATCCGCGAGAATGATTCGGAGCGGATGAAACGAATGACGGCCAAGCTGGCCGAGGCGTTTGAGCGTCAGGGCATCCAGACGGGATTGGATGCCGAGGCGGTGATCGACCGGGTGGTCAAGCGACATGGATCGCCGCGAGAGCGGGTTTATTTGCAGGAACGGCATGTCTGCCAGGCGTTTCAGGAGCGATTGTTCGAACTGGTGCCGGCCGAGCGGCGGATCGCCAAAATGGCGGAAATTTTCGGCGCGGCGCCCAAGGCGGGCGCGGATGAGGCGGTGAAAATTCAGGATGAAATCCGCTCCCATCTGATGAAGACGGGAAAGCCGGCGTTCGTGGAAGAATTGTTCTTGCCGCTGGAGGAGGCGTACGAACTGATCGTGCAACTCGGCGGGATTCCGTGTTATCCGGTTTTGGCCGATGGGCAGAATCCGATCAGTGCCTACGAGGCGCCGGTGGAGAAACTGATCGAAAACCTGAAATCGGCCGGGATATGGATGGCGGAGTTCATTCCCAGTCGCAATTCGGTGGAAACGATTTTGAAATACGTGCCGGCACTCCGCCAAGCCGGGTTCGCCGTGACCGCCGGGACGGAGCATAACACGCTGGATTTGATCGGGATCGAGCCGACGTGTTTGAATGGGCGGAACGTGCCCGAGGACATTATGGCGATCTTCCGGGAGGGAGCGTGCGTGGTTGCGGCGCATCAGCAGTTAGATTTGAACGGACGGGTCGGGTTCACCGACGATCGCGGGCGGCTGAATCCGGCATACCGGAATCAGGACGAAAGAATTCGAAGGTTGGCGAAGATCGGCGCTGCCGCGGTGGCATGCAACGCCGTAAACGCCCACGTGCGAGTTTGAGGGTCATCATGTCCAGCAAACCATCAGTCTCGTTTCAGCCGGGCGACATTGAGGCACTTCTGGTCATTTCCCGCCGGTACGGCGCCGATCCGGAATTCTGCCTGGCCGGCGGGGGGAATACGTCCCTGAAGTCCGGGGATCGGCTGCTGGTGAAAGCCAGCGGGTTTGCGCTGGCGACGATCACGATCGACGGATTTGTGGAGATGGATCGGCGGGCGCTGGGCGATCTGCTGGCGAGCGAATTGCCCGCCGAGCCGAAGGCGCGCGAGGAGGCGTTCAAGCAGGCGGTGCTGGCGGCGCGGACGCAGCCGGGTAAAGGCCAGCGGCCGTCGGTCGAGTGCGTGCTGCATAACCTGCTTCCCCGCCCGCTGGTGGCGCACAGCCATTCAACCTACGTGAACATGATCGCTTGCGCCGAAGGGGGCGAGGCGATCGCCCGGAAGATATTTGGCGATGACGTGCTGTGGGTGCCATACGTCGATCCGGGGTACGTCCTGGCCAGGACGCTGGATCAATTGCTGAAGCAATATGCCCAAAGGACCGGGCGCGACTGCCCCGACGCGGTCTTCATGCAGAATCACGGGTTGATCGTCTGCGGCAATAGCGCGGCCCAGATCGAGCGGCAGACGGATCAGATCATCGGCAAAATTCAGCGACACTTGGCGACCACGCCGGCCGCCGAGCCGTTCGGGCCGGTCACAAAACTGGAACCGGCGGCGGCGCGGAATTTGGTGATGAGGATCGCGCCGGCGCTGCGCGGGCTGCTGGCTGGTCCCGAGGCGCTGAAAGTCATCATGTTCCGGGATTCAAGCGAAGTGCTCGATCTGGTCGGATCGGGTCAGGGCAAGGCGATTGTGGACGGCGGGCCAATGACGCCGGACCAGATTGTCTATTGCAGGTCGTTCCCGCTCTGGTTTGAAGCGAGCGATTCGCAAGCCCCGTCGGAACTGGTCGAGAGACTGAGAAAGGCGATCGGCGAGCATCGCTCGCGGCACGGGACGTTGCCGGGCATCGTGCTGGCGCGGGGACTGGGGATGTTCTCGGAGGGGGATGATTTTGCCTCGGCGGACACGGCGGGGCGGGTCTATCTGGATGCGATCAAGGTGATGGCCGGCGCCAAACGGCTCGGGGGCGTGAATCGGCTGACCCAGGCGCCGTACCGGTTCATCGAGGAATGGGAAGTGGAATCGTATCGGAAGAAAGTGTCCGCCGGCGCTGCGGCTGCCGGGCGGGCGGCGGGGAAAGTGGCGCTGGTGACCGGGGCGGCGCAGGGATTCGGGTTTGAAATATCGCAGGATTTGGCCGACCAGGGCGCGCACGTGGCGCTGACGGACGTGAATGTCGAGGGGGTGAGGAAGGCCGCCGGCCAAATCGCCGCAAACGCCGGGGCCGGGAAGACCGTTGGGTTGGCGGTCAACGTCACCGATCCGGCGTCGGTCGAGGAGGCGGTGTATCAGGCGGTCCGCCGGTTCGGCGGGTTTGATCTGCTGGTATCCAACGCCGGCGTGTTGCGGGCCGGAAGCGTCAAGACGCAACCGGAACGCGAGTTCGACCTGGTGACGGCGGTCAACTACAAGGGATATTTCGTCTGCGTGCAGAAGGCGTCGCCGATCATGGCGATGCAGCATTTGGCCAGGGCGGACTATTGGAGCGACATCATTCAGATCAATTCCAAGAGCGGGTTGCAGGGATCGAACCGGAACGGCGCGTATGCCGGGAGCAAGTTCGGCGGGATCGGGCTGACGCAATCGTTCGCGCTGGAGCTGGTCGAAGACGGCATCAAGGTGAATTCGATCTGTCCGGGGAATTTCTTCGACGGTCCGCTCTGGTCGGACCCGGATAACGGGCTTTTCGCGCAATATCTCCGCAGCGGCAAAGTGCCCGGCGCCAAGACGATCGCGGACGTGAAGAAAGCGTACGAGTCGAAGGTCCCCATGGGCCGCGGGTGCACGACGGCGGACGTGATGAAGGCGATCTATTATCTGATGGATCAGAAATTCGAAACCGGACAAGCGCTGCCGGTGAGCGGCGGACAGGTCATGCTGAGCTAGGGTTGGTGCAAACTGCGAGCACAACCTGAAGAGTTTTACCGCGAAGGCGCGAAGGGCGCGAAGTTGCGCGAAGAAGTCATATCTCGATCTATTTGTTCTTCGCGCAACTTCGCGTCCTTCGCGCCTTCGCGATTAAGTTTTTCCGAGGTGGATCATGAAAGATGAGACGACGAGTCTTCCCCGCACCCAGTACGCGGTTCAACTGGTCGGGCCGGGGCAGTTGAAATTGAATGATGCCAAGGAGGTGTTTCGGCCGGGGCCGTACCAGATTCTGGCCAAGGTCCAGTGCGTCGGGCTTTGCTTTTCGGACCTGAAATTGCTCAAGCAATTCTCGGCCCATGCCCGCAAGAGCGAGATCACGGGCGGATTGTCCAGGGAGGTGCTGAAGGATATTCCCAGCTACGTGCCGGGGGATAAGCCGACCGTGCCGGGGCATGAGGTGACTTGCCGGATCGTCGCGGTCGGCGCGAAGGTGACCAGGCACAAGGTGGGGGAGCGATGCCTGGTGCAGACCGATTATCGCGATCTGCCGACGGCCAATTCCAACGCGGCGTTCGGATACAACTTCGAAGGGGGATTGCAGGAATACGTGCTGATGGACGAGCGCGTGGTCGTGGAGCCGGGAACGGGCGAGCGATTCCTCATCCCGGCGCCGGAGGATTTGAGCGCCTCGGCCATCGCGCTGGTCGAGCCGTGGGCGTGCGTGGAAGATTCGTACGTGAATCGAGAACGGCAAACGATCAAGGCCGGCGGGCGATTGCTGGTGGTCGCCGACGCTGGATGCAGAATCGAGGGATTGGCCGAGGCGATCGGCAAAAATACGCCGGGATCGATCAGGGAGGCAACGGTGGGCGAGATCGCTTCGCTGCCGAACGAAGGATTTGACGACATCATCTACTTCGGGGCCAGCAAAGAGAAAATCGATGTCCTGAACGACAAGCTCGCGCCGCGGGCGATCTTTAATGTGGTGCTGGGCGGGCAGAAGATCGGCAAGCCGGTGTCGGCGGGCATCGGGCGCGTGCACTATGGCATGACGCGATGGATCGGAACGACGGGGAATAACGCCGCCGAGTCGTATGAGAATATTCCGGCCACCGGGGAGATTCGCCCGGGCGAGAAGATGCTGGTCATCGGCGCCGGCGGGCCAATGGGACAAATGCACGTCATTCGCACGGTCTGCTCGGGAATCAATGACGTGTCGATCGTCGGAACTGATGTGGATGATGCGCGCATCGAGGCGCTGGCGAAGAAGGCCGATCCGCTGGCCAAGGCCAATCGCGTGTCGATGAAGCTCGTGAATACGCAGAAGACTCCGGTGACGGAGAAGTTCAGCTATTTCGCGCTGATGGCGCCGGTGGGCGCGCTGGTGGCCGGCAGCGTGCGCGATAGCTTGCCGGGATGCCTGATCAATATCTTCGCCGGCATTCCGGCCCCGACGAAGCAGGACCTCGATCTGGACATCTACATCGCCAATCGCTGCTACATGTTCGGCACCAGCGGATCGGTCATCGACGACATGAAGATCGTGTTGCAAAAGGTGATCCGGCGGAAACTGGATACGAACCGGTCGGTGGACGCCGTTTCCGGAATCGCCGGGGCGGCGGACGGAATCGCGGCGGTGGAGAACCGCACGCTGGCCGGGAAGATCATCGTCTATCCGATGCTGCACGACGTCGGATTGATCCCGCTGTCGGAATTGCCCAAGCGTTTTCCGACGGTGGCGGCGAAATTGGATCACGGCGCCTGGTGCCTGGCGGCGGAGCAGGAATTGCTTCGCGTGGCGGGGAAGTAGGCAAAATAATACGACGTGCGTTTTGAACCGGCGCGTTCGTCCCCGCGCTGGGAGCCCCGCATGTACATGCGGGGCTTCGGGGGACGTAGCATATAATCGAACCGGAACCCGTGTAAGAAGCAGGCGGGAGTCCCTAAGGAAAAAGGCCCGGAAATTCGGGGCTTTTCCGAACCATGCGGATGGTTGCATGGTGAGCCAATAGCAGCGACAGGACTCGAACCTGTGACCCGGGGCTTATGAATCCCCTGCTCTGCCAACTGAGCTACGCTGCCAAATGTCGTCCGGGTTGATTTTAAGCCCGTTGAAGGGCGGGTCAATGAGCATGGCGTTTTTCCGAGGGGAAGACATGGGCTGGAAGCCTGTGGCACGGGGGCTTACTCTTATGGCCTATGGGCACGGAGACATTTTCGGATTTTCTGGCACTTCTGGAGCGCGAGGGCGAACTGGCGAAAATTTCGGCGAGGGTTGATCCAAAGCTGGAAATCTCGGCGATCTGCGATCGCGTGAGCAAATCGCCGGCCCCGCACGGACATCAGGAAGCCGACCGGTCCCCCGCGGCCGACCTCGGCGGAAAGGCCCTGCTCTTCCAGAACGTCGTCGGGTCGGATATTCCGGTGGCCATCAACGTCTTCGGATCGTACTGGAGGGTGAATCAGGCGTTGGGATCGAAGACGCTGGCGGAATTGGCCGAGCGCGTGCAGTCGCTGGTCAAGCCGGAGATTCCCACGACGCTGATGGAGAAGATGAAGAGACTGCCGGAATTGCTGAAGCTGGGGAGTTTCCCGCCGAGGTCGGTCCGGAGCGGGATTTGCCAGCAGGTGGTTTTGGAAGGGGAGAAGGCGGATTTGAATCGGTTGCCGCTGATTCAGTGCTGGCCGCTGGATGGGGACCTGGATAGCGGGCAGGTGTTCGACCGGGCGGCGTGCGCGAAGCTCACGGAGCGGGGCACGGGCCGATACGTCACCCTGGGCGGAATCTTCACGCAAGACCCGGAAAGCGGCGACCGCAACATCGGCATGTACCGCGTGCAGCAGTTTGGCCCGCGGAAATGCGCGATGCACTGGCACATGCACCACGACGGCGCCCGCCATTTTCGCATGTATCAGAAGCGCGGAGAAAAAATGCCGCTGGCGGTGGTGCTGGGCGGCGAAAGCGTGCTCCCCTATGTCGCCACCGCGCCCCTGCCGCCGGGGATCGAGGAACTGCTTTTCGCCGGATTCCTGAACGATCGCGGAATCGAACTGGTCAGGTGCCGGACCATTCCCCTGGAAGTCCCCGCCAATGCCGAGATCGTCATCGAGGGATACGTCGATCCGAACGAGAGAGTCATGGAAGGCCCGTTCGGCGACCACACGGGGTTTTACAGCCTGGCCGACTGGTATCCCGCGTTTTACGTCACGGCCATCACGCAGCGGAAAAATCCGATCTATCCGGCGACCATCGTCGGCAAGCCGCCGATGGAAGACTATTTCCTCGGCAAGGCGACGGAGCGGATTTTCCTTCCGCTGCTGCGGACGATCGTGCCGGACATTCTGGATTACAACCTGCCGATCAGCGGGGTTTTCCACAACTGCGTTTTCGTGAAGATTCGCAAGGAATATCCGTATCAGGCCCGGCGCGTCATGCACGCGATCTGGGGCGCGGGCCAGATGTCCTTCACGAAATTCATCGTCGTCGTGGACGAGCACGTGAACGTTCAGGACGAGCAGGACGTGCTGTTCCATCTGTTTTCAAACTGCGATCCGCAGCGCGACAGCGAGATCGTCCAGGGTCCCGTGGACATTCTGGATCACGCCAGCCCGGAACACGGCGCCGGCAGCAAGATCGGCTTCGACGCGACGGCAAAATGGGCCGAGGAGGGAAAGGTGCGCGCGTGGCCGAAGGAGTTGGAGATGGATGAGAAGACGAAAGAGTTGGTTGAGCGGCGATGGAAGGAATATGGCTTGTAATGTCGAGAGACACTTATAAGCTCGACTCTGCAAAGCATGGTGGTGCGCACATTGATCGCTATCGGCGCCGGAATAATATCGGGCGATAGCGCCTTGATGGCACTCCAATTCCGCATCATGGCGTAACTCCTCCGCCGATTCCGCACGCGGACCGAGATCGATTTGCGGCTGAGGCGGCGAAGGCGAAACAACCAGTTATTCGCACGTTTTGGCTGTAGGCTGTATAATACTACTAAGATGAGAATTCCGCTGGTCATCCCTCCGAAAACGCTTGTTCGGCTAAGCCGATACGACGAGGCCACGCCGGGCTGGCGTAAGCAAATCGGACGCGAATTTCGCGTTGGGTATTACTCCCCCCAAGATGGTCTGGATTGCATTTGGCTCGTGAACGATTCGGGAGATTACGAACAAACCACCGACCGCAGAAGGCTTCTCATGTATTTTGATCTGCTGAAGCTTTCGCATGAGAACGATCTGTTCGGCGAGAGGCGAGCTCCGCTTAGACCGCGAAAACTGCGACGGAAAGCTGTTGCTTGAAGGTCATCACGTTACGGGCGACAGAATGATCCGCATCCGCGAAATCCTCGATCCTGAACTCCGCAAGCGCATCGTCGAAGCGCTGGCGGATCGGCGCGGCTGCTCGGTGGCGGGCATCCCGGATTGGTTCGAATTGGACGATGCCGACTACGTGGACCTGCTCAATCAGTTGAAAGAAAGCGAGCAGGGCGATGATCCGCGGGACGATCCGCGGATGTAGAAGGGGATCATGCCGTCTCTCGAAGGATTTTCTGTCGCAGGGCGGCGTGCAATTTCAGGGTGATGGGTCCGCAACGGCCCTGGCCGATTTCCCGGTCGTTCCAGCGGGCTACCCAGGAAATCTCGCGCGTGGTGCTGGTGATGAAAATTTCATCGGCCCGGAAAGCTTCCTCCTCAGGGAAGGCCCGCTCGTCCACAATCAGCCCCAGCTTCGGCGCCAGTTCGAGCAAGACCTGGCGGGTGATTCCGGGCAGCACCTTGCTTCCCACCGGATGAGTGATCAGACGCTGGGCGATGACGGCGAAAACGTTGCTGGCGGAGCATTCGGTTACCAGACCGTTGTCGATGAAAACGGCCTCGTCGGCCCCCGCGGCCAGGGCCTGGTTCTTGGCGAGAACGTTGGGCAGAAGTGCGATGGATTTGATCCAGCAGCGTTTCCATCGTTCGTCCGGCACGGTCAGGAGCTTGGCGCCTTCGGCGGCGGGCGGATCGGAGATCGGCGGCAGGACGCGGACGTAAAACAGGAGAGTCGGCTTGCATTGCGGAAAGGCGTGGCTGCGCGGAGCCAGGCCTCGAGTCAGTTGCAGATAGATCATCCCATCTGGCACCGGCGCACGGGCGAGGAATTTGGCGATCTCATTGCGAAGATTGGGCAATTCGATCGGCAACGCCAACTGAATGTCCCGGGCCGAGTTTTGCAGCCGGCGGAGATGGGCGTCGAGGGCGAACGGTTTGCCGTTGTAGAGACGGATGACCTCGTAGATGCCGTCGGCGAACTGGAAGCCGCGATCCTCGACGCCGATGCGCGCCTCGGCAAGCGGCATGATCTCGCCGTTCAGCCAGATGGATTCGTTGATTGTCATTGTTGGCTCCCCAATTTGCCGGTGGCCGAATATGCGTCGATTCCGCGGGCCAGATCATATTTCGGCTCATAGCCGAAACTCCGGTGCGATTCGGTTATATCAGCCTCGGTCCAATCCTGGGTGAAACTGTACGGATTTTCGAAATAATCCGGCTGGAGACTGGTTTGCAGGACTCTGTTGAGTTCGGCGACCACCTCATTAAAGGACCACGATTTTCCGCTGCCGACGTTGAACGCGCCGCCGCGGTGTCCCTTCATGGCGCGGAGATTGGCCTGGACGACGTCGCCGACGTAGACGAAATCGCGCCGCTGTTGCCCGGCGGTGAAGATGCGTGGACGTTGGCCGGCGCGCATCTGCCTGGCGAGTTGATGAATCATGCTGGCGAATCGGCCCTTGTGATCTTCGCCGGGACCGTAGACGTTGAAATATCGCAATCCGATGATCGGGTGCTTGAGTTTGGCGCGATATTGATCGGCCAGGTGTTCCATCGCCAGCTTGGAATAGGCATAGGCGTTCAGGGGCTGTGGGTTGGCGGATTCCTTCATCGGCGCCTGGCCCCGCCCGTAAACACTGGCGCTGCCGGCCCAGACCACCCGGCTGTTCCACACCCCGGCCAGATCCAGCACGTTGCGGAAGCCTTCGACGTTGTTGGACATCATCTTCCGCTGATCCGTGACCGTGGTGTCGGTGATCGAGGCCTGATGGAAAATGACCTGGCAAGGCTCGAAGTGAACCAATGGCGAAAGGGGGGTTGAAAGATCGAGAGTAACGACGTCGCCCCGGAAGCCGACGAGGTTGCTCCAATGGGCCGATGAGAAATCATCGACCACCAGCACGTCATGTCCGTCCGAGGCGAGCTGAAGCGCAAGGTTCGATCCGATGAAGCCAGCTCCGCCGGTGACCAGAATCCTCACGCGCGTCTCCGTCCATTGTTAAGGTTAGGTGAACTGTCGGTCATTCTCGCATCCCTGTCGCGGTAAGCACGGCCAAGTTGGCGGACCGTCCAAACCTTTTGAACATGGAACGCCGCCCACGTGAAATCACGTGGCTGCTTGCAACCCATGATCCACGATTCAGTAAGGGCAAATACGCCGATGCCAACATTGGCGGTTAAAATCCCATCGGCACGGCCGTTGCAATCCCAAATCACGTCGTCACCGTGGAAAGGCGGCCGACGACATTGAAATTTAGCCCATTCTTCCCCCGATGTGAAGGATCGCCTCAGTTTGTTACCTGGAGCCTCCTTCATCAGCCCCATTTGAAGCCGACCTTGCCCGGGTCGGCTTTTTTTTCGTCTATCGCTCCCATTGGGCGCACCATTGGGTCCAAATGTCCCGGTAGACCTTCTCGACCTGGCGGGCAAATCGCGGACCATCCATCAGGGGCGAGCGGCAAACCCGGGTGCGCAGGCTCGAACGGAGGGTCAACAACCGGGGCAGGTCCTGGGCCAATCCGACGGCCGTTTGAATGAACTGCTCGGGGGAATGGGAGATCAATTCGGGTAATTCCGCGGCGTTGAGAATGCTCGCCGCCGCCCGCCCGGCGGCCGAGCGGCCGGTCTGCGCCACCACCGGCACGCCCATCCAGAGCGCATCGCAAGTGGTTGTGATGCCGTTATACGGCAGCGGGTCCAGAGCGATGTCGATCCGGTCGTAAATCCGCAAATACTCCTGGCGCGAACAGGTCGTCACGAAGTCGATGCGTTTGAACCCGACCGCGACCTCGTCGAACGTGCGGCGAATTTGGCCACGCTGGCTTTCCGAAACGCTGAGAATCAGAACCCGTGAATCGGGGACCTTGCGCACGATCTGTGCCCACGTCCGCAGCGTCCGCGGATTGATCTTGCAGGGATTGTTCAGGGAACCGAAAGTAATCGGCCCATCCTGCGCCGCCGGCCGCGGGGGCGCTTCGCTCAATGGATCGTAGCAGCACCAGCAGCCGGGCAATCGAATGGATTTCTCCGAATAGATCGAATCGTCACCCTCGGGCGGATCGATGCAGGAATCGGTCAGGCGATAGTCGATTGCGTCAAGCCCGGTGCCGCCCGGATAGGCCAGCCAGGTGACCTGCAACGGCGCCGGCTTTCGCGCGAAGGCCAGCAATCGGTTCTCGCCCAGGTGCATGGCCAGGTCCACGAGGATGTCGATGTGGGCATCGCGGATGCGCTCGGCGAGGCGCTGATCGTCGTCCGCGGCGACATCGTGCCAGACGTCCGCCACGGCGCGATGAAGCTGGGTGATCTCGTCCGGCCGCCGGACGCTGGCGAAGCAATGAACTTCGACTTGCTCCCGGTCGTGTGCGGCCAGCAATGGCAAAACGAAATTCGCCTCCGCCTGGTTGAAGAAATTGGGCGAGACGTAACCGATCTTCAAGCGGCGATTCGGCTCGGAATAATTCATGTGCTTCTGGATATCCTTGGCCAATGGGCGTCCGTGGGCCTGGTTCCAGCGCGCCATCTCCCCCGCGATCGCCCGGCCATCGTAATCCGGGTGAAAATGCAGCGCGTATACCAGATTGCTGTGGGTGACGCTGTCCGCCCGGACCGCAAGCGCCCGGCGATACAAGGAAATGGCCTCGTCCAACCGCCCGGCATCCTTCAACGCCCCGGCGAAATTGTTGACGATCTGCGGAACCTGCGGACGCAACGCCGCGGCCCGGCCGTACCACTCAATCGCTTCATCCGTCTTTTTGTCTCGCATCAACGCCGTGCCCAGATTGCTCATCGCCTCGGCATAATCCGGACGGAATTCGATGGCGCGGCGAAAGGCGGCGATCGCCTCCGGGAAACGCTCCTGCTTCAAAAACGCCCCGCCGAGGTTGCAATGGGCGTTGGCCTCATCCGGCTTCAGCGCCAGGGCCTGGCGATAACAGGCGATGGCCTCGTCGATCTGATCCCGCCGCTGAAGGACGCTGCCGAGGTTATAGAGCGCTTCGGGATAATTGGGCCGAAGGTCCAAAGCCCTGTGATAGGCATCGGCGGCCAACTCGAGCAGACCCATGGCGAAGAGGACCATCCCGCGATTGGAGTGATAATCCGCCGCATCGGGCCGGAGCTTGATCGCCCGTTCGATCAAGCCCAGAGCTTCATCGTGATTTCCACGCTGACAGAGCAGGGCGCCCAGCATCTGAAGCGCATCCGGCTCATCCGGCTCGGCCGCCAGGATCAGCCGGTACAATTCCTCCGCCTGATCCAGGCGTCCCGCGCTGTGATGCGCCGTCGCCAGCTTCAACGCCTCGTGAACCGTCAACTCCATCGGAGGCATTTTAAGATTGCCGATGGCCGATTGCCAAAAGAACCCACGGATAGCTATCCGTGGGCTTTTGGGAATAGAGTTGAGCGACAACCCAAACTCCGGCGGGGCCAGGAATCGCAATTGGCGGCGGCGGGATTAGAATCTGGGGCATGTCGAGCTCGTGGGATACGTTCGAGCGGTATCGGCAAAAAGGTTTGGACGCCCGGCGGGCCGGGCAGTGGGACTCGGCGCGGGTTTATCTCCTCGAGGCGGCGCGGGCCATGGTGGTCCTGAGCAAAGAGGCCCAGGGCGAAGAGCTTCGCGAAGCCCGGCGGCAAACGGCGGCCAAGCTGCTGGAACTGGCCCGCGATAGCGATAAGGCTGGGCACGAGAATCGCAAACAGTCGGCCAATGCCACGCGCCAGTCGGCCGGCGAAGCCGAGGGGACGGCGTCGGCCGGGCAATGGCTGGTGAAGGAAAAACCCTCGATCCGGTTCGACGACGTGGCGGGGTTGGAGGACGTGAAGCAGGATATCCGGCTAAAGATGATCTACCCGTTCGAGCACGCGGACCTGGCGGCGAAATTCGGCATCCGGCCCGGCGGGGGGGTGTTGCTCTACGGGCCGCCCGGAACGGGCAAAACCATGCTGGCCAAGGCGACGGCCGGGGAGATCGACGCGGCGTTCTTCCGCATTTCGCCCGCCGACGTCCTGAGCAAATGGGTCGGCGAAGCCGAGCAGAACGTCAAGAAGCTGTTCGACGCCGCGGCCGCCGAAACGCGCAGCATCATTTTCATCGACGAGATCGAAGCGTTGGTTCCCGCCCGGCGGGATGAAGGCTCCAGCGTGATGCAGCGCGTGGTGCCGCAAATCCTCCAGGGAATGGAAGGCTTCGACACGAAAAGCGGCCAGCCCATTCTGTTCATGGGGGCGACTAACGTCCCGTGGCAGCTTGACCCGGCGATCCTGCGCCCCGGGCGCTTCGACGAAAAGGTGTATATCCCGCTGCCGGACGTGGAGGCGCGGCGGAAAATGCTCCAGACATATCTGGGCCATCGTCCGCTGGCCGGGGACGTTCTGATCGAGCAACTGGCGGCGGTGCTGGAGGGGTACAGCGGCGCGGACATCAAATACCTGTGCGACCGCGCGGCCACGGTGCCGTTTCTCAGCAGCGTGGCCTCCGGCGTGGAAGGCCAGATCACGGCGGCGATTTTCCACGATGCGGTGCGGGACACGCCGCGGTCGGTGACGGTGGAGATGCTCGATAAATTCAAGCGGTGGGCGCAGGAAGCGGCGAGGGAATAGGTATATCCGAAATCCGAAATCCGAAATTCGAATGACGAATCAAATCCGAATGACCGAATGACGAATTAATTCGGATTTCGTCATTGGGGCTTGATTCGTCATTCGGATTTCGGATTTCGGATTTTATCTTTCATCCGCGTGCAACTGATGGAGTTCGCTTATAATCCCCATCCAATGCCCGACCTCCGGCAAAATCTTCAGGAACTGTTCGGGCTGGACGATTTCCGGCCGGCGCAGAGGGAGGTCATTGAAGACGTCCTGGCCGGGCGGGACGTGCTTTGCGTCATGCCGACCGGGGCGGGCAAGAGCTTGTGCTTTCAGCTTCCCGCGGCCGTCGGGGGCGGATTGACGATCGTCGTCTCGCCGCTCATTTCACTCATGGAAGATCAGGTACAGCAGCTTCGGGACGAGGGGGTTGGCGCGGCCCTGCTCAACAGCTCGCTACCTGCGGGCATGCAGCGCGAAGTGATAAAGGAACTGCACGATGGCTTCCAAGGCCTGCTTTACGTCGCGCCCGAGCGGTTGTTCGCCGCGAATTTTCAGCCGCTGTTGGAAACGTTGCGTCCGAAACTTCTGGCGGTGGACGAGGCGCATTGCATCAGTCAATGGGGACACGATTTCCGTCCGGAATATTCACGGTTGGGCGAGGCCAGGCGAAAGTTGGGCGATCCCCCGACGATCGCCCTGACCGCCACGGCCACCGAGGACGTCCGTGGCGACATCATCACGCAACTTGGCCTCCGCGAGCCGACAGTCGTGGTGACGGGTTTCGATCGGCCGGGGCTGCTCTATGAATCCCGTCGCATGGCCAACGTGGGGGAAAAGGATGCGAAGCTGATCGAGATGCTGCGGGAGGAACCGGGCAGCGCGATCGTCTACTGCGCGACGCGGAAGGCGGTGGACGAACTGGACGGGCTGTTGCGGCAGGCGATTGGCGGGCGAGCGGTGGTCCGCTATCACGCGGGGATGGACCCCGCGTCGCGCACGGCCAACCAGGAGCGATTCATGCAAACCACCGGCGCCATCGCCATCGCCACCAACGCGTTCGGGATGGGGATCAACAAGCCGGATACCCGGCTGGTGGCGCATTACAATATTCCCGGGACGCTGGAAGCGTATTACCAGGAGGCCGGCCGCGCCGGCCGCGACGGGCAGCCGGCGAGATGCGTCATCCTGTTCAGCTATCAGGACAAATTCATCCAGGAATTTTTCATCGACAAGCTGGGCGAGGAAAACACCCAGGCCGATCCCGAGTTGATCCAAAAGCGGAAGGAACATGCGCGGCAAAAGCTGGATTTGATGATCCAATATGCCACGACGCACCGTTGCCGCAGGCAGATGATCCTGGATTATTTCGGGGACGAAACGGAAGTGAGCGACTGCGGGTGCGACGTTTGCCGCAAGGGCCGGGATCCGTCGATGGTTCGCGGCGCCGCGGGCGCTGTCGCCGACGAGGTGGTGACGGTGGTTCGGCAACTGCTGTCGGCGATCGCGAGGTGCCGGGGAAAATTCGGCGTGGGCGTGGTGGCCGAAGTGCTTGCCGGGTCCATCAACGAACGGACGCAAAAATGGGGCTTGGATGAACTGTCCACGTTCGGATTGCTCAAGGCGTATTCCATCAAGCGGCTGATCGCCATGCTGCATCGAGTGCTGGAATCGGGTCTGGCGCGGCAGCGCGATCCGGACGGCGTGAAATTCCGCCCAGTCGTCGAACTCACGCCTCCGGGGGTTTCGGTGATGCGAGGCGAGCAGCTCCCGCCGGCCATCCTGGCCGATCTGCTGCCCAGCCGGATCGCCCCGGCCGTCGCGCCGCAAAAAACGCGATATACAGTGCAAGACGATCAGCCGATGAGCCCGGAAGTGGAAGTGCGCTTCGAGGCGCTCCGCCAGCTTCGTACGCGGATCGCGCGCGAGCGCGGAATGCCGGCGTACGTCATCTGCCACGAAGGCGAGAATGAACGCCAGCAGTTCTCGCCGAAGCCATCTCACGCTGGGACTGTGCACGATCCTGCATGGATTCACGCATGCGTATGGGTCGATGTTCGTGCCGCTCTATTTCCGGATCGCCGAAGATTTGAAACTCTCCGGCGTCGGGGCGGCGGCGCTGATCGTCACCCTCTACGGCGCGGTCTACAACCTCGGCAGCTATGCCGCCGGGCTGGCGGCCGACCGGCATAGCCGGAAAGCGCTGCTGGCCATCGGCCTTCTGGGCAATGCACTGGCCATCCTGGCCATCGGCCTGAGCCGGCAATATTGGCTCATCCTGGTCCTGGCGGTGGCCGCCGGAATCTTCGGGGCCGTCTTCCACCCCGCGGCCAACGCGCTGAGCAGTTCGCATTACCCGAAATCCCCCGGCATGGCCATCGGCATCCTCGGCATCGGCTCGGGTCTGGGATTTTTCTTCGGACCCCAGATCGCCGGCTGGCGCGCGGCGTCGGCATCGTGGCATCTCTGGAACGTCGCCCAATGGCAGAAACCCTGCGTCGAGATGGCCCTTGCCGGCCTCGTCGTTGGAATCATCTTCATGCTCATCGGCGCCGACGCGACCGCCGGGCCTCCGCGCCGGTCCCCGACATCCGATCCCGCCCTGAACCGGCGAGTGATGCGATTGGCGCTGGTGCTGATGTTCCGCGATTTCGCGGGCGTCGCCGGGCTTTCCCTGGCCGCGATCTACGTCAAAAACGTCTTCCACCTGAACGTGGGCCAGGCCGGCCTGTTCGTCGGCGTCATGATGCTGCCCAGCGTGATCTTCAATCCCCTGGCCGTCTACCTCACGCCGATGCGCCGGCGATTGCCGGGGCTGAGCATAATCCTGATCCTCGGCGGCCTGATCGCCGCGACCACGCCGCTCTGGCCGCTGGGAGGGGCGCTCGTGATCCTGTGCGCATTTCAAACGATGCAACTGGCCAGCTATGCCGTCAGCGATGCCGCCATGCTCGAGCGCGTCTCGTCGGAATTTCGCGGCAGGGTTGTGGGATTGTTCCTGCTGATCGCCGGCACGTTCGGCGCGTTAGGCCCGTGGGTGATGGGAGCATGGGTGGACCGGCTGGGCGCGAAGGCCGACGTTCAAACCGGCTACATCGGCCCATTCGCGTTGATCGGCATCTGCATGATTCTCGGAGCCGCCGCGTCCCGGCCGATGGCCCGCCTCGGCCCGGTTTTAGCGGGATCGCCGGTCAAGCCAATGGAAGAGATTTCCCCGGAAACGATGGGCGCGGTGCCGTGACTCTCTGAGCCCCGCATGTACATGCGGGGCTTCGGGGGATGTAGCGTTCTCAAACCGGAATCCGTGTTAGTCAATCTTCACCGCGCCGCGGTGAAATCGGGTGACGATGTCCGGGTCGGGGAAAAGCGAGGTGCGCGAGTTGTCCTTCCCGTCGTAGTCTATCAGCGACAGCAGATATCGAATGCTCTCCAGCCGGGCACGCTTCTTGTCGTTGGCCTTCACGATGATCCACGGACTGTAACTGGTGTGCGTCCGGCTGAAAACGGTTTCCTTGTATTTCGTGTACGCATCCCACAAATCCTGGGCCTTGCCGTCGAGCGGGCTTAGTTTCCATTGCTTGAGCAGATTGTCGCGGCGGGATTCGAAGCGGGCCAATTGCACTTCGCGGGAAATGGAAAACCAGAACTTCACGATGATCACGCCGTCTTCGACCAGCATGTGTTCGAATTCCGGCACCTGTTGCATGAAGCGCTCGTATTGGGGCCGGGTGCAGAATCCGTTGACCGGCTCGACGATGCCGCGGTTGTACCAACTGCGGTCGAAGAAGACGATCTCGCCCTTGTTGGGCAACTGCTTCATGTAGCGTTGAAAATACCATTGCCCGAGTTCTTCTTCGGTGGGCTTGGGCAAAGCGACCACGCGCATGGCGCGCGGATTGAGATGCTCGATGAACCGGCGGATCGTGCCGCCCTTGCCGGCCGCGTCGCGGCCTTCAAAAATGATCGCCAGACGCTTGCCTTGCTCCTGAATCCATCGTTGCAGCTTCACCAATTCGATCTGTAGACTTTCCAATTCGTCTTCATATTTGATTGCGCCCTTGATTTTGTTGACCTTGAGTTTCTTTTCCCGCAACACCCGAATGAATTGTCGCCGCGAATGAAGCTCGGCCAACTCGGCGGGGGTCAAATGAAGGCCGCCGGTTTCGGTCGGCGCGGTGGCGGGAGACGTCAGCGTGTCATTCAGAATTTCCTGTCCGGC
>JBEKIV010000049.1:0-18919 GCA_050011595.1 Tepidisphaeraceae bacterium
GGGTAGAGCACGTCGCCCGCGGCGCCGAATCGCTTCTCATATTCCTGGGCCATGCAGGGGGAAATGCAGAGCCTGGACTGGGCCGATCGGTAAACCTCGGCGAATTGTTTCATCATTTCCCGGGCAATCCGCCGGCTCACGCGCGCCGACATGATCGCATCGTCATGAACGATCAAGTGCAGCGGCACCCCCAAGCGCCGGGCGACGTCGGCGGCGGTCGCCCAGGTGTGGCCATGCGCCACCGTCAGCACGGCGTCGATCCCGTGCATCGGCGCACCGGCTATCCGTACCGCATCAGCGCCCTTTCGTTGTGCCGCGTGGAAAAGATGGCCGGCGTACCACCGGCCGAATCGCGTCGTGAGAAGCCGTGCGATGCCGAAGCGCATGGGCAGATAATCGACGCCGGCCAGACGGCGTTGCGGCGAGGATGCCGCCATCGTCGGCTCGATGATGCGAACCCGGTCGGCAGGCCAGGTCATCAAGAGCCGGTACAGCAGCGCCGAACCCGCAAGGGTGGATTCCACCGGGACATCGCCGATGTACAGTAGCCTGGGAAAGTCCATATCGTTCACACCCGCCGCCGCCAGCTCTCGTGGATTTCCCGAAATATGTCGTCCAGAGATTTGCTGATATCCCACGAAGGATAATGGTTTTTCATTTTCGTGAGGTCGCTGATATAGCAGATATGATCGCCCTGGCGGTTGGCCTCGACGTATTCAAAGGACATCTTCTTCCCGCTCAGATCGGCAATGCGATCGAAGGCCTCCCAAATGGAGCAACTGTTCCCGCGTCCACCGCCGATGTTGTACACCTCCGCGACGCGCGGTTTGTCGCAAAAAGCGGCGATGAACCGCGTCACGTCCTGAGCGTGAATGTTGTCCCGAACCTGTTTGCCCTTGTAACCAAAAACCTTGTAGGTGCGCCCTTCGAGATTGCATTTGATCAGATAGCTGAGAAATCCGTGCAGTTCGACGCCGGAATGGTTCGGGCCGGTCAAACATCCACCCCGCAGACAGCAGCAGCGGATGCCGAAATACCGGCCATATTCCTGAACAAAAACATCGGCGGCCACTTTGGATGCCCCGAAAAGGCTATGCTTGCTCTGATCGATGGAGAAATCCTCGGCGATGCCGTTGGCGAACGCCGGATCGTCGTAATCCCATCGCTTGGGGAGCTCCTTGAGGCGAATCGTGTTGGGTTTGTCGCCGTAGACTTTGTTCGTGCTCATGTGCACGAAAACCGCCTCGGGGCAATGCCTGCGAACCGATTCCAGCAAGTTCAGCGTTCCGCCGGCGTTGACGTCGAAATCATCAAACGGCCGCGACGCCGCCAGATCATGGCTTGGCTGCGCGGCCGTGTGCACGAGCAAGTTCGGCCGCAATTGATTGACGCATTCCAGAACGCGCGGGCGGTCGCGGATATCGATTTCGTGATGCTGGAAATTCGCATACTCCTTCAGCAGCCTGGCTTGGTTCCATCGCGTGTCGCCGGCGGGGCCGAAGAAATCGGCGCGCTGATTGTTGTCGATGCCGTGAACGGTCCAGCCCTGCCCGGCAAAGTGGGCGACGACCTCAGAGCCGATCAGTCCTGACGATCCTGTAACCAGTAGAGTCTTCATGGTGTTCATCTCGGTGTCTGCGGGTGCAAGCGGCTCTGCACGATTCGCAGGCTCTGTTTGGGGTAGTCCAGGGGCAGGCGGAAGAGCGACGCGCTGCCGCCGGGGGTTGACTCGGCCGGAACGTCTCCGACATACGGAAGTCGCGGAAGGTTGCCCGGTGCCGGCATCATCGGTTGATAGGCGAACATACCAGAACGAAGAGGGGCGTTCCACGGTGCTGTTCATGCCGAGGCCGGCTTGCGCCATGTTGGATGCCCGACCTTAAGCCGATATACTCGGTGTCGGATCGGAGATTTGAAGTAGACGACCCCATCCGTGACCACCTTGCCTCCCACCGCCGAGCATCCCGCCGCATTACAGCGACGGTCAATGCGCGTCGTGCTCAAGCCCAAAACCGGCTGGCAGCCCATTGATTTGGCCGAATTGTGGCGATTCCGGGAACTCCTCTGGATTCTGGCTCTGCGCGACGTCAAGGTCCGATATAAGCAGACCGCCCTCGGCGTGGCTTGGGCGCTGATCCAACCGTTTATGTTGATGATCGGTTTCACGCTCCTGTCAAACCTGACCAACCGGAACGTGGCGATGATTCAGGGAGTTCCCAAGCCGATCTTTTTTTTCACCGGACTGATCGTTTGGCAACTCTTTGCCACTGCCATGTCCAACGCCGGCAACAGCCTGATCAGCAACCAGAACCTGATTACCAAGATTTACTTTCCCCGGCTGGCCATGCCGATCGCCGCCGTCATCACCAGCCTGATTGATTTCGTTGTTGCCGCGGCACTGCTGGCTCTTATGATGGTGTTGTACCACGTGCCCACGGTTCCGCAGTTGATCCTGGCGCCGCTGTTCGTTGCACTGGCGTTTTTCGCCGCCCTGGCGGTCGGACTCTGGCTAAGCGCCCTAAACGTCGAGTACCGCGATGTCCGCTACGTGATTCCGTTTATCGTTCAATTCGGATTGTTCGTCACCCCGCTTTATGTCGCGACCGATTCGCTGTCCAAACCCTGGCAGCGGCTGCTGTTTGGGCTGAACCCGATGAGCGGCATCGTCGAGGGATTCCGCTGGTGCGTCTATGGCCGACCGGTCCCCGGACCCATGCTCGCCGTATCACTGCTGAGCATCGTTGTAACGCTTGTCGGCGGATTGTTTTATTTCCGCCGAATGGAAAAAACCTTCGCAGACCGCGTATGAACAACTTCCGCGTGAGCAACTTCCATGAGTGAAATCGCAATCAGAGTCGAAGGCCTCGGAAAGCGGTACAAGATCGGCGGGATCAAAAGACCGTATAAGACGATCCGCGAATCCATAACAAGCTCGCTGCTCGCCCCTTTCCGCCGTCTGGGCGCCGCGGGAAACGGGGCGACCGAAAACGCCTTCTGGGCACTGAAGGACGTCGGGTTCGAGGTCCAGCGCGGCGAAGTCGTCGGCATCATCGGCCGAAACGGCGCCGGCAAAAGCACGCTGCTTAAAGTCCTTTCCCGCATCACCGATCCCACCGAAGGCCGCGCCGAAATCGTCGGCCGGGTCGGCAGCCTGCTTGAGGTCGGCACCGGCTTTCACCCCGAACTGACCGGCCGTGAAAACGTCTACCTCAACGGCGCGATCCTCGGCATGACGCGCCGGGAAATCACCGCGAAGTTCGATGAGATCATCGCCTTCGCCGAGACGGAGAAATTCCTCGATACGCCGGTGAAATACTACTCCAGCGGCATGTACACTCGACTGGCATTCGCAGTCGCCGCTCACTTGGAGCCGGAAATTCTAATCGTCGATGAAGTGCTGGCGGTGGGGGACGCCCAGTTCCAGAAGAAGTGTCTGGGGAAGATGAGCGATGTCGCTCATCAAGGCCGGACGGTGTTGTTCGTGAGCCACAACATGAGCGCGATACAGTCGCTGTGCGACCGCTGCGTCGTCATGAGGGCCGGCCGTGTGGGATTGGATGCCGACGCGGGCGCCGCCGTGAGGGAATATTTACAGGAGGACGCAGTAACATCGTCCTTCTCACGGCCGGCGCAGCCCGACGGTCGGCCAACCGTCGTCGCGGGCCGCGTTCATAGTCACGCGGATTTGGCGGCGCCGGTCGTCCGTTTCGATTTTGACATCGCCACGGGGTCCGCGTGTGAGTTTAGTCTCGATCTGCGCTTTCTCGACGGCACGGGCGCGGCAGTGGGGCTGGTGGCTCTTGGCGCGTACGACGCCCGGGAGATGGTCCGTCTGGAGCCCGGCGTGACGAGAGTAGCCGTGGACGTCTCGGCGGAAATGCTCGCCGTCGGGTCGTATCTCGTGACCATCGATTTGAACGTCCCCTTCAGGGAATATTACGACAGTGTCGAGGCATGTCTGAAGTTCGACGTTACGCGGCCTCCGCGGGAGGGCCGTTGGCTGGTTTTGAATCAGAATTGGATGAAGGGATCGTTCGAAATTCCCGCGCGATTGGTGGAAATGAACCAGATCATTTCTGACAATCAATCCATTTAGCCCCGGCAGGCCAAGAGGAAGTAAGTGCCGCGACTACGTAACATCTTGCCGCGATTTAAATCCGTTCGGCCCTATGCGAACCTGGCGTATGGGTGGCGCGACCGGCCTGCGCTGGCTGTTCTGGGAGTTGCCAGGCAGAGGCCGTTCTCCAGCGCCGACTTGCTCTCTCGTATCGGCCATCGGTTTTTCCCAACCCTTGTCGTGAGGCCAAAACAGCTCCAAGGAAACAGTGTCATATTGGACCCCGCCGACGGCGGCCATGTCACGGTCTTCGACGAGGTGTTTGTTTCAAATGTTTATAACCTGTCCCTCGTGCCGTTCGTGCCGGAGATGATCGTGGATTGCGGTGGCCACATCGGCCTTTTTTCGGCGCTGGCCGCTTCCAGATTCCCTGATGCGAGAGTCGTTATATTCGAGCCGGTTCCTGCAAACCTGTCACTCATTGATTTGCTTCTTTCCCGCAATCGATTCCGTGTGGAAGTGATCCGCGCCGCTGTGGGCACGTCCCACTCAACCGCAACATTTCATCTGTCATCGAGTAGCTGTGCGGGTTCGCTGGAAGGGGACTTGGTTCCGACCACGCACCAATTTGAGGTCCGGGTGGCGGACCTGCGCCAAATGCTGAAGGATTGGCAACCATCCACGCTGCTCCTGAAGGTTGACATTGAAGGGGCCGAGGAAACGCTTATTCCGGCCGTCGTCGATGTTCTACCCACGACGTGCGCTCTATTTTTCGAAACCCATCGTGATGACAAAGGGTGGGATTGCGTGTACGGGGCTCTTACAAAAGCGGGTTTTATCGCGCAGATGCTACGAAGTCATGATAATTGCCGAGATGGGTTTGCTCTGCGCTCCGCCTCCGGCGAAGCCCCTCGGCGGTGAGCTCGCGAGACAACAAGGACTCCTGGCAATGAGACCATCGCCCGAAATTATTCGCAGGATGCTACGCGGATTGGCAATCCGAGTCGGCGACGCCCTTCCTGTTTCGCACGGCAGCCTGGGATCCAGTCTGAAGATCAGGCTGTTCAGCGCCGCCGGTATGAATGTCGCGCAGCCGCTATTTATCGATCGCGGGTTCCGTTGCATTCAACCACGTCACATTTCGATCGGCCACCACTCTTCGTTCGGCCACGACAACCACATCTGGGCTTTCACTCCCGTGCGGATCGGCCACCACACGATGACGGCGAAGGACCTGCTGATCATCTCGGCCTCGCACGACGTCTCGACGTTTGAACCGCTCGGCGGCCAGGAGATAACCATCGGGCCGGGGTGTTGGATCGGTGCGAGAGTAACAATCCTGGGCGGAGTGACGATTGGGACCGGATGCGTCATCGGCGCGGGCGCGGTTGTGCGCACGTCATTGCCGGATTGGAGCATCGCCGCCGGCGTCCCCGCGAAGGTCCTCCGTCGCCGGGAAGCGCCGGAAAAAATCTGGCACCAGTTCGGATGGTACGACCGAAGCGAGTTAGAGGCGACCTATGCCGGTTGACTTGTATCTGTCGGAAATGGCGGTGTCGGACCGCCACGGGGGCGGGTTGACGCTGCAGCGCGTCCTCGGCGACGACTTGGACAGTGTACGCTTCTTCGTCCACCTCGGGCGATTTGCCGACAGCTGCCCGGTCGTGGACCGATACCGCAACCGTTCGTCCGCGCACGTCCGATGGTTGGAAGGCGCGGCGGCACGGAGGTGGCTGGGCTGCCGGCCCACCGCCTGGCTCCTTCGCCAGCCCGGGCTGGCGCGGGGGTATGTCAGGCGGGTGGCGGCCGCCGTGTGTGAACTGCTCGCGGGCGCGCGATCTCCGCGGCTTCTGGTCTGCCCACAGGGGCTTCCCTCGCTGCTCGTGATCGAAGAGTTGAAACGACGGATCGAGTTCGCCTACGTTACCTGGGTCATGGACGATCACCTGGTACGGCTCCGAAACGGCGGGCTGGGTTACGAAAGCCGCCAGGTCGAACGGTTGATGGGCGAGCACCTCCGGGGCGCTGCGGCGCGACTCGTCATCAGCCCGGCCATGGCAGATTTTTACCAGTCCCGTTTCGGGTGCGGTTCGGCGACCCTGTTCGGCCCGTGCGTCTCACCGGGGGCGCCGCTGATCGACGCACCGTCCGGCGCGGGTCCGGTGAGAGTGGCGTACTTCGGTGTGGTCGGCGACTGGCAATTGGATGCCCTGACCGCCGTCGCGGAGGGTTGTGCCCGCACGGGTGGCGCCTTGGATGTTTACACGAAGTCGGCCACCCTGCCTGCCGCACTGCGGCGGGGCCAGGTGACGGCCCGCTCGCCGGTCGGGCCGGAGGAAGTGCCGACGGCCATGCGAACCTATGACGCGGTAGTGCTTCCGATCAGCTTTTCTCCTACGCAGCGGCACCTTGGCGAGCTTAACATCGCGACGAAAATGAGCGAGTGCCTGGGCAGCGGGACGGTGACGATCGTCGTGGGTCCGGCGTGGTCCGCGATGGTGAGCTACCTCCGCGATCGCGGCGGGGCGGTGATTGTAACAACGTCTGATTCCGCCGCGATCGCGGACGCGCTTGGCCGCGTGAAGGACGCCGCCTTTCGCGGGGAAACGGTGCGGCGCGCTCACGAACTGGCAACGGGCGAACTGTCGTTGGCTACCATGAGGGCTGTGTGGAACGAGGCGATGATCCGTCTGGCGAGGTCGGCTGCGTGACGAGCTGAATGGCGGCGGAAAGGGCGGCGGCGGTGTGCACGACCGCCGGCTCTCCAAAGAAACCGAGATGATCGGCGTCCACCGGATACACCACCACGGTATCGGCCAGATCGCTCAGGCCATTGTACGGATCATCATAGGAAACCCCGATTCGATCCGGTAGGCGCGACGACCGGAGCAGCACCAGCCGCCCCGGCCAGTGCCCCGGATTGTTTTCGGCCCAGGCTTTGGAACAGACCGCCACCATCTGCTCCAGGAGCGGTGAGTGGTAGGCGTGAAATTCCGTCTTTCGCCAACCGACGGCGCGCAACAATTGATGCTGGAGCAACCGTATGCGCACCATCGCGGATACAGCGAAATATCGCCAGTGTTCGATCGGCGAGCGTCGCACGAAGCGTTGTGCGTGCAAACGCAACCGCTCACCGATGGGCAGCGTCCTTGGATAACCGCGGCCGTAGGTATCGAACATCGCGATCAGCGGGACTTCGTGACCCCGGCGCGCCAACTCATGGGCGATCTCCAGCGCCAGCGCCCCGCCAAACGACCACCCGGCGAGCAAAAACGGCCCTGTCCCTCGAATCGCCAGAATCCGTTCGGCAAATTCATGGGCGATGACGCGCATCGGTCGCTCGACGCGGTTGGCGGCGATTTCCGGCCGCATTTCCAGCCCGTAAACCGCGCGGCCGGCTTGAAGAAGCTCGGCCAGACGGCGGTAGGACATGACGTGCCCGCCGATTCCCGGCAGCAGAAACAGCGGCGGACCGTCGCCGTCGGCCCGCAGCGTGACCACCGCGGAGTCGTCCACCGGCACGGGCGATTGCAGCGCCTCGACCAGTTGCTCGACCGTCGGCGCCTTGAGCAGCGCGGCGATTTGCAACTGCGTTCCGAACGCTTTCTCGATGTCAAGCACCAGCCGCACCGCAAGCAGCGATGTCCCGCCGAGCTCAAAATAATTGTCATGGATTCCGACACGATCGATGTTCAGCACTTCGCTCCAGATGCGCGACATCGTTTTTTCAGCTTCGGTTCGCGGCGCGGTAAATTCCCGATTGGAAGGATCGGCCTGTCGCCGGCGGCGGGAGTGCGCGTCCACGAGTTGGGCGATCGCGTGCGCATTCGACAGCTCGGTCGGAATCTGCTGATACAGTTGGAGCGTCGCCTGGCGAACGGCGATATCGGAATCGGCGTCGGTGGGTTTTGCATTCTCGGGGGTCTCGGCCGGGGGCGCGGTGATGGCCGTGGCTTTTGTCCGCGCGGCGAATTCCGCCGGAACCGTGTAGCGAAATCCATCCGCCGTCGGGGAGCGAAACTGCATCGCAAGGCCGTTGAGGAAATCCAGGATCGGCTGGTTCTTGCGAGACCGGATCAGCGGGATCTCAACATGCTCGAGATTCCCCTCCAGCGCCCGCTGTCCCAGATGCGCGATCATCTGATGTTCAACGCCCCGGCCCAGCACCCGGCAACTGAGTAAAAACGTGTCCAGGAACAGGGCATCCGTCTCCTGCCGGGCGATCATCAGACCGACCTGTCCATAATCGCCGAACCGATCTTTCACCGATACGATCTCCACCCGATGGCGGCTGGAACGGATCAGTTCCAGCAGTTCCGATTCGGTCCGGCGAATGGTCGAGAGGTTGAATTGGTTGGTGCGCTGCGTGAGTTGGGAGGCACGCGGGAGGGTCGAGGCGCCCACCGGTTGGATCGTCAGCTCCAACTGTAGCTTATCGAGAAACTCCTGAAGGCCGGACGATTGCTTCCGCACCGCTTCGCGCCGGGCGTTTTGCAGATAGGACTCGGCACGGCTGCGGTCCTGGTCGGTGACGCGCAGCTGATCGAATGCCCAGACGTGATTCAGAAACGGTTCGATCTGGGTCGAATCCTCGGGCAGTTGAAGCGTCAGCACCTGCGGGCATTCGGCGCGCACCTGTGCGCACTCGACGGGGTTGTCGTCAATAAAAATGAAGCTGTCCAGACCCAGATTCAGTTCCCTTGCGAGCTCGATCAAATTCTGACTTTTGGGGCACCAGTTAATGCGATAGGCGACAAGCTGCTCGCGGCGCAGGCACATCCCGGCATGCCGGTCGAAGACGTCGAACACGTCCTGTTCGACATTTTTGCTGCAGAGCGCGAGCACCTTCCCGGCTTGGGTTTGACGGATCATGAATTTCTGAAGCGCCAGAAAACCAGCGTCGATAGTCACCGCCTCCGGACCCCCTTCACCACAGACGCCGCGCCAAAGCGTGTTGTCGCAATCGAGCACGATGACCTTAAACGGCGGACGACGGACCGAATCGGCCATTCGCGCCACGAACGTCGCCAGGGCCGTGAAATAGTCGATCGTGTAGGGGACCCTCCCGATCCGGTCCGCTTTTGGATCGAGCACCTGCCGGACCGGATATCCGCCGCTGACGGCCGAGGAACCAAACGCATACACCCCGGGCGTCTGGCGCAGGGAGCCGAGAATCTGCGTCTCGAATCCGTCCAGCGCCGCCGCCATCGCGGGATCATGAGTGAACGCCTCGGGAGGGGGGCAAATCAGCACCAGCAGCGGCGTCGCGCGGGCGGGCCGCGCGAGTACGGTCGTGATGAACTCCTCGACCACCGGTTTGAGTCGGGCGGACCACTGGTCAGCGGTCATGGCGGTCGGATCGGCCTCAACCCAGTCGGTCAGACGAATCAGAAGGACAGAAGCCCACTGGGCGGCGCCGAGCGGGCTGGCCGGATCGAGCAGGGATTGAAAAATCTGGTTATACGGGGCAAACGCAACCGATCCCCTGACGGCAAGTTTCCCGGTCCAGAAATCCATCGCGGACGCCAATGGCTCGGCGGTGAATGTGGCCGCGATGGCAACCGAGACGAGCTGCGATGCGGGGGATGTGCCCGGACCGGCGTCGGTCGCATCGGCGGGGTCCATCTTCAACGTCGGAGTCGCAACAGGGGGAAGGCCTAATGGGGCCATAACTCATTTCCATCTGGATTTCCGATACAATTCTCTGCCCACGGCGTTCGTTCGCCACTTTGTATAGGATATCGCGGTTTCGAGTTTGGACAAACATTTTCTTGGCGCGCCGCCCCAAGCCCGCTGCCGGCCCGACGGCCTTTGCCTTGATCGCATCATCACTTCCACACGTTGCCGCTCATGTGGTTCGCGATCAGCTCCTGAAAATAGACCCGATATTGCCTGGACTGGGAGTCCTGAACCATCGGCGTCATTTTCCAGTTGGCAAGCTGAATCGTGGAAGCAATGGGCTGTCCCCCCTTGCCCTCGCGCATTTTGGTCATGATCGCGCTGTGCGGATAGAGCATGCGAAACGCCGTCAGCGTATCCCTGTCATACCATAGTGTTCCCCCGTTCGGGCCTTCTCCCGCGGGCCCGCCCGAATTCAGCTCCGTGTAAACGCCGCAGTAAGGCAGCATCAGGTCGCTGGTGAACTCACTGTAGGTCGGGACTGCATTTCCCAGGTGCGCGCGCAACTGCTTCATGATGTGGTAGCTATTCAGGTCCACGCCAAAGCTGTCCAGATAGAAGGCATTGACCCCGAGCTTTGTCACCGCGTCGAAACGCGCGGTCAGCATGGCCATCTGCGAGGCATTTTCACCATCGAGTTGACAGGTCTGGTCCGAGTTGGGCCCCGCGGGCGTGACGATTTCCGCGGGGCGAGCGCAAAGGCCGAATTTCATCCCGTTCGCCTTGTACCACGCGATCAGCGTCGGCAAATTGGCGGAGACCGAATCCGGCCAGACATTGAAATCGGGGCGGTACTGGCAGCCGCGCGGATTGTATCCCTGCGGTTGCCAAAACAGGGTTCCCTGCGTGACCCCGACGCTTGGCCACACCAGGTCTTCATATCGAATGATCCCCCCGGGCAGATCAAACCGCCGATCGTCCCCGTTGTATCCCAACGGGTTATGCGGCGTGACCCGATGGCCGTCAATCGAGGCGAATTGCAGCCAGGGGCGATCATCCGGGAGATATTGCATCGGTCCGGTAAACGCCTGGAAATCGCGAACGTAAGACGAGAGCAGCGACTGCAAATCCGTCTTGACGCTCAAATGAATCGTCACGTCAACGACGAGCTGACCGCCCGGCTGGACGCAATCCTGGAGATACAAAATCATGTCCGCGACGTTCGGCGGCACACCGGGCCCCACGGAGTACATGTACGAAACAAACAGCGACGGTTTATTGAAATGCGATTTGCAGTGCAGCGCGACGCCGTAATTTTCGTTCCGAGCATAGGAAACCGCCAGCGGACACCAAATGCCGGGATGGAATGCTTTCTGCCCGTTGGCCGACAAATAGCTTGAGTCCCACGATTTCACGTTTCCCGTGGCTTTGGCTCCGAAAACGAAGGTGGGCAGCGCAATCATGATGTTGCTGAACGGCCGCGCGTCATTATTTTTCAGCACCGCTTCCATATCGATGTCGCTGCCGCTGAGCGAATAAACGTACTGAACAGTCATATTGGAATGAACGTCGCTGACCGTGACCGCATCGGCGGTGCCGGTAACAACCGAACGAAGCAGCGGCCCGACCGCGACGCTTCCCGCTTCCGGCGGCAGGCCGGCGTTTGCATAGAATCCCTGATGCGTGGGGAATCCCGCCGACGGCCTGGTCGTCACCACTCGTCCCTCAATGGCGATCGATTGGATCCCATCTTCATTAATCGTGCAGGAAATCTCCCCATTCGACAGCACCGCCGCCCCGACGTTGCCTGCCAGCAGGAGGAGGACCAAAAGCTGAAGCCATTTCATCGTTCTTTCAACTCCGAGGAGGTTCACGACTCAGCCATTTTTCCGCTTCGGACAGTTGCACCGCCGTTTGGCCAAGACGGCGGAAGGCGCGGTAGACCCGAAGGGACACGGCCCGGCGCTGGCGCCAGTACCGAAAGATCGCCGCGTAACCGATCAGCAATCCATAAACCATCCGCCGCAAGCGCCGCACCCGGATGCCGAGGCGAATCCCGTTGACCGTTGTTCCCAACAACCGCATCGGCAGATTCACCAGCGGAACGTTGCACCAGATGAACAACACGTTATTGCGCCGGCCGAAAATATCCCTCCGTCTGAAGTCCCGCTTGGGGGATTCGAAATGATGGATGGGATCGGCGCGCCCAAGGCGCACAAAATATCCCGCGGCGAGCATTCGGATGCAGTAGTCTTCCTCTTCGCCCTGATGGAACAAAAATTCGCGATAACCGCCGAGGTCCAGAAACAACTCCCGACGCAGGGCGTGGGCGGTGCCCATGTAGCTTCCCGTCACAAAAATCCCCCGCTCATCCGGGGCCATTTGCTTGACGTCTTGGCCGTAATTGACGTTGACGAACGGAATGGCGACCGCTCCGACGCGCGAATCCTGAAATTCCGCGATGGTTCGAGAAACGATCCCCGGCGCGGAGAAAATCGCGTCATCGTCGATGGAAACAACCAATGGCGTTTGCGCGAGGGCCGCGCCGCGATTGCGCTGCACGATCAGCCCAAGCGATTGCTCGACTCGATCAAGCTGTACCATCGGAAATTCGCGGCGCATCATGTCGCTAGTGTCGTCGGTCGATCCATCGTCGATCACCAGCACGCGAATCCGGGCATCCTGCATCAGCGCCGACGCCAACGCCTTGCGCAGATCGTCCTTTCGATTTTTGGTGGTGATGATGACCGTGGCTTCGGCAGGGGGGGAGGCCATGGCATTAGGACTCCCATATCCATTAAATGATGTCAACGGCTCATCGGGCGCCGCTCATCGCGGATTGGGCAGCCCGCTTAGCGCCGCCTCGATGCGCAGGGCCTGGGTCGGAATTAAAAAGTGAGCGGATCGCACCAAAGCGTTGCGGGACATTTGTGCCAGCAATTCGCGGTCTGCATGAAGTGTGGCGATCGCCGCCGCCAGCGAAGGGGCATCGCCCGCCGGCACGATAAGCCCGTCAACGCCCGGCGTGACAACCTTGCCGCAGTTGGGCGTCGTGATGACGGGCAATCCGTGCGCCATCGCTTCCACCTGCGTGATGGCAAATCCATCGGACAAGGTGGGCAAAACAAAGACGTCCGCCTGGCGATAAAACTGGCCGATGCCGTCCCGCGTGACCCGTCCGACAAACGACATGTTGGAGGGCGCCGAAGCCACCGCGGCCCGGGAAATCCCAATCGGACCGGCTACGACGAACCGGAAGTCGTGGGCATCGAGCAGCTTGGCGGCTTCAATCAGGTACTGGATTCCCTTGCGTAGAATGACGCTGCCCAGCCACAACACCGTCAGCGGTCCCTTCCCCGCGCGCGGGGCGGGAGCATTTCCTGCCGCTTCGGGTTGATAGGTGAGGGGCACAATCCGGAGTTTTTCCGGCGGCACGCCCTGCTGGACCAGCGCCTGCATGCACCACTCGGAATTGACCACGACCAGATCCGCCGCGGCCCATTCCGCCTGCATGTGATCCCAATATGCCTGGGGGATGCGGCCGGGTGATTTCTCCCATTCGGGCCATTTGGCCGCTTCCCGCGCGACGATGTCTTCCTCGGTTTTGGCAGGATCGATTTGATTCAGGACCGTGGGCATTCCCCGTTGCTTGCAAAACTGGATCGATTGAAGCGAACCGGTATTGTAGCCGAAGAAAGCGTCGCGGCGCGGATCGACCTTTCCGCGGCGCTGGAGATGCCGCACCACCGAACGATCAAATTCACCGCCGACGCGCAAATAAAAGGAGTATTGTTCGTCGATGCTTTGCTTCCGCCGCAAGGAGCCGAGGGCATGCGCGAAGGCGCGCGTGTTGAAGCTGACGACTTTCGTGGACGGGATTTCCGCATTCCATCTACCGGCAATCGCCCGCATCGCCGCGTTGCCGTAGCGAAGCAAACCCAATGGCCGGCGGCACCACACGTCGGTATAGAGCAGTTTCAGATGGCCGATATGTTCAAACCCGCGAGGCACGCCATAATGCTCGCGTGATCCGATTTGCGTTACGATCCAATTGACGTGCATCATGTCGGGGAAGAATACTGGCGGGCTCCGAGAAACGGGCGCGCCATATAGATGCATAGGACCAGGCCCCCCAACGCCACCCCGGTATCGGCCAGGTCCTGCAGGTCCGCGTCCCGGTAGGTCCGGAACATCCACGTGAACAGCGCCAGCGCGGCGAGGAAGGCGAGGGGCCGGCCGCCGTTGTTGTACAAGGCACGCTCCAGCACGCCCATCAGCCATCCCATGAAAATGCCGCCCTCGATTACGCCGGCGACTCCGAAGCGGAAATACCAATATCCAACGATTCCTTCCGATATGGTTGTTCCTTCGGTGCTCCCGCCGCCCAGGGTGCTCCTGCCCGTGGAAATGGCGTTGTACCATTTCCATGAAGCGTCGACCGGTTTGCTGGTCCAGATCGCCCGAGGCATCGGAGCGATCGCGGCCCATAGAATGAAGTGCGGAATCGGCGCGACCAATGTCTCGCCGGGAAAGTTGTCGTAAAAGTAATCCTGGAGCTCCGGGATATACGAAAAGCCGACGAGACTGGAAGAAAACATCGCGTTTCCCTCGAGTTTGGTTATCGAAATCTCGGAGAATTCGACCGCATGGAATCCGACGCTTCTGTAGCGGGCCTGGATCTGAAAGAGGACAAGCGTGGCCAGCAGAGTAACGACGGTGAACACGTACGCCCGGAAGCTGTACTTATGCAGCAGTTCCTGTGCCTGCACGTGGTAGCGGATGAAAAGGAAGCAGACTACCGGAAACATGAGTTCGATGATATCCCCGCGCGTTCCAGTGCCGAAGCCTAATCCCAACCAAAGAAGCCAAGCCAAGCCGCACATGATATTCTTGAAGATGTTTTGACGCAGGAAGATGATGCAGAAGGAGGCGGCAATCGCGCCTCCCTTGCCGACCACCAATAGTTCCGCAACGTAGCCTCCGAAATTGTAGTTGAGGTTCCCCGTTCGTCCGACGGTCCATTGTGCGCCCAGACCGGTGCGGCCGGCCAGGATTTGATGGAAGATGGACATATAAAACGCTTCGCGGGTGAATAGGATAAACGGCAAAAGCCCGATGATTTGGGTGATGACAACGATCACAAAATAATTGGAAGGATCGGGCGGCTCGGGAAATTTGGTCAGAAGCCGGGACAGCCATCGGCCGGCGCGCATTCGCAGCCCGATCGACATGCACAGAATGTAAAGCATGTGGTACATGGCCGCTTTGGCGACCACCTCTTGACTGAAGGGGCCGGTCCAATGCCGGGTCCAGCTAAAAAGCCAATAATAAAGATAATCGTAGCAAAACCAGATCAGCACGCCGCCGTAGAGCAGCATGCCGCCGATTCCATACCGCTCGGCAAATCGCGCCAATTCGCCAAACAGAAAGGCGATGCAAAACGCCGTCAACAAGAGGAACGAAACATCGACCAGAGGGGCGGTCTTGAAGGCATAGCCGCCCGCGGCGAGGATCAGCGGCAAGGTCAGCAGAATCGGCTGCCAAATCGAACGCTTCGGCGCTTCCGCCCATGGCATCGCGGCGGCGGCTGCCGAGTCCTCAACTGGCGCTTGATCCCAAGCGTAAATCACCTGGCTCATAGTTCCCCTTGGGCCACTATCGGCAACCGAAAGTACCACAAATATGCGCCTCCAGCCAAGTCAGGCGTGAGCGGCGCTTTGCTCATCGGTCACCCTATTTTGCGGTGAAATTATCGGGCGCGGCTCTTCCAAGAGGTCCGGGGCTGGCGCCGGCGGGCGTCGCGTGGCGGCCTCAACCGGCTGCCGCCAGATCAGGCCGAAGTGTCGCAGGGCCTCTCGGATGCCCTCCACCGGGTCGGCGGCGCGCTTCCAGGATTCGAGCATCGGCAGGCAATTGGCCTTCATTTCAAGGTAGCGGTCGGTTCGCGTGATTTCCCAGATGGCATTGGTCATCGCTTCGACGCTGCGGGGCGAAACGATCAGGCCGTTTTCCCGATGCCGAACCAACTCCACCGCCGCCCCCACAACGGACGTGGCAATGATGGGAAGCTCGCAGGCGACGGCCTCATTGATGACCAGCGCCCACGGCTCGTAATCGCTGGGATGGATCAGCACGTCGCAGGCGTGGTAGGCCAGCACGATCTCGTCGAATTGGAGGAACCCCAGCCATTTGACGCGCGACTGCACGGCGTCGCTCAAGGAGTGTTGAAGCGTTTTCAGGAGTGGGCCGTCGCCCGCGATGACGACGTCCCAATCCGGCCGCGCCAAGGCGACCCGCGCAAAGGCTTCCAAAAGGACATCGACCCGCTTGACCTTCACCAGCCGGCCGCAATAAAGCAGGCGCTTTCGGCCGCCGGCCAGGCCGTACTTCTGGCGAAAGGCCTCGACCCGTTTCGGATTGATGTCGCGGAGGGATTGGTAATCCGGTTCGTAGGGGAAGAGGAATTCCGGCAGATTGTGGTCGAGATAGTTTCGAAAGTAAGCCCGGCCGCAGGTCCCCATGGGCATGAGGCCGGCAATGTGCCTGAGCACCCATCGAACGTAACGCCGCTTGACGAAACGCAGCCACCAGGGGGTCCTGGCGTCGCCGAAGACGTTGGAGTCCGCGGTCAGAAGAACGGGAAGCCCCATCCGCCGACCCCACCGTATCAACAGCACGCGCGTCAGGTCGTTGTATCCCAGGAGAATCACGAGTTGGATTTCGCTGCGGAGGATGTGCTCGCGGATGTCGCGGAAGAGCCGCACGTGTCGCCAGGAAATCGGCATTCCGGTCCTGATGTGGTTCTTGGGATGGAAGATCGGATTCAGATGCGCCCCGATGCGCATTTGCCACGGCATGCTGGGATTGGAGATGGTGTGGGTGAAGACGTTGTGGATTTCCACCCCCTTCAATTCGTCGGCCAGGCGCTGCAAGACGTGCAGCCGATACGGGGTGGGCTCGTTGGAAACGATCGCGACTCGCACCAGGGAACTGGATTGCGGCAGCCCGGCGACGGCGCGGTTGGGAAAGTCAAACCGCTCCTGCATGCGATTGAACGCCTCGGCCATCTTCGGCGGAAGGACCAGCGGAACGCCGTAGTTTCGCCGGGCCTGGTCGATGCGCCGAACGTTGCGGCGCATCCATTTTTCGTTCGCCGGCAGCGACAGAAAATCGCAGATCTGCTTCAGGGTCTGCTCGGGCTTGGCGGTCAACTCGTCGTAAGTGATCTCCAGGAGGCGCTCGCCCAGCCGGCTTCTCCAGCGGTCGACTTCAGCGAGGCTGACAAGCCATTCGTAAGCGCCCTTGGATTCATAGCTCAACAGTTGCGGCAATTCATCGGCAAAATAATTGCTGGCGCATCCGTCGCTATAAAGGGACATCCATTTGGAACCGGCGCGGCCCCACCATCGGTTGAGGTCCGGCTTGCCGAGGATCCCGTAACCCCGGTTGCGCGACAGGCGATCGATCGACCGCGCCACGTCCACCCCGTCGCGCACCAGGTGAATGAATTTGCAATGGGGGCTGATCGCCTCCAGATAGCCGATGCGGCAGGCGTTGAACGGCGTTTTTTCCAACATCACCGCCGCTCCCGATCGGCGCGCCGGATCCAACAGCAGCCGATTGAACCGTCGTTGCGATTCCGGCGTGCATCGGCCGCCATCCAACAGAAAACTGGAGGCGCCGATGTGATACAGGTTCAGCACGTCGATCGTCGGATCGATGGTTGCCCAGAGATGGTAAGGCTCAAAAAAATAGCGGACCCGCGGATGATGCCTCAGGATGTCGCCGCAAACCGTCGTGCCCGATCGGCCGCAGCCGATCAGATAGGCCGACTGCACCGGCGGCGCCGGCGAACCGTCGGCCTTGGGCCCGGCAATGCGCCGATCCGCCATCCATTTCAAGGAGCCGTATTTGACGGCCCGCCCGGTTGACTTGAGAAAATGCTTCACGTGCTGGAAACTCCAACGCCCAAGACCGATGTCGTCAAGGGTTTTTCACCGTAATCATATCGGCTGCCTCGGATGCCGGTAATTTGGGGGGATTGACACGCTCATTATAGGCGGCTCGGCCATGACGGCCCCGATATGACCATCGGCTTTTTCGGCATTGAATGAAAGTTCCGCGGATGAATGAAGGGGACACGACCCTTTATTTGGCCTTCGCTTTCCGCCAGCCGGTTTGCCGGCCACGCGCGCGGAGGGTGCTTTGCAAATCGTATCGGGCGGCGAGGCTTTGCACCCACGAATCGCTCCCCAGCGGCCGGCCTCGCTTGCCGGCCGTCCGGATCGCGTCCAATTCTGCCTCAGTTTGCGGGCGATTCACCAACTCGATCCAATTCTTCGGCCGCTCGATCGGCCAGTCGTTCAGCAAATCTCGAATCGGCTCGGGGCCATGCTGCCGGGCGTACAGGCTGCTCCATTGCCAGTCCTGGGCGCGTTTCACGGCGTTGGCGCGCAGCGGATTTCGCTCGACATAGCGAAGCACCCACAAAAGATGATCATCCTCCTGGATCATGAAATTCTTGAACCGGCTCTGATACACATGGCCCGTGCCCACGGCGTTGTGGGCGACCTGCCAGCGGGTGGCGTGGGTGAGGCCGAGATAGCCGAAGAACCGCGAGAGCTCATCGTCCTCCCGCGGCCAGACCACGAAATGCCAGTGGTTAGACATAATGCACCAGGCCAGAATCCGTATAGAATGCCGGGCGTGAGCCTGGAGCAGGACGTTATAGAACGCTTGGAAGTCGGGATCTTTGCGGAACAATTGCAGCCTGCCGTTGGCACGGTTGAGGACATGATAGACCAGTCCACCGGGGGCAACACGCGCTGCGCGAGGCATATTTGGAGTATAACCCGAGCGGCCCGCGATGTAAAGGGTCGTGTCCCCTTCAGTTCATATTTGTCCCTCCTAATTCCGCGCAGTTCGCCCCACCAGGTGGAAGGTTTCGGTTACTCGCGGCTGCTTGTCGGTTTCCAAATCATGCCGCATCTCATGCACATCCACGATTGCATCCAGCGCAGATGAAGCGCCCGCCAATCGGTTCGGTTGAACTTCGCGTTGCTGAACGCTGCCACAAATGGCAAAACTGACAGCAGGAAACAGACGACTGCGAGACCCATCATAATCGGATCGTGCACAGAACCGGGATCGGGCTTGTCCGGCGGTGATCCGAAGAAGAAGAGCACCAGCCCCACGCAACCGCCAATTACGAGAAGAACGCCGAGAAGAAACCACACGAACTCC
>JBEKIV010000050.1:0-24911 GCA_050011595.1 Tepidisphaeraceae bacterium
TAACGGACGCGGGGCAGTTTGAAGAGGCCGTCGGCTCCTGTCGAGAGGCCATTCGGCTCAAGCCTGATTTTGCCGGGGCGCACAACAATCTCGGCAACGCCTTGTACAACCTGGGGCGACTCGACGAGGCGATTGCTTCCTATCGGCAGGCCATTCGGCTCAAGCCTGATTACGCCGAAGCGCACAACAATCTCGGCGACGCACTGGCGACCCAGGGGCAACTCGATCAGGCTATCGCTTCCTATCGTCAGGCCATTCGGTTCAAGCCTGATTACGCCTTGGCGCACAAGAATCTCGCCAACGCCTTGAAGGACATGGGGCAACTGGATGAGTCCATCGCTTCCTATCGTCAGGCGATTCGGCTTAAGCCCGATTTCGCCCAGGCACATTGGAACTATGGCTTGCTGCTGCTGATGCTGGGGGAATTCCAGGAGGGTTGGAAGGAATTCGAATGGCGGCTTCGTGTGCCGCGGCTGCGGCTGGCACGGCACTTACCCCAGCCGCGTTGGACCGGGCAGGACGCGCGCGGCAAAACGATCCTTCTTTTGACTGAAGGCGGGTTCGGCGATGCGATTCATTTCATCCGCTACGCGCCCCTGGTGGCCGCGCGGGGGGCCACGGTGCTGTTGGAATGCCAGGCCAAATTGGTCCCGTTGCTAAGTCGGGTGGAAGGTATTTCGGCGGTGTTTGCCAGGGGAGAGCGGCTGCCGGCGTTTGATTGGCAGGCGCCGCTGCCAAGCCTGCCGCTGGTTTTCGGCACGACGATGAATTCGATTCCCGCCGCGAACCCCTATTTGAGCACCGATCCCGCACTCGTGGAGAAGTGGAGCAAGAGGCTTGGAGCAACCGATGAGCGGCTCAGGGTGGGCCTGGCCTGGGCGGGAAATCCCAGGTTCAAGGCCGACCGAACGCGATCCTTGAACCTGCAACAGTTGGCCCCATTTGCAGCCGCCGCGGAGGCGAAGCCTACCGCTCAAGGCGCCAAGTTTTTCAGTCTTCAGATAGGTCCGCGCGGCGAGCAAGCGAAAAGTCCGCCGACCGGGATGGATCTGGTTGATTGGACCGAGGAACTGACGGATTTTGCCGACACGGCCGCGTTGATCGTCAATCTGGACCTGGTCATCGCGGTGGATACCGCGATGGCGCATTTGGCGGGAGCGATGGGGAAGCCGACGTGGGTTTTGCTGCCGTTTGCGCCGGATTGGAGATGGCTGCTGCGGCGCCAGGACAGCCCATGGTATCCGACGATGCGCCTGTTTCGCCAGCCCGCCGTGGGTCAGTGGGATCCGGTCATCGAAAGCGTCACCGCGGAATTGCCCAAGCATGTCTCGCGGACGGGTCTGGGCCAAGTTTGTAGGTAAGGGGATGCCCGTTGGGGCAAATCCGAAATCCGAATGACGAATGACGAATCAAATCCGAATGACCCAATGACGAATCCACAAGGGGTGGCCCCCATTCCCCAGGGCTTTCCTATGATGGGTATTCATTGTAAATCTACGTGACTGGAGACATTTCGGATGGCCGCTGAAATCACGATGCCGCAGTTGTCGGATACGATGACCGAGGGGACCGTTGTCAAATGGCACAAGAAGGAGGGGGACCCGGTCAAGAGCGGCGAGGAAATCGCGGATATCGAGACGGACAAGGCCACCATGCCGATGGAATCGTTCGACGCGGGGACGTTGGCGGCGATTCTGGTGGCCGAAGGACAAAAGGTGAAGGTGGGACAGGTGATCGGCGTGGTGGCGACGGGTTCGGAGAAGGCCGAAGAGGTGAAGCGGAAATATGCCGGGCGCGTTCAGGCGGCGCCGTCGCCGGCCGCCGGGCCCCAGACCGGCGCCAAGGCGGCGGCCAAGCCGGCGAGCTATCAGTACGACATCATCCTGATCGGCGGCGGGCCGGCGGGGTATGCGGCGGCGATTCGCGCGGGACAACTCAAAAAACGCGTGCTGTGCATCGAGAAGGAAACCCTCGGGGGAACCTGCTTGAACTGGGGCTGCATTCCCACCAAGGCGCTGCTGGACGATGGGGCGTTCATCCGCAAGCTGCGGCTTCACGCCGCCGAGCATGGCGTGACGTACAAGGATTTGACGGTGGATTTTTCCAAGCTGGTGGGACGCAGCCGCGCCATTGCCGAGGGACTGAGCAAGGGGATCGAGCACTTGTTTCGCAAATATGAGGTGAAGAAGGAGTCGGGATTCGGACAACTGCTGGGGCCGCACATTGTGAAGATCACTTCTCCCGAGGGGACCAAGCAAGTGACGGGCCAGCACATCATCATCGCGACGGGGTCGCGGGCGACGGCGTTGCCGGGCGTGGCGTTCGACGGGAAGAAGATTATCACCTCGCGCGAAGCGATGACGCTGCCGAAGCAGCCGAAGAAAATCGCCATCATCGGGGCGGGGGCGATCGGGTGCGAGTTCGCGGACTTTTATAACGCGCTGGGGACCCAGGTCGTTGTGATCGAGATGCTGGATCACCTGCTGCCCAACGAGGATGAAGACGTGTCGGTCCTGCTGGAACGTGTCTTCGCCAAGCGGGAGATCGACGTGCGCGTCAAGACCAGGACGGACAAAGTCGAGACCACCCAGACCGGCGTGAAGCTGACGCTTTCGGGGGCGAAAGCGGGCGTGGTGGAGGCGGATGTGGTGCTGGTGGCCATCGGCGTGACGGCGAACACCGAGGCCCTGGCGGCGCCGGGCGTGGAACTGGATTTGTTCAAGGGCCGGGTGCGGGTGAATCCCTGGTACCAGACGAATCTGGAAAACGTCTGGGCGGTGGGAGATTGTCTGAGCGTGAATTGGGCGGAGCAGGGCGGCGCCAGCGCCGACCGGCATCCGGACCTGGCGCACGTCGCCCACCACGAAGCCGTGTTGTGCGTCGAACGCATCGCGGGGCTGCGGAAGCATCAGATCGATTACAAGGCGATCCCGGGCTGCACCTATACGCATCCCCAGGTCGCCAGCATGGGACTCACGGAAAAGCGGGCGCGGGCGCTGGGTCGAAAACTGAAAATCGGCAAATTCCCCTTCAGCGCCAGCGGGCGGGCGCTGGCGGCAGGCGAGCCGGAGGGGTTTGTCAAACTGATCTTCGACGACCAGGATGGGGAATTGCTCGGCGTGCACATGATCGGGGAGGGTGTGACGGAAATGCTCTCGGAACTGGTCATGGCCAAGAAGCTGGAGGCGACGGAGGATGAAATCATCGAGGCGATCCATCCCCATCCGACGTTCAGCGAGGCGATCATGGAAGCCGCCGGCGTCGCGGATGGACGGGCCATACATTTGTGACGTTTCAGCGAGGATATGATGCGAAAAGAGTCTGCATTCTGGGCGGTTCTAGGCGTCGTGGCGGCCGGCTGTTCCTCGGGCTCGTCGGCGGTCGAGGGGGCGTTCTATTCCGAACATCCCTACGCGCACATCGATCGTTCGACCTGGCAATCGAATTCCGATGGCTCGACGAGTTATGAGATTGAGTACACGCGCGCCGATGGAACCAAAGCCGCGGCAACCTATGCGCCGACCGGGGAATTGCAGAATGATCAGTGAACCCCATATTCGGGGGCATAAAGGAGCATTCATTAATGAAGGCGTTAATCGTCTGGGGCGGGTGGGATGGGCATCAGCCCAGGGAAGTGGCGGAGATTTTCCGGGAACTTCTGGCCAAGGAGAAATTCGACGTCGAGGTCTCCGATACCCTGGAAGCGTTTGTCGATGCGGGGAAAGTTAAATCCATGAATCTGCTCGTGCCGGTGTGGACGATGGGGAAGATTTCGCCGGAGCAGTTGAAGCCGGTGCTGGCGGCGGTCCAGGGCGGGACGGGGATCGCGGGATGTCATGGCGGGATGTGTGATTCATTTCGCGAGACGACCGAATGGCAATTCATGACCGGCGGGCAATGGGTCGCGCATCCGGGGAATGACGGCGTAAAATATCGCGTGAAGATGGGGCCGGTTAGAGGGGCGATTACCGAGGGCATAGGCGATTTCGACGTGACCAGCGAGCAGTATTACATGCACGTCGATCCGGCCGTGAAGGTGTTGGCGACGACGCGATTTCCGACGGCCGACGGGGCGCATGCGGGCAATGGGACCGTGGACATGCCGGTGGTTTGGACGAAAACGTACGGCAAAGGCCGGGTTTTCTACAATTCGCTGGGGCATAGCGCCCAGATCGTGAAGATGCCGCCGGTGCTGGAATTGATGCGGCGGGGATTCTTGTGGGCGGCGCGGTAAATTTGCAGCGCCTGGAAAAAAGAGACCACAGAGAGCACAGAGACCACAGAGGACACAGAGGTAAAGCTGTAAATTCAGTATTCCTCTGTGCTCTCTGTGTCAGGATATTTGCGGCTGTAAGGAAAAAAACGGCCGGTGCGCCTCCAGGCGTACCGGCCGCAGAGCCTGCGACTCCTTTCGCATCCTTCCATGATTCGCCTCAGTTCCGCGCCGTCAGTTCCTCCAGAAAAATGGCCAGGCCGTCGCCGTCATTGCGGCCGATGACTTGGGCGGCGCATTGCAGAAGTTCGGGGCAGGCGTTGCCCATGGCCACGCCCAGACCGGCGTTTTGGATCATGGACAGATCGTTCACGTCGTCGCCGACGGCGATGATCTGGCGCGGCTGGACGTTGTGGCGGCGGGCCACGTGTAGAATTCCCTGCCATTTGTTGACGCTTGGGTCGAAGGCCTCGACAACGCCGAGGTCGTTCGGGGTGAACAGGCAGTGGGCGACGACGCGGTCGCCGAAAGCCTGGCGCAATTCGTCGTAGACGGGCCTTGCGGCATTGGCGGGGGCGGCGATGCCGACGCGGATCGTGTGATCGTGAGGATGTTGCGCTAGATCGGCGGTTCGCCGAACGGTGGCGCGGTTAATTTTCAGCCAACGGTCGGTTGCCGCGTTGAGATCGAAATCTCGCGTTGCCAGGTAATCGACGCCGGCGGTGGATCTGTCCTGAAGGGCCAGGGCGGCATGGCCGTGGGATTCAAAGAATTGGGACAAATCGCGGGCGAGCTGCCCGTCCATCAGGGTGCGATGCAAGGTGCGGCGCGTTCGCGTGTCGATGATGAGCGCCCCGCCAACGAATACGGCTGAGTCGTAATGTGCCACGGCGTCGAGCACGGCCTGGCTTTCCGTGAAATTTCGTCCGGTCGCGAAGCAGATCAGCAATCCCGCCTGCAAGGCCTTATGTACGGCGGACTTGGTTCGCGGCGTCACCTGACCGCTGGGCGAGAGCAACGTCCCGTCTAGGTCAACAGCGATCATCTTGTACTTCACGACCGCACCATCAACGAAAGCACCGAACCTAGCAACTTCCCCCAACGTTGCAAGTTGTAAGCGGGTTATCGACGGGTTTTCCACAAAATGTTGTAGAAATACCAAGGTGAACCGTCTATTAGTGGGGTGCTAGACCCCGGTTGGGATATGGGATAAGCAGCGGCCGCGGCGTTGACGCGGCCAGGGAATTGAGGAATATCAGGCTATGCCAAACGGAGCGGCAACGGCATGAACCGAGAACGGCTGGCTTGGCTGATCAGCATCCTTCTTCTGGCGCTCCTGGCATTTCAGTTGCCCGGGACGCTGGCGCAGCGCGATGATGAATATTCGTGGGTGCGAACCGTCGTGGAGATTCATCGCCAGATTTTGGAAAGTTACGTCGATCCGGTGGACGACTCGCTGCTGAAAGATAAGGCGATCGAGGGAATGCTGGGCGCGCTGGACGACCCGTACACGGTGTACGTTCCACCGGACCATCAGGCGGAATTCGACAAGGAATTGGGCGGGACGTTCAGCGGGGTGGGGATTTCCCTGCGCGACGTGGGCGGAAAGATGCTGGTCCTCACCCCGATTGAAGGCGGCCCGGCCGACCGGGCGGGAATCGATGCCGGCGACGTGATCGTGAAGGTGGATGCCAAGCCGATCGCCAAGATGCCGATTGACGACGTCGTCAAGCTGGTGTCGGGGCCGGTAGGCTCGCCGGTGACTCTGACCATCGACCGGGATGGCAAGACGATTGATTTCAAGCTGCACCGCCAGCAGATCGTTTTGCCGACGGTGTACGGATATTCGCGGAATTCAAACGAGTCGTGGGAATACTTCGTATCGCAGAACCCGAAGATCGCGTATTTGCGAGTGAAGCAGTTCGATGAGAACACGCAGGGCCTGATCATGGACCTGCGGTTCAATCCCGGCGGGCAACTCCAGCAGGCGATCAAGGTGGTGAACCTGTTTATCAAGGAGGGCGTGATCGTCAGCACGCACGGGCGGAATTCGCCGGAGGAAGTGGACCGGGCCGGCGCCCAGGCGGTCACGTTGCCGTATTTTCCGATGATCGTGCTGGTGAACGATCACTCCGCCAGCGCGGCCGAGATCGTCGCGGGAAGCCTCAAAGACAATCACCGGGCGCTGGTGGAGGGTCAGCGGACGTTCGGCAAGGGATCGGTCCAACGGGTGATTCAACTGGGTCAGGACGATGGAACGTTGAAGATGACGGTGGCGCATTGGTATTTGCCGAGCGGCCGGCTGGTTAGCCGGAAGAAGGATTCGACCGATTGGGGCGTTGAGCCGCAGATCATTGTGCCCGTTGACGAGAACGGGGAAATGGCGATCGATGAATTGATGGAGAGACAGGAGGCGATCCGGTATCACCCCTCCACGATGCCCGCGACCCAGCCGACCACGGCGCCGACCGATCCGCAGTTCCAGCAGGCGCTGACGACGATGGTGGGGCTGGTGATTCTGGATGCGAACAAGCACGCGGCCACGACGCAGGCGATCGAGGCGCCGGCGACGAGACCGTGATGAAAATCCGAAATCCGAATGACCAATGACAAATGACGAATGACAAATGACCATTTCGTCATTCTCGGCATCGAATCCACCTGCGACGAAACCGGCGCGTCCATCGTGTCGGACGGCTCTCGCGTGCTCAGCAACGTCGTGGCCAGCCAGGTGGAATTGCACGCGCGGTATCGCGGGGTGGTGCCGGAAATCGCCAGCCGGGCGCATATCGAAAATATTCTGCCGGTGGTGATGGAGGCCTTGACCGAAGCCCGCATGGAACTGCCGAACGTGGATGCCGTGGCCGTGGCGCATCGGCCGGGGCTGATCGGGTCGCTGCTGATCGGGGTGACGGCGGCGAAGACCTTGGCGTGGACATTGGGCAAGCCGTTGGTCGGGGTAGATCACGTGCATGCGCATCTCTACAGCGTGCGGCTGGGGACGGGAGTCGAAATTCCCATGCCGGCCGTCGGGCTGGTTTGCAGCGGGGGACATACGGCCCTGTATCGCGTCGGCGATTTTCTGAATGTGGAGATGATCGGTTCGACCCTCGATGATGCCGTGGGCGAGGCTTATGACAAGGTGGCGGGGATTCTGGGCCTGGGATATCCCGGGGGGCCGGCGATCGATGCGCTGGCGCGGCAGGGGAATCCGGCGGCGGTGCGGTTTCCACGCAGCCGATTGAATCGGCAATCGCTCGATTTTTCGTTCAGCGGATTGAAAACGTCGGTCCTCTATCATGTCCGCGGATATCAGGGCCGCCAGCGCAAAACGATTCCCGGCCCCCAGGAGATTCGGGACGTGGCGGCGTCGTTTCAGGCGGCTTGCGTGGACGTGCTGGTCGAAAAGGTCCGCCGGGCGGCCCGGCAAATCAAGGCGCGCAGCGTGATTATCGGCGGGGGGGTGTCGGCCAACAGCGGGCTTCGGGCGGCGATGTCAAAATTCTCACTTCCCGTTTTCTTCCCGCCGATGCAATATTGCACGGACAACGCCGCCATGACCGCCGGCCTGGCGCACGTGCTCCTGACCGCCGGACGGCAAAGCACGCTGGATTTGGATGCGATCGCCAGCACCCAATTCGCGCCAACCGCTTTTCCAGAAATCAGCCATGCGACGAATTAACCATCTCCCGAAACTTCCGCCGCGGCCCGTGACCGGGCACAAGGGATTGTTCGGCCGCGTGCTGATCGTGGGCGGGAATTTGGAGATGATCGGCGCCCCAGTGCTGGCGGGAGAGGCGGCTCTTCGCATGGGCAGCGGACTCGTGCAAGTGGCGATGCCGGCATCCGTTTTGGCCGCGGGACTGTCGGTTGTACCGGAGTTGATCGGTTTGGCGTTGGATGAAAGCAGCGCATCCACGAAAAAGTTGCTGGAAGCGGCGAACAAGGCGGATGTCCTTGCGCTTGGGCCGGGATTGGGGCAGTCGCCGTCGATCGGCAAGAGACTGGACGCGCTCTTCCGCCTTCGCAAGCCCATGGTGGTGGACGCCGATGCGCTGAATTACCTGTCGTCATTGGGGAAATGGCCGAAATCATTCGCGGCCCGGGCCGTGCTGACGCCCCATCCCGGCGAAATGAAACGGCTGGCGAAATTGATCAGGCGAAGCGAGGTCCCGGCTGACGAGAAGGGCCGAATCTCGCTAGCCGCCGCCGCCGCCAAGGCGTTTGGCCAGGTGATCGTTTTGAAGGGGCATCGGACCGTAGTGACTGAGGCCGAGAGAGTTTACGTCAACCACACCGGCGACAGTTCCCTGTCGAAAGCCGGCGCCGGCGACGTGCTGAGCGGAATTCTGGCCTCGTTAATCGGCCAGGGGATGGCTCCATTCGACGCCGCGTGCTCCGCCGTGCATTTGCACGGGCTGGCCGGGGAAATCGCTGGCGAGCGATTGGGGCAAAGAAGCGTTTTGGCGCGGGACGTGATCGCGGCGATTTCTGATGCAACGTCGCGTAAATCTTGAATGTCCCCTTTTCTCTATCGCCGATTCCACGGCATTTTGCAGAGAATCATCCCCATGCCGCAGTAGTCGGTGATACCCGCGAACATCAGCCCGGCGCCGACAAACGCGGCGATGGCGATGAAGGCCGGGTGAACCGTCCATGCCAATGCCACGCCCAGCAGGACGAGGGCGCCGGCGACGATGCGCACCTGTCGTTCCAGGGAAATGACGTTTGCTTGGCCGCGTTCGACGGGCAGGCCCATTTTCTCCCACGCGGCCGTGCCGCCTTCGATGTTGTACACCTTGGCCAGTCCGGCTTCTTGAAGTCGCTGGCAGGCTTTGGCGGCCCGTGCGCCGGACTGGCAAATGACGTAGATCGCCTCGTCGGCGTCGCGACGCTGGGCCGCGACCGCGGCCGGGTCCAGTTGGTCCAGCGGCATCAACCGGGCGCCCACCGCATGAACGCGTGCAAACTCGGCAGGCGTTCGAACGTCGAGGACGGTCAGCGGTTTGCCGCCTTCCATCAGGCGTCGAAACTCCGCCAGGGAAATGACATTGGACGACATGATAATCTCCGTTTCGCTTAATTCGACGATCGCTCTGCCAAAGCGTCCATCGCTTCGACGACTCGGGGCAGATACGTGTACGTCGGGCCGCCCTGCATCAAGACGGCCACGCCTGCGGCTTCGAGAATCTGCTCGCGGGTCGCGCCGGCGTTCTGGGCCGCCTGAACGTGTGCATAGATGCAATTCTCGCACCGAACGGCCAACCCGATGGCCAGCGCCATCAGTTCCTTTTCCAAGACCGTCAGGGCGCCGCCCTTCATGGCCGCCTGGTGCAGCCCGCCGAATCCCTTGATTACATCGGGCATGGCTGCCCGAACGCCCTTCATGCAAGCGGCGTTGTTCTCGTAATAATCCTTGGCATTGCTGGACATGGCGTGTCTCCAAAAGAAATCGTTCTGCCGCCTTGCCAACCGCGGCGGCGGCGTCTATAATTACTATATTGCCAAATAGTGATATAGTCAATAGCGTGGACCATGACAAATAAATCCTTAATCGGGAAGCGAGTTCGGGCCGGCCACAAGCCGCTCGATTTGACGCAAGTGCAGGCGGTGGCAGAACTTTTCGCCGTGCTTTCCGAGGGCAGCCGCCTGCGGATTCTGCAAATTCTCCAGAACGGCCCGGCGAGCGTTGGGGAATTGGTCCAGCGGTCGAACCTGAAGCAGGCGAACGTCTCGAAGCAACTCGGCATTCTCCTGTCGGCGGGAATCATCGCCCGCCGGCAAGATGGGAACCGGGCGATCTACTCGATCAAACTGACGCTGGTATTTGAGCTTTGCGAGCTGGTCTGCCGCGGCATGGCCGAGCAGGCGGCCGAACGCGCGGTGGCGCTGCGGGGATAAGCCACCCCTCAGCTTGAAAGTCTTTGGCGAGCCCCTCCAAACCAGTGCCTTTCAGAAGAAATAGCCGCCCAAAGCGAGGAAATCTTGAATGTCCCTTTTCCCGCCTCCAACGTTTATTTTATCCCGCCGTGCGCCATGAGGTATCCCATCACCAGCACCGCTGCCAGGGCCGTGATCGAGACGCAGATCGCGACGATCAGCAACGTCGTGAAGCGAAAATTCTGGCGTTGAAGGACGCGTTCCAGATCGCCATCGCGGCTCTTCAGGTTTTCGCGAAGGCTTTCCAAGACCTGAGTGCCGGCGGCGGAATGGCGGCTGGTTTGTTCCAGGGCGGCGCTGACCGAGCCGAGGCTGTCGGCCATGGCCTTGTCCTGATGGTTCAGGGTTTCGACGCGTTCGCGGAGGCCTTCGAGCAGATCTTTCTGGTCGCCGCCGGATTCGCTGAGCTTTTCGAGGATTTCGCCGAGGGTTTCCTGCTGATCGCCGTGGCGCTGGAGCTGGGCTTGGATGGCTTTGAGGGTTTCGCTGTGCAGCCGGCTGCTTTCCGGAATGGATTCCAGGAGTTTGGGCAGGGCGGAGAGGTAGCCGATCAATTCGTCCTGCCGGCGGCCCTGGCTGACCATGCTCTGGCGAATTTCGTTCATGAGATCGGTGAGGGAATGGAATCCGTCCTGGAGTTGGGCGATGGCCGCGGTGTTTCTGCGCCACGGGCGCAGGGTGAGCGGGTGAGTTTCAACGGTGACGACGGGGGATTGCGGGTCGTGCTGGCCGTCGCCGTTGGATTTCGGCGCGCGCTTGAACAGCCGGCCAATACGGTAGAGAAAAGTTTCGGTTTCGGGCATGTTTGCCTCCCTGCGTTATGCACTGGCCCCATTCGTTGGCCGGGGCCGTCGCGTTCGGCGATGGGGTTCAAGGGCTCAAAGGTTCAAGGGTTCAAGGGGAAGCTTTTTCCCTTGAACCCTTGAACCTTTGAACCCTTGAACCTCTGAATGCAAGCCGCACGCTCCAATGCGATCGCCCTGTGGCCACGATCCGGTTCCCTTCGGCGTGGTTTGACAGGCATTTTGCACAAATCTACCATCCGCGCGCAATGGGTCAACCTCGAATTGCGGGGATAATTGGTTTCTCTTTGATCGTGGCGGCGGTGGTGTTGGCGCTGCGGCACAGTCCGACGCTGCCGCGGACTCCCGGGCCAGCGGGGGTGAGGATCGCGTCGATCACGCCGGCCGGGACGGATTTGCTGGTCGGCATCGGGGCGGGGGATCGGGTGGTGGGGGTGAGCACTTTTGACGACGATCGCCAGGGAATAGCCGCCAAATCCCGGGTGGGGGATTATCAGAACGTCAATTGGGAAGAGATTTCGGCATGTGGGGCCAACGTGCTGGTGTTGCAGTATGCGCCCGATCGTTTGCCCGCCTATCTCCAGCAGCGGTGTGCGGAGATGGGGATTCGCCTGGTGAACCTGAAGCTGGACACGATCGACGAGATTTGCCAGGGGATGATAACGCTTGGGGATGCGGTGGGCGAAACGGCCGGGGGCCGGCGGGCGGCGGCGGAACTGCGGGCCAGGCTGGATGCGGTGGCGAATCGGGTGAAGGGCTTGCCGCGGGTCAGGACGCTGGTGGTGACCAATGATGAGAGTTTCGCGCTGGCCGGGCCGGGGGAGTTTCTGGATGAGGCCTTGCGAATCGCCGGAGGCCGCAACGCGGCCGAATCGCTGGGCAAGCCGTATCCGGAGGTGGATCGGGAAATGATAATGACGCTTTGGCCCGAGGCGGTGATTCGGCTGGTGCCGGATGGCGACCGCAAGCCGCAGGTCCTGGAGCAGGGGGACAGGATTTGGCAGAGTTTGCAAGAGGTGCCGGCCGTCAAGAACCACCGGGTTTATGTGGTGACCGAATGGTACGCGGAGATGCCGGGGTTTCGGATCGGGGAATTGGCGGAGAAATTCGCGGAATTAATCCACCCTGAGATAATGGGGGCGAAGATAGAAACCCGAAATCCGAAATCCGAATGACGAATCAAATCCGAAATCCGAATGACGAAACGCCCGTTGGGGCATCATTCGTCATTGGGGATTCGGGCTTGATTCGTCATTCGGATTTCGGATTTCGGATTTCGGCCTCCCGCCGCTGGGACGCCAGACGCTTGCTCCTCACAATTGTGATCTGCGCCGTCGCCGTGGCGGCCGCCGCCCTTCTTGCCATCGCCGTGGGTTCCAACGGTGCCGGCTGGCCCTCGGCGTCAATCCGGCGTTTCCGGGAGGAATCGGTCATCAACGCCGCGCTGATCGGGGCGGCGCTGGCGGGGGCGGGAGTGGCGTATCAGGCCATCCTGCGCAATCCCCTTGCCGATCCGTATCTGCTTGGCGTCAGCAGCGGGGCATCGCTGATGGCGTATCTATGGCAGTTGCCCCTCTTCGCGGCCATCGTCAAAGGCCTGGGAATTCTCGGGCCGCTGAGTCAACAAACGGCATCGTTCCTCGGGGCGCTGGCGGCGGTGAGCATCGTGCTCGGATTGGCCGGGCGGCGCGGGAGGCTGGAGCCGGTGACGCTTCTGCTCGTGGGCGTGATCATCAATGCGGTGAACGGGTCGTTGTTCATGCTGGTCAATGCACTGGTGGAACAGTTGCCGGGCAACGGGGGGCCGATGGGATTCCTCGTCGGGGGGATTCAGGCGATCACGCACGAGCAGCGTTGGGCGGCACTGACGCTGATCGCGGTGGGCTGGCTCGTGCTGATGTACTTCAGCGGACAACTGAACGTCGCGGGCCTGGATGATGGGGAGGCGGAATCCATGGGGGTGCGGATTCATCGGCTGCGATGGATCGCGCTGGTGGCGGCATCCCTGATGACGGCCGCGGCCGTGGCGATCAGCGGGCCGATCGGATTCGTCGGGCTGGTTTGTCCGCACGTGGGCCGATTGCTGGTCGGGTCGGATCAGCGCCGCCTGTTGCCGGTTTCCACGGCCATCGGCGCGATCCTGCTCATGGCGGCCGATGCCCTGTGCCGGTACTTGAGCGGCGAACGCCTGCTGGCCAATCTGTTGCCCGTGGGCGTGTTGACCGGGCTGTTGGGCGGGCCGGTGTTTTTGTGGCTGCTGTTCCGAACAAGACGAAGGGCGTGAGGGCAAATCCGAAATCCGAAATCCGAATGACGAATCAAATCCGAATGACCAAATGACGAAACAAGCATTCGGTCATTCGTCATTCGGGCTTGATTCGTCATTCGGATTTCGGGTTTCCGGCGGCGCTTTACAAACCGTCCACAATCACTAGACTTCCACACCCTGCCGCCAATCGGGGCGGACAGGAATTCCCCTGGTTTTCGGAGACTATCCGTGGCTCATTCACTGTCGGCTAAAAAGCGAATTCGTCAGAGCATCAAACGCCGGGCACGCAATCGGGCGAGAAAGGAAACGCTCAAGGATCAAACCAGGGCGTATCTGGCCGCGTTGGCGAGCAATGACGTGGCCAAGGCCGAGGCGGAATTGATCAAGACGGTGGTGCGGCTGGACAAGGTGGCGGCGAAGCACACGATTCATAAGAATACCGCCTCGCGGCGACGAAGCCGGCTGACCCTGAGGTTGAATGCCCTGAAGGCGGCCGGATCGGGTAAAGGCGCTCCCGCCACCGCCTGATCGCCCGACGTTCAATGAAACAATTAAACGTGAAGCGTGATCGGGCGATCGATTCACGTTTCACGTTTTTTATTTTTGGATCGCCTGACAGATAAACCACAGAGGGCACAGAGATCACAGAGTACACAGAGGTAAAACCATTGAATCAGTCTTTCTCTGTGCTCTCTGTGTCCTCTGTGCTCTCTGTGTCAGTCTTCGCTTGAGGTCGTGATTCAGCGAAAGGAAAATCCAAATGGCTGATGCATCGGTGATGGAGCAGATCGTCTCGCTGTGCAAACGCCGCGGGTTCATCTATCCGGCCAGCGAAATCTACGGCGGATTGAACGGATTCTGGGATTACGGCCCGCTGGGATGTCTGCTAAAAAATAACATCCGCGATTGGTGGTGGCACGAAATGGTGCTCTGTCCGCCGCTCGGGCCGGATGGGCACCCGATCGAAATGGTCGGGCTGGATTCGGCGATCATTCAGAATCCGAAGACGTGGGTGGCGTCGGGACATGCGGCGGGATTTGCCGATCCGATGGTGGATGACAAGGAAACGAAGCAGCGTTATCGCGCAGACCACATTGGCGTAATGGTCTCTTGGGATGTTGAAGCACATAGCGACGAAGAGTCAAGCGAGGCCATCCAAAGACTGTTTGCATTTATCATAGGAGATGATGCTTCATACAAGAAAGCGAGAAAAAAGGCCGAAAAATACGCGCGATTCATAGGCGTTAGCGTTGCCGAAAATCCAGAGGTGTGGCCCCTTACGCACGCCGAGTTTGATAACAACTATGGTTGGATTGTGGCCCCTGATGCTGAATTACCCGGGACTCTGACCGAGCCGCGTCAGTTCAATCTGATGCTGACGACCGAAATCGGCGCGGTTGATGCCGTGAAGGCGTATCTCCGTCCCGAAACAGCCCAGGGAATTTTCCTTGATTTCAAGAACATCATCGACACCTCTCGCGTCAGAATTCCCTTTGGTGTCGCGCAGATTGGCAAGAGTTTTCGGAATGAAGTCACGCCGCGGAATTTCATTTTCCGTTCGCGCGAGTTCGAGCAGATGGAGATGGAATGGTTCTGTCATCCGGACGAGGCCCTCAAATGGTACGAATTCTGGAAAGCCAGGCGGATGGAATGGTGGCGGTCGCTGGGGGTGGCCGACGGGAATCTTCGCTTGCGGGATCATGCCAAAGAGGAGCTGAGCCATTATTCGAAGATGACGGTGGACATTGAATACAAATATCCCTTCACCGCGCCGGATTTCGGGGAGTTGGAGGGGATTGCCCATCGGGGGAGTTTCGATCTGACTCAGCACCAGGAGCATTCGGGTCAGAAGCTGGACTATTTCGATCAGGAGCTTCAATTGAAATTGAAGGAGCAGGGGGCCAGTCCGGAGGAGATCAAGGCGAAGAGCCGGTATATTCCGAACGTGATTGAGCCGGCTTCCGGGCTGACGCGGGCGGTGTTGGTGTTGTTGTGCGAGGCGTTTACGCCGGACGAGGCCCGGCCGAGCAAGATGTTCCTGAAGTTCAAGCCGCAGTTTGCGCCGATCAAGGTGGGGGTATTCCCGCTGGTGAACAAGGATGGGATGCCCCAGATCGCGGAGAAGCTGTATCTCGATCTGCGGACGCAGTTCACGGCCGAATATGATGCCAAGCAGTCCATTGGAAAGCGGTATGCGCGGATGGATGAGATCGGCACGCCGTTCTGCCTGACGATCGACGGGCAGACGATTCAGGATCGGACGGTGACGGTGCGAGATCGGGATGCGATGACGCAGGTGAGGGTGGGGGTGGATCAGGTGAAGGGGTATTTGGGGGAAAGGCTGTAGGGAAAAGCTCGAAATCCGAAATCCGAATGACGAATCAAATCCGAATACCGAATGACGAATGATGCCCTGTTTGGCATTTCGTCATTCGGTATTCGGATTTGATTCGTCATTCGGATTTCGGATTTCGGATTTCCACGCTATCCTATTCCTTGCATGTCGTCGCAACTGGACATCCTGGCGCTCGAGCCGTTTTACGGCGGGGTGCGGAAGTCGATGCTGGAAACCGTCATTCGTTGCAGCCGGCATCGGTGGACGCTGCTGAAACTTCCGCCGCGGCGGATCGAGCGGAGATTGTCGGCGGCGGCGCATTGGTTCGCCGAGCAGCTTTCGCGGCACTGGGCGGGGCGGTTGGATTTGCTGTTCACCAGCGAGGCGTTGAATCTGGCGGATTTGATCCGCCTGGTGCCGGAGCTGGTTCACAAGCCCTCGGTGGTTTATTTCCATAACAATCAGCTTCCGGACCCGGACGGTCCGGAGAACAAGGCGACGAACGAACTGGTGAACCTGAACACGGCGCAGGCGGCGTTGGAGTTGTGGTTCAACAGCGAGTTCCACCTGAATCTATTCGCGTATCGGGCGGCGGCGATAGTGGAGCGGCACCCGGAGCTGTCGAGCCGCAACCCGGTTCCGGAGATGCTGGCCAAATCCCGGGTGATGCCGCCGCCGTTCGATCTGCATTTGGCAAGCAACATCCAGATGACCAAGCCGGTGAAGCGGCAGGCGCGCACGATTTTCATCAATACGCGCGACGCGGACATGGATTTGCTGAATCTGGGCCTTTCCACGCTGGCGATGCGGGGGGAGCGGTTCACGCTGGTGACGGTGGGCCCGCTGGAAAGGCTGTCCAACGATTTCGCGCGGCTGGCGATCGACGAGAACGATGAATATGCGCAGACGTCCGCGTTATTGCGCGCCGACGTTTTTTTGAGCACGCAACGTTGGGCGCCGGTGGACTTGTACGCGGTGCGGGCGCTGACGGCGGGATGCTGGCCGATCCTGCCGGAGGATGGAGTGTATCAGGAGATGATCCCGCGCCCCTTCCGCGGCCGCTGTCTTTTCGACGGCACGCCGGACATGATGGCGAGCAGGATTCAGGACGTCTGGCATCTGCATGGGGTGGAAGACGGGGCGGCGGAGGTGGCGTTTCTGGATGCGATCAAGGGTTTCGACGCCATCACCGCCTGCAAGGCGATGGACGAGCGGCTGAGCGTGCTGGTGGCCAAGCATTCGCCGGGAAGTCATTAAACCTCCTATCGATTAGGCCCAACACCATTCAACGACGCGAGCAGCTCATTTCCGTTAGCCCCCGGCTTTGCCGGGGTTTCTGCTATGAGTGCGTCGCAATCCGCGCGGACGCAATGCCGGCCCAACCGGTGAACCGAAGATGCTCTAATGACCGCCGAAGCAAATGATGTACCCGTCCGGGTCTTCAATGTAGAAATCTTTCGTCCCCCACGGCGTGGGCGCCAACGGCTTGAGAATCGTTGCTCCCGCATCCACACATTGCTTGTAGAATTCATCAATGCCTTCCACTCCGGCTGAGGCATCGAGATGCTCGTTGTCTCGCCGATGCTTTCGCTCGGCTTGATTTTTCGGCGCTTGCTTGAAATGCAGTTCCAGGCCATCTTTGCGGCCGATCGCATAAAACCCATCCCATGGTTTGCCGAACTCGAAGCCGAGCCGATCTCGATAATAAGTAATGGCTCGCTGCAGGTCGTCCACCAAGAATTGAGGGGCCAACGAAGTGACTCGTGGTCGATGCATTTGGATCATCCTTTCTTTGAGATTCCGGCGAGCCAGATATAACTGGTGTTTCACCGTGCCAATGGGGATTTCCAGAAACTCAGCAATCGTAGCATGCGAGCAATCGCCCAGATAAGAGAGCGAGGTCACCTCCCGCTGCTGTAGCGGCAGGGACGCAATGGCTACACGAACCAACCAAGCTGTTTCCTTGTGGATCACACCGTCGAGAGGCAGCGGAGCATTGGCTGGGACTCCGGCAGCCGCATTCAGGCTGAGGAGCGAAACTTGTCTTCTGCGCGTCATCCGGGCGCACCGGCGCCGCAGGATCCGTCGAAACCAGCCTGGAAAGGCGGCGGATGCTTTAAGCTTCTGGAGATTCTCGTACGCTTCAACAAATGCTTCTTGTGCCGCATCCTCTGCCAAGTGAGCGTCACGTAAGACCGAAAAGGCATATCCGAACGCCATATCCTGGAACCGAAGCACGATCTCGCGATACGCTTGGACGTTGCCGCCGAGCACTTCGCTGATCAGGTCTGGTAGCTTGGCCATCGCGGCAAACCTTCACGACAATGAACGTTAGCGTTCCACATTCAAGTGCCGACATCCTACGCCAAGGTTTAAGTTTCTTGGAAATTCTGCGAAGTCGGCCCAATTCCGCCCCTTTGAATCGTGAGTGGTGCGTCAACCGCGTTCCACCGTGGCGAATGCGGTTGGCGGAACGATTGCCCATTGAACGGTATTTCGTTTAGGCCGTGAGTTTGGCGCGAAAATGACGGTTGTACGGCCGGCGCTGGCTCTGCGGCTTGGTTATCGGACAAAGCTGTGGAATATGGGGCGTGATGCTTTTACAAACCTCATCCGTCGCTTATTGTCTGACGACTAAAGGTTTAGGAGACAAAGGATTTGAATGGTCAGAGTTGCCCAAGTGATCTAAAATAGGCGGTTGCATTTTTTAAAGTTTTGGTGGCCGGAGTTGGCCGGCGCGCCGTGAGGGGAATTTGGCGCGCGGGATGAAGGAATGTCCTTATGTCGGTGTTGGCCACGCGAAGATCGGCATTAATCGGCACGTCCATGGGGCCCGTTGGGGAATTTTCGGGACGCCATCGGCGTAATGAGCCGGCGACCAAACGCGTCCGGCGCGACGGGAAATTCTTCCGCCTGGGCAAGGAGAAGTTTTACGTCAAGGGGGTGACGTACGGGCCGTTCAAGCCGGATGCCGAGGGCTCGACGTTTCCAAATCGCGCGCAGGCAAAGCGGGATTTCGAGAAGATGCTGGAGTTGGGCGCGAACTGCCTGCGGGTTTATCACACGCCGCCCGGCTGGTTTCTAGACCTTGCCGACGAATTCGGGCTGAAAATTTTCCTGGACGTGGCGTGGGCGAAGAACCTGACGTTTGTCGGGGATGAAAACCTGACGCGGCAAGCGCAGGAGACGGTGCGGTCGGCGGCGCGGGCGTGCGGCAATCATCCGGCGGTCTTGGCGCTGAGCGTCGTCAACGAGATCCCTTCGGACATCGTTCGCTACGTGGGCCGGCAAAAGGTCGAGACGTTCATCGACGACCTGGTTGCCATCGCCAAATCCGAAGCGCCGGATTGCCTGGTGACGTTCGCCAATTATCCAACGACCGAATATGTGAATCCGCGGGGCGTGGATTTCGTCTGCTACAACGTCTACCTGCACGACGAGAACGTTTTCCGGAACTATTTGGCGCGGCTCCAGAACATCGCGGCCGACAAGCCGCTGATGTTGGGGGAATACGGGATCGACACCTGCCGGGAACACACGGCCGAGGAACAGGCGGCGATCCTGAGCGCGCACGTTCGCGCGGTGTTCGAGGAAGGATTGGTCGGGACGTTCATCTTCAGCTTTACGGATGACTGGTTCCGGCACGGATATCAGATCGAGGACTGGGCGTTCGGACTGACCGCGCGGGACCGCCGGCCCAAGCCGGCGTTCGCGGCGGTGCGCGACGTTTTCAAGCGGGTTCCGCAGACCGCGGACGTCCTCTTGCCGATGTGCAGCGTGGTCGTCTGCTCCTACAACGGCGCCAGCACGGTGGAATCGTGCCTTAGGTCGATGGACCGGCTGCGGTATCCGAATTTCGAAGTGATCTTCGTGGACGATGGATCGACGGACGACACGCAGGAGATTTTGCGGAAATTCCCCTGGGTTCGGAACATCCGGCAGGAAAACATGGGTCTGAGCCATGCGCGGAACGTGGGAATGAACGCGGCGCGCGGCGACGTGGTGGTCTACATGGATAGCGACTGCGAAGCGGATGAGGATTGGCTGTACTTCCTGGCGCTGCGCCTGGTGCGGAGCACGCACGCGGGAATGGGCGGCCCCAATCTGATTCCGGACGAGGGGTCCTGGGTGGCGGATTGCGTGGGGCTTTCCCCCGGCGGGCCGACGCACGTCATGATCGACGACCGCCAGGCCGAGCACGTGCCCGGCTGCAACATGGCCTTTTACACCGCGATCCTCAAACGCGTCAACGGATTCGACACCCAGTTCCGCACGGCCGGAGATGACGTTGACGTCATCTGGCGCATCCAGAACCTCGGATTATCCGTCGGGTTTTCCCCGTCGGCCCAGGTGTGGCACTATCGCCGCAACACCGTCAAGTCGTATCTCAAGCAACAGCGCGGATACGGCGAGGCGGAGGCGCTTTTGAAGTACAAGCATCCGGACCATTTCAACACGCTGGGCGCCAGCCACTGGAGAGGCAAGATTTATGGCGACCGGATCGGCGTGAAGGTGGGCGGGGACGTGGTCTATCACGGGGTGTTCGGGACGGGGCTGTTTCAGACAATCTATCGCCAACCCGCCTCCGTGCTGGCGATGATGCTGATGAGCATCGAATGGCATCTCCTGGCGGGGTTCACGCTGGTGCTGTCGCTGGCGTTCGCTCCGCTGTTTGTCGTGGCGATGCTGATGTTCCTGACGCCGGTGGCGCTGGCGATCGTGGCGGCGTGCCAGGCGCCGATGCCGAGGCATCGTCACTGGCTGAGCCGGCCGCTGATCGCCTATTTGCACTTCCGCCAGCCGGTGACGCGCGGATGGGCGAGATACAGCGTTCGCCTGCGGGAAAAGGTGCTCAAAGGCGAGGCCAAGGGCTATCACCGTCCCGCCCAGTTGCCGTTCGATCCCGCCGAGCCGGGGACGCTGCGCTATTGGAGCCACGAGCATGACCGGCTGCCGCTGTTGCATCAGATCAATGAAGAGGTGCGCACCGCCGGTTGGCGGGCGCGGGTGGACAGCGGGTGGCACAATTGGGACATGGAGATTTACGGAAGCCGGTATGCCAAGGTGCGTCTGACCACCGCGACGGAGCACCACGACGGAAGCGGGATGCTGACGCGGGTGCGCGTGGAGCTGCGCCAGAGCCGATTCGGGCAGGTGCTGATGGTGGGCACGATGCTGCTGGCGGGCTTGTTGCTGCTGCACGTGTGGCCATTCAGCCGCCCGGCCGTGCTGATTCCCGTGGCCTGGTGGGCGATGTACCTGGTGAATCGCCGGAAAGTGTCGGCGCCGGTGCTCGGCTTGATCGACGCGGCGGCGGAACACGCGGGGTATTACCCGGTTGGTGCGGAAAAGAAACGGCCGGCGCCCGCGGCGCAGCCCGAGCCGCGGATGGAGCCGGGATTGGATGAAGAGGATGGGGAGCTGACGGTAGCTTGAATAAGCCCGAAATCCGAAATCCGAATGACGAATCAAATCCGAAATCCGAATGACGAAGCAGCCATTCATTCGGATTTCAGTCATTCGGGCTTGATTCGTCATTCGGATTTCGGATTTCGGACTTTTCCTTCGTGATCCTATGCGTTTTTATCTCCGTGCCATTGCCTATTTCCGCGACGATCTGCCATTGATCCTGGCGTCGCTGGTTCTGATCGCGCTGTCGACGCTCGCATCGCTGCTCCAGCCGCTGATGTTTACGATCCTGATCGACACCATTCTGTCTAAAAAGCCCACGGATTTCTGGGTCAATCGAGGATTCGTGGGATTGACGCATCTATTCGGAATCTCCGCGGGCGATGCGCTGCATCAGGTCGTCGCGCTGGCGGTGATGTCTCTGCTGCTTCGCGTGCTCCAGGAGCTTCTGGCAATGGGACAGCGGCTGCTGGCGATTCATATCGGCTACAACGGCCTGCTCCGCGTGCGGTGCGATCTGTTCCGCAAGCTGCAGGCCCTGAGCCTGGGATACCACAAATCTCAGCCGCAGGGAGACGCGATCTATCGTCTCAGCTACGACGCGATGGGATTTCAGACGATCCTCACCGTGCTGATCAACAGCGTCTTTGTCAGCTCGATTACCCTGATCCTGATGACCTGCCTGATGGTGCGGATGAATCCCGTCCTTGCCCTGATCACGCTATCCGTCGCCCCGGTTCTGCTTATCACGACCAAACTCTTCGCCAACCCCCTCAAGGTTCGATGGATGGAGGCCAAGGAGGTTGAGTCCAGGCTTACCACGGTGATCCAGCGATCTGTTTCATCGATCGGCTTGGTGCAGGCGTTCGGCCGCGAGGCCGATGAATTCAGCCAATTTCAATCCACGGCCCAAAGCAGCATCCGCGCCAACCTTCGGCAGGCGTGGCAGGATTCGTGGTATTGGCTGCTCGTCGGCGCAACGTTCGGACTCGGATATGCCGCGATCTTCTGGTACGGCGGACGCCAGGTCATTCTCGGGACGTTGACGCTGGGAAAGCTCAGCGCTTTTCTGGTCTACGTGAACCAGGTTTACGGCCCGCTGCAAGCGGTCAGCGGCAGCGGCGCCAGCATCCAGGGCGGCGTCGCCGGGGCGCAGCGCGTCTTCGACGTGTTGGATCGCGACTTAATCATCAAGGATGCGCCCAACGCGGTTCACCTGCCGCGGCAGCCACGAGTTCTGGCGCTGAAAAAGGTCGGTTTTGAATATCGCGCAGGCGAACCGGTGTTGCGCGACGTCGAGGCGGTCATCCGCCCGGGGCAGATGGTGGCCTTCGTCGGCTCCAGCGGCGTCGGAAAGACGACGCTGCTGAGTCTTTTGCCAAGGTTTTACGATCCCACCTCCGGGGCCTTGACGCTCGACGACATCGACATCCGCAAAGTCAAAATCAAAGACCTGCGGGCACACGTTGCGCTGGTGCTTCAGGAAAACCTCATCCTGCCGACGACCGTGGCGGAGAATATTTCATACGGCCGGCCGACGGCAAGCATGGCGCAGATCGCCGAGGCGGCGCGAATGGCGGGGGCGGCGCCTTTCGTCGAGAAGCTGCCGCAGGGGTATGAAACGGTCGTCAGCGAAAGCGGCGCGAATCTTTCCGGCGGGCAGCGGCAACGCATCGGCATCGCCCGCGCCCTGCTCACCGAGGCGCCGATCATGGTCTTCGACGAGCCGACCAGCGCGCTCGACGCCCATCACGAGGCGATGATCACCCAAACGCTGCGCGATTTGAGACGGCAGCGGACGATCATCGTGGTCAGCCATCGCCTCAGTACGGTGATGGATTGCGATCAGATTTTCGTGATGGATGAGGGGCGGATCGTGGAACGCGGCACGCATCAGGAACTGATCGGCAGAGGCGGCGTCTATGCCGCGATGGCCCGGGAGCAATTGAGGATTGAAGAGCCGTCCCGCGCGTAAAATGGTATGATGCCCCGCAGATTCAGGAGAACGCGGCAATGACCCTGGCGGAAAAACCAATCACGTCGCCTTCGAATGCCGCCGTCCCCACCGAACGTCTCTGGACACGGGACGAATGGGATCGCCTCGTCGAATTGGGATTTTTCGATGGGGAACGGCTGGAACTGATCGAAGGAAGGATTGTCCGCATGTCTCCGCAACGGGTACCGCATAGCGTGGCGCTTGAGCTGGTCAACCGGTATTTGACACGGGCGTTCGCTTCGGGTCACAGAATACGTTGCCAATCGCCCTTCCGCTCGGCAGAGGGGTCCGAACCGGAGCCGGATTTCGCGGTAGTTGCCGGAAACGATCCACGCGCCGCAAAGCAACATCCCTCTTCAGCCCAGTTAATCATCGAAATCAGCGATACCACGCTGAAACATGACCGACGGAAAGCACGCCTTTACGCCGCGAGCGGGATCCCGGAGTATTGGATTCTGAACTTGGTGGGGCGGAATTTGGAGGTCTACCGAAATCCCAAATTCTCGCGGGCAACCGTGGCACGATATGCGGATTCACAAATCCTCCGGGACCGCGATCGCGTTTCACCTCTGGCCGCCAAACTTGACATTTCCGTCGCCGAGCTTTTGCCGTAGCGCCGATGGCCGGGCCAAGTCAGAAACTTCGGATCATTGTCGGCGGCCTCGTGGGCCAGTTCCCATTGGGCGGAGTCGCCTGGGATTATTTCCATTACGTCCTGGGGCTGGATCAGCTTGGGCATGACGTCTTTTACCACGAGGACACCTGGGTTTGGCCGTTCGATCCGCGGCTGCGATATGCGACCGACGATCCGTCCTACACGGTGAAGTTTTTCGAGGAATTCTTCGCCGCTTACGCGCCGCATTTGACGGACAAATGGCATTACGTCCTGTTCCACGAGAAGCATTTTGGAATGTCCGGCGAGTCGTTTGCCGAGGTGGCGCGGACGGCGGACGTTTTCCTGAACGTCAGCGGGGCCTGTTTCATTCCCGAAGAACTGGGGAGCAAATGCGTCAAGGTGTTTATCGATACCGACCCGGGGTACAACCAGATCATGCTGAGCGAGCGTTTTGCCTGGTCGCAGAACGTGGAGCGATGGTGCCGGTCGGTGGCGGATCACGATCGGCATCTGACTTATGCGGAGAACATTCATGGATCGGATTGTCTGATTCCGCGGATGGGTTTCGACTGGCGGCCGACGCGCTGCGTGGTGACGTTGCCGCAATGGGAATCGGTGCGGAACGCTCCGGCGCCGGCCGATGCGCCCATGACGACCATCCTGACGTGGGACTGGTTCGGGGGAAAACTGACGCATGGGGGATCGGAATATTTTTCCAAGTCCGCGGAATTCGAGAAATTCCTGGACTTTCCGCGGCGGGTGAAAATCCCGCTGACGCTGGCCATCAACGGAATGAAAGCGCCGCTGAAAAGGATTGCCGAGCAGGGCTGGACAGTCCAGGACGCACACCAAGCGACCCTGACCCCGGCGAGCTATCAGCAATTCATCGCCAACAGCGCCGGCGAATGGTCCGTCGCCAAGAACGTTTACGTGGCGACGCGCAGCGGCTGGTTCAGTTGCCGGACCGCATGTTATCTGGCGGGAGCGCGCCCAGCCGTCGTGCAGGAGACCGGATGGAGCAGATTTGTCCCCGGCGGCAAGGGCGTGGTTCCGTTCAGCACGATGGACCAGGCCGTGGCGGCCGTCCAGGCCGTGGCGGCCGATCCGGCGGGGCATCGCGCCGCGGCGTATGAGGTGGCGCGCCAATACCTGGCGCCGGATCGCGTGTTGCCGGGGATGATTGAAGCGATTTATGCGGCGAAATCCGAAATCCGAAATCCGAATGACGAATCAAGCCCGAAATCCGAATGACAGAATGAAGGCTGTTCGGATTTCGTCATTCGGATTTGATTCGTCATTCGGATTTCGGATTTCGGATTTATTTTTATGT
>JBEKIV010000051.1:0-19206 GCA_050011595.1 Tepidisphaeraceae bacterium
TCCGGTCCGCCCAACCTCACCTGGAACAACACCGGCGGTTCCAGCCCGGACGATGGCCAGACCTGGGATATCAGCCACAGCAACAACTGGAACAACAGCACCGCCGCCACGATGTACACCGACGGCGCACTTGTCACCTTGAACGACACCAACAACGGCAACTATGCCGTCACGCTCAGCACCACCGTCAGCCCCGGCTCGGTGACCGTCAACAATAGTTCCGGCAACTACACTATCAGCGGCTCCGGCAGCATCGCCGGCACCACCTCGCTCACCAAGTTGGGGATCGGGACCCTGGCGATCAGCACCGCCAACACCTACAGCGGCGGAACCATCGTCAGCGCCGGAACGCTGCTCATCAATCCAACCGCATCCCCCGGGACCAACAGCGCCCTTCCGTCGGGCCGTAGCGTCAGCATCGCCACCGGAGCAGCCCTGAAGTTGGCCCCCTACGTCTCCTCCGCCAGCCCAGGCTCCGGCCCCAACGTGACCAGCAGCGTGACCATCTCCTCGCTGTCGATCGCCGGCACCCGTCTACACGTACCTGCAAGCCGGCTACAACGGCGGGCACTGGAATGGAACCGGCGGCATCGATACTTCGGCGTCGTTGACGGTGAACAGTTTGAAATATGGCCTGGGCTTTGCCCAAGGCGGCGACGCCCACGCCCCCGCCGGTCTGGCCGCCGGACAGATCGAAGTGTCCTACACCCTGCTCGGCGACGCCAAGCTGGAAGGCACGGTCAATGGCCCCGACCTGTCCATCCTGGCGGCCAACTTCAACGGGAGCTTCACCGCCTGGGACCAGGGCGACTTCCAATACGACGGCGTCTGTCGCAGTCCAGTGTGCCGGAGCCGGCGTCGATGGGATTGTTCGCCCTGGGCGCCATCGGCATGTTGGCACGCCGCCGGCGGCGGGCAAGGTAAATTTCAGGACTGCCGCGAAGCTGCCACAGCTTTGCGTTCACGCCAAGCGAATCAGCCCCGCCCCATCGGCGGGGCTGATCGGTTAGAGCACGTTGCAACTCGGTGCACACCGCTCAAAACCCACTCGCGCGAATTCTGCCCCGAACGCCCACGGCGCTGCCGTGGGTTTTTCTTCGCCAAAGTGTACATCGCCTTGCAACCCGCTCTAACCGATCCTGAATCGCCGAAAAAACCCGCTCACAAGTCCTCGCCAACCGCGTCGGCCAAGGCTTGCAAGTTCGCCCGCGGCACACGGGCTGGATCGAACGTGCACCCAGGCGCGATCAGGATGGGGCGCCCTTCCGCCTGATGGACGGCATCGACCACTTCCTCCCGCACCTGCTGCGGGGTGCCGCTCACCAGTGTGACCAGATTGTCCACCCCGCCCCAAAGCGCGGGTTTGGCCCATCGAGCCGCCTCGCGGATCGGCGGCCCGGCGGCTCGGTCGGCCCAGTGCAGCACGGGGACCGGATACTCCGCGAAGCCCCGGAAGTTCACCGCCTTGCCGCACACGTGCAGTACGTTGAATGGAGCCTCGCTTACCGCGGCCAGGATCGCCCGATCCGTCGGCCGCACAACGCGGTCGTAAAGCCCCGGCGTCTCGGCCGCATCGACCCAGTCGTCCCGCACCGACAGGAAAATCCCGTCAGCCCCCGCGGCCACGCACTTGGCCGCAAACCGCGCCAGGTTCACCCCGATGGTCTGAATTGCCCGGGCAACCACCTCGGCATTCTCACGGTAGGCTTGCCTGATCCACCGGCTCGGCGCGTCGGCCGCCGAATCCAGGTTCGGCGGATGATGCATCCTCGGCGGCGCGATCAGCAGCCGCAACACCGCCCAAGCGTTGAAGACCGTGGTGGGCATGTAGACCCGCGTGCCGATCGCGCTTCTCAATGCCGATAGAACCGCCAGTTGCTCCCCAAAGCCCCCTTCCTCGCCCTTGAGCGGCGACAGCGACCCGAGATCTTCCACCCGCTCGATCCGGCCGACATAAGGATAGGGGTTGTCGTTCATCACCTTCAGCACGTCCATGCCATAGCGGTTGAGCTGATCGAGATGGGCGCTGACTGCGCCGGCTCCTGCCACTTGGTCTTGGGGGAAGTGATGCCAGAATGAAAACGGCGGTCGATCCGGCTTGCGTCCACCGAGCACGGCATTGACGCGTTCGATCTGGGTCATGCGGCATGTCTTACGTCAACAGCGGGCGAAGGGGGTCGAACCCTCGACATTCACGTTGGCAACGTGACGCTCTACCACTGAGCTACGCCCGCGAATTCTCCCGAAAGTCTATGATTGCCCCGCAATCATTTCAAGCCGCCGCTTGCCAAACTCGTGCATCCCCAAAGCCCACGGATGGCCATCCGTGGGTTCTCTTAACCTTGCCTATCGGCTCAAACCCCAACCGTATTGAATCCCCCATCCACGAAAACGTTCTCGCCCGTCACCCCGCTGGACAGATCGCTCAGCAGATACACCGCCGTCTTCCCCACCTCTTCCCCGCTGATGTTCCGCTGCAACGGCGCTTTCCGCTCCACGTGCGCGAACATCTCGTCGATCCCCCCCACCGCCATCGCCGACAGCGTCCGCACCGGGCCCGCCGAGATCGTATTCACCCGGATTTTCTTCGGACCCAGATCGAACGCCAGATACCGCGCCGTCGCTTCCAACGCCGCCTTCGCCACCCCCATCACGTTGTACCCGGGCACCACCTTCTCTCCTCCCAGATAGGTCAGCGCGATGATCGATCCTCCCTCCGGCATCAGCGCCGCCGCCCCGCGCGCCAGCGCTAACAGGCTATACGCGCTGATGTCCACCGCCTGCGCGAACACGCCCCGCGGCGTCGACGTGAAATTCCCGTATTGCTTCTGCAAATACGTCCGATCCGCGAACGCCAGCGAATGAACCAGGAAATCGATCTTCTCGAACCGTTCCCTCGCCGCCGAGAAGAATTTCTCGATCTGATCGTCCTTGGCCACGTCGATTGGATGCAGCCATTCTCCCCCATACCCCATCTCTTCCATCGCCTTCCGCACGCGGCGCTCCGATTTCTCCGGGTTGTCCATCGGCAGAAATCCAAACCCGCATTGCGCCCCCTCCCGAACCGCATGCTGGGCAATATGCGCCGCAATACTACGGTCATTGGCAATATTGAGGATTAATCCCTTTTTTCCGGCCAGTAGGCTCATGGCCCCCATTCTCATCGGTCAAAGATTTCTGGTCAACCGCCTCACTGCGGGATAAACTGATGTCGTGCTCACCCTGCTCGTATTACAAGGCCCCGACAAGGGCCGCAGATTTGAACTGCCCGACGCCCCGGTGTTGATCGGCCGCGACAGCAGGCAACTGCCCATCACCGACAACACCGTCAGCCGACAGCACGCCGAACTCCTCCCCGATGACGGCAACTGGATTCTCAAGGACATGGGCAGCTCCAACGGCAGCTACGTCAACGGCATCCGGGTCAACAATCGCCTCCCTCTGAAACTCGGCGATCAGATTCGCGTCGGCCGCACCCTCATGGTCTTCGGCGCCCAGCCCGGCGTCACCCGCACCAGCGGCGGAAACGTCGCCCTGGCCGGCGTCGAGGTCGGCATGGACAGCTCCATCATGCACACCATCCCCTCCGCCGATGACTCCATGGTCCTGGCCGTCCCAGAGCCCGCCGCCGCCGCCATGTCCAATCTCAAAATCCTCTACCAACTCGGCGCCGTCCTCGGCAGCAGGTTCGGCGTCGACCAGGTCATGGAAGTCGTCATGGACCTGGTCTTCGAGCACGTCAAGGCCGATCGCGGCATCGTCTTCCTCATCGGCGAAAAGGGCGAACTCATCCCCAAAGTCGTCCGCACCCGCGACGACGGCCGTCACCCCAAACGCCAGGACAAAGAGGAAAGAATCACCGTCGAATCCGAGCACGATCCCAAACCCCAGCCCGATAAAATCCACGCCTCCCGCACCATCATCAACCACGTCCTTTCCAGCGGCGAAGGCGTCCTTTCCAGCAACGCCATGTCCGACCGCCGCTTCAGCGCCGGCAAGAGCGTCCACAGCCTCGGCATCCGCAGCGCCCTTTGCGTCCCCATCAAAGCCGCCAAGCTCTCCGGCAAAAATGAATTCGAAATCCTCGGAGTCATCTATGTCGACAGCTCCGTCAAGAATTACACTTACGCCCCAGACCAGTTGCGCCTCTTGACCGCCATCGGCCTCCAGGCCGGCCTCGCCGCCGCCAACGCCCGCCTCTATAACGCCGGACTCCAGGCCGAACGTCTCGCCGCCGTCGGCGAAACCACCGCCGCCCTTTCTCACTCGATCAAAAACATTCTCCAGGCCCTTCGCGGCGGCGCCGACGTCGTCGAAATGGGCCTCCGCGCCAACAACGTTCCCCAAGCCGCCAAAGGCTGGCGCATCGTCGATCGCAACCTCGAAAAAATCTACAACCTCACCTTGAATCTCCTTGCCTACAGCCGACCGCGCGAACCCAAGCTCGAACAGATCAATCCCAAGGTCCTCATCGAGGAATGCCTGGAACTGATCGCCTCCAGCGCCAACGACAAAGGCGCCATGGCCGTCGCCGACGTCGAGCCTGACCACCCCGCCTTCCCCGCCGACCCCGACGGTCTGCACCAGGTCCTCATGAATCTCCTCATCAACGCCATCGACGCCGTCGAACCCCAAAAAGGACTCATCCGCGTCGTCTGCCGATACGACAGCGAAAACAAACAGTCCATCATCGAGGTCATCGACAACGGCGTCGGCATCCCGCCCGGTCTGATGAACCACATGTTCGAGTTGTTCCACTCCACCAAGGGCAATCGCGGCACCGGCCTGGGCCTGGCCGTCGCCAAGAAGATCATCGACGAGCACGACGGCTCCATCAGCGTCAAAAGCAAGCAGGGTGAAGGCACGACTTTCACGGTCCGCTTGCCCGTCTACGCCGCCACCATGTCCGACCCCTCCCACACCCACGGCCCCGCCCGGTAGGCCGGGAAATTCGAATTCCGAAATCCGAATGACCGAATGAAGACCCTTTCGGATTTCGTCATTTCACGCCAATCGTCCACGTTATTGAACGCGGATCGCTTTGATCAAAATCACGTCGTTGGTCCAAATCTGAAGTTGACGATGCAGTGCGCCGTCGGCGCCCACATCGACCACGACTTCCGTCTCAGGCGCGTCGCTGGACAGCCTTTGCAGCGCTGCGATTTGTTCCGGCGTCAAGTTTTTCGGCCTGCCCCACTCGATGTATTGCGAATAGGCGTCGTTTGCCTTGAATCCGGTGCGATCCACGACCAGCCGATATTTGCCCGGTTGCAGCGCCGTCACCGTCAGATCGATGGGGCCAAGCGGCGTGGATGGGTGCAATTTACGAAAATACGGACGATTGCTCTCTTTCTGGTCCGGTATCGTGTAATCCCAGATTAGCCCGGAGAAATCTCCGCCGTCGCGCGTCATCCACGATCTCGCATCGCCGTTGTGCAATACCTGTGGCCCCAACTTGTTGAGATATTTGTAAACAAAGAACGTCGCTTTGCGGATTCCTTCGCGATTGACCAGCCCAAATCCGCCATGGAACGACGCGGGCGGCGGCCCGGCTTCCTCGAACAAATCCGTATACGTCCAATAGCTCATCGATTGGACCAGCCCTTCGGTTTTCTTCAGCTTGTCGACGACCAAAGCGGCGTTCAGATAAGTATCGTGGATCGGATCGCGCGGATTGTAGCTGCTGTTCCACTCCGTGAAATGCACCGGCAGATCGGGCATGCTCGATGCTCTCACTTGCTGTCGCACGTGAAGCACGTCATCCGCAATCGATCCCGGCTTGGTTGAAAGCTTGTTGTCGCCTATCCCATTCTCGTCGAAAAATCCGGCCTCCACGCCGTAGGTATGCGTCGTGATGAAATCGACCGGGACCCCCGCCGCTTGGGCATGTTCGATGAACTGGGGCACCCATGCAACGCCCGCCGTCGCCGGTCCGCCTACGAGCAAGGCACGGTCCACCCCCTTGATCGCCCTTACGGTCGCGTCGTAGAGCCGAAAATACGCCGCCTGATCGCCGGTCCAGAATACGTCGAGATTTGGCTCGTTCCAGATTTCGAATTTCCATTTCCCCACTTCAGACTTGCCGAAGTGCCCTTCAAGATTGCGGGTGAAGGCCGTGATGAAATCCGCCCACTTCCCGTAATCCTTCGGCGGCGAGCCGTTGGCCCTCCAATAGAAAAAGGTCTTGTCGCCGCTCGCCAAATCGTGCGGCATGAATCCGATCTCGACGAACGGCTTCATTCCGATCCGCACGATGGCGTCGTAGACCGCGTCGATCTTGTCGAAGTTGTAAATCGGCCTTCCATTCACTTCGTGGTAGGCCTTCATGTCGTCGGCGAAGATGCCATGAAACCGGATGTATTTGAAACCTAGTTCCTCGTGGACCATGCGCAATTGCGCCAGGTTGTCCTTTCGCAGCAGAATGCCAGGGTGATCGGCGCCGACGCATTCCTGCCAGAACATATCTCGCGGGCCCGCCACGTCCGCCATGTTTGCGATGATGGTGCGATCCGATGGTTGAGCGTACGCCTGTGCCACGACTGTTAATGTTAACGCCGCCGCCACGATCCAAGCGAATCTGTATTTGGACATCTAAGATACTCCCTCGGGGACATGCATGATTTCCGTCGCACGCTGATAAGGGGACATTCAAGATTTCCGTTGCGGCGACTGCGCCGCCGAAAATCTTGAATGTCCCCTTTCCGTCTGAAACGGTTCCATCGCCCGCAGCCCCAGCAGTTCCATCAGCCGCGCATCGGCATCGTATTTCGGCGACGGCACGGCTGCCGTCAGCATCTGCCCGTTGTCGCTGGAGAAAATCGAATTCGCCCCCGCCAGGAAGCACAACGCCTGATCGCTCACGGAAAGCTTCGCCCTTCCCGCCGACAGCCGCACGACGCTCGCCGGCATCAACAATCTTGCCAGCGCGATCATCCGCACCGTTTCCCAGATCGGCAAATCCGGCCGATCCTCCATCGGCGTCCCCGGCACCTTGGCCAGGACGTTGATCGGCACGGACTCCGGATGCGGCCGCATCGTCGCCAGCGTGTGCAGCATGGCCAGGCGGTCCTCCGTCGTTTCCCCCATGCCGATGATGCCGCCGCAGCAGACCGTCACCTTCGTTTTGCGGATTTGTTCGATGGTATTGAGGCGGTCGCCGAATTTCCGCGTGGTGATGATCGTCTGGTAAAACCGCTCGGAGCTGTCGATGTTGTGGTTGTACGCGTAAAGCCCCGCTTCCTCCAGCCGCCGCGCCTGGTCCTCATTGAGCATGCCCAGTGTGCAGCAGACTTCCAGGCCCAGGCCGCTCACGTCCCTAACCATTTCCAGGACTCGCTCGAACTGCGCGTTATCCTTGACCTCGCGCCAAGCCGCCCCCAGGCACACCCGGCTCGCCCCCCCCTCCTTGGCACGCCGGGCCAGTTCCACAACCTCTTCCCGACCCATCAGCGCCGTCGGCCTGACTTCGGTTTCATACCGCGACGATTGCGAACAATATGCGCAATCTTCCGGACACGCTCCGGTCTTGACGGAAATCAATTTGCAAACCTGAATTTCCCCCGGCCGATGGAATTGCCGATGGACCGTCGCCGCCCGGAACACCAGTTCCAGCAGCCCCACCTCCGCCAGCCCGCGAATTTCCTCCAGCGTCCAATCGCATCGAATCTCAACAGCCATGTTGAACATCAATTTGAATGGTTGTCATTGGTCATTTGTCATTTGTCATTTGTCACTGGTCATTTGCCAATGACTAATGACTAATGACCAATGACATTCTTCCTCACCTGAACGCATCCGTCACCGGCCGCGCCGCGCGCGGAATCACCGTGCGAGTATTCGTGTCGTAGGTCATAATCGCGATCAGGCCCGTGCGGTTATCCACGACGTACAGCCCTTCCCCGCCCGTTTGGATTTCCGCGGTCACCGCCTGGTAATCGTGGCTGTTAGCCGTCGCCTCGGCCTGCGCCGGCGGCGCCACGAAATTCGCGATCATCAACCCCACCGCCGAAACACTCAACACGCAAATCCCAATCAGTTTCCGATCCATGATGCACCTCGTCATCTGCTTAAATTTGATTCAATCAGCGCCTCTGTCCCTGGGCGGCGATGCTGTAAATCCGATTCAGATCGATCGGCGGCATCGTCTGGAGCGTCCGGCTCGAATCGTCGTACGCCATCGCTCCCAGCCTCCCGTTGGTCGAGTCGATGATGTACACCAGCGACGTGGACCCGCCGTTGATCCTTCCGGGCACCAGCAGATAATCCGCCGGCCTGCGAATCTGCGCCTGCGCACGATTCAGGTGATTGAATTGCCCGGCAAACATGAACAACAAAACCGCGTTGAGGCCCACAAGGCCCCAAAAGACAGTCGATTTCATCGATGCCTCCTCGTGTTAATGATGTAATCCTTTTTGATTCAATCCAGGTGTGATCTCTTGGCATCCTTGAACATCACCAGCAGCCCGACCAGGCCCAGACCGATCCAAACGAAATAACTCAGCGCGGTCCCGCCGTCTAGCGTGACGTTTCTGCCGCCGTTTCCGCCGTAATCGTCCAGCCGCCCGTCATATTTCGGTTGATCGTCCGCCATCGCCGACAGCGGAGCAAACCCCACCGTCAACAGGACAATCACCACGGCCAACAACTTCTTCCGCATACCCCCCATCATAACCAGCTTTCCAGCGGCCGGGCAAGCGCACGAAATTCCTGCGCCGGCAGGCAGACGGTTTCCCACTTGGCCGACCGTCTCCGCATGTGCGCCCGGTATTCCGCCAGGTCGATTCCCATGATCAGATACCATCGGTCCCGGTGCTCGTACATTCCCAATCCCGCGTTCATCGGCCGCTCGATCCAATAAACGAACGTGAAAATCGCCTTGAATCCCTCCCCGAACACCTGTTCCCATTGCATCAGGTCGTTCACGTCCTGTTCGGTCGTCCAGGTTTCAAACCCCGCCCGGTCCACTCGGTTCCGGCAACTTCGACCCTTCACGTCAATCAGCAAATTCGGACCCTTCTTGCTGTAAACCACGAAATCGAAGGATTTCAGCCGGGCATTGGCAAACAACGCCTTCTTCGCCTCATCCACCGCCACGTACGGAACGCCCCGGTCGCGCAGGAACGCCTCGAACGCCGCCTCATAATGAATCGTCCGATCCGCCATGACGAAATTCTAGCGGAACCTCCCCATCTTTGGCTATACATTGGCGACATGCGAATCATCGCCGGCCAATTCCGCGGCCGAAAGCTCCTTGGCCCCGACACAAACCTCACCCGCCCCATCACCGATCGCGCCAAGCAATCCGTCTTCGACGCCCTGGCGCCCGATCTGCCCGGTGCCATCGTCTACGACCTTTTCGCCGGCACCGGCAGTCTCGGCCTGGAAAGCCTCAGCCGCGGCTGCAAACACGCCACGTTCTTCGAATCCGACCCATCCGCCCTGACCCTTCTACAAAAAAATATCGCCACGCTCGCCGTCTCCGATCGCGCCCGCGTCGTCCGGGGCGACCTCTTCGCTTGGTTCGCATCTTCCGCCAAACCCGCCCACTCCGCCGACCTGATCTTCCTCGACCCCCCCTACCGTTTCCTGACCGACCGGCCCGCCGAGCTTCAGACCCTGGCCGAAAAAGTCGTCTCCGCCCATTTGTCCCCGACCGGCCAGATTCTTTTCCGCCACGACCGCCGCGACGCGTTGGAATTGCCCATGCTTCGCCGCACGAACATCCGCGATTACGGCTCGATGCGCGTGGAGTTCCTTCTCCCCGTGTAGCCGGCCCGCTTGCGGGCCGTATTCGACGTTCAAAAACCCCCCGTCGCCCCGCGCTGCTTCTCCATGATTTGAACGCATCCCCCCGCCGCCAAATCCAACATCTCATCCATCCGCGCCCGGCTGAACCCCACCCCGTTTTCCGCACTCGCCTGAATCTCAACGAATTTCCCCGAAGCCGTGTACGCCACGTTCATATCCACTTCCGCCCGCGAGTCATCCTCATAATCCAGATCGAGCAAAACCTCCCCATCCACCAGTCCCACGCTCACGGCCGCAAGCTGTTCCACCAGCGCCGCCTTCGGCTCATACAGCGACGCATCATATCTCGGCCACGTCACCCCGCTCGGATCGACCATGCTCTTGGAAATCATCTTCGCCATCGGCATTTTTTCCGGCAACTTCCCCACCGCATCCCGCAGCGCCACGTACGCCGCGGATATACAGGCCGTTCGCGTCCCCCCATCCGCCTGAAGCACCTGGCAATCCACCGCCAGCGTATGCGGCCCGATCTTGCTCAGATCGATCGCCGCCCTTAGCGACCGCCCGATCAATCGTTGAATCTCCGTCCCCCGCGAATCCGTATGTCCGATCGTCGGCCACGGCTTCCTCTGCGCCGTAGCCCCCGGCAACATCACGTATTCCGCCGTCACCCATCCCCCCGCTCTTCTCTCATCAAACCACCCCGGCAACTCCGTCGCCACCGAAACCGTACACAGCACGACGGTTTTCCCCTGCTCCCAAAGTACCGACCCCGCCGGCGTCTGCGTAAACCCGCGCTTGATAGAAATTGCCCGAAGCTGATTGGCTGCACGCCCGTCTGGTCGCATCTCCAAAAGTTACCGCCCCCGTCGCCGGATGTACATGGGTTCCCGCGCCTAGCATTGCATGAGCCGTCCAATTCCGTGAATCGGAGATGGCCCCTCATCGGCTTCCGTTTGGGAATCTGCAATAGTCCTTAGAATGGAACATCATCAGGATTGATTATCTGCTCGCCAAGTATCTCCACACAGATGTCAGTACACCGATTTAGCGCGGCATCGTTCCCCCCAATCGACCTCCAACGGGCGATCCATGCGTCGACACGTTTCCGCACGATTTCTCGGGCGTCGCCGTTTAGTTCAGCAAAATCGCGCCTAATCTGAGAGACCGCATCATCCGCAATTCCTTTGGGCTTGTTGTGCGAGATCATCATCATCAACGCATCAACAAAACCACCCAACTCGGCGGTGCTGAGGAACCGAGAAAGTCCCGAACAGGCGAGGACAATCTCCGACGACTCACGCGACTTCAATTGCGCCAGAAGATGGGCCTTAATTAGCTCCTGCCCACCTTTGTCGAGATATTGAAGATCCGATCCGCGAAAAAAAATGGTTTCATAAGTTAGCACATAGACAACATCTCTCTCCTTGACCACGGCGACAAACTTCTCGGATGCAGCTTTCCGTATTTCGATAGGTGCCGTGTCAAACGCAATCCGAAAGCATCTCCCGAGATTACCGAGCGTAGGGAATTCGGCCCCTCCTTCGGGAGATTGCATAACCGCGAAATAGCGGTCCGGTATGACCGTCAGGAGGAGATTGTTCAGCTCAACTGGCTTCAACTCACGAATCAGGTGCGGCAGAATAGGCAGTGAAGTAGGATCACCCTCCACCTTCCTCACAATCTGGGCCGCCGTGTATCCATAATCCTTTCGTTTTTGCTCTTCGACCTCGCTCACCGTCATTTCGACAAGTGAACGGGCAATCGTTGCGCTCTGCTCGCTAACTTTCTCTTTTAGGCGAATCATTCGACCAGGGTGAATCAAGTTTCGGAATGACCGAATCACGGTTGACAACTGAGCTGTGCGATCGGAGATAATACCCGCTTCCTTGCACAGGGCGATAAGCGCGCTTAGCTCCTTCTTAAGCAGGTCCGCGTGCGGAATTGAACATGTCGCAGAACTCAAACCATCGATTAGCAAAGCCTCGACTATGCTTCCAGCCAGCACATGGACCGATTTCCACGCGTGAGATTCGTAACAAGCTTGGAGTTCTCGCCAATCGCCTTCCAGCGATCGTCGAAAATCTTCATGCACAATGAAATCAAATGAAAGCATCGCCTGCTCCCGAAACCGGTTCTCGACTTGGCGAAGCGCGCCAGGTTCCCCTTCCTGTCGTCCCACGGCCGATGATCTTCACGCAGTCATTGTCCTACTTCGGCCAACATCGGCAATGCTATTTCGTGGGAAATCGGAAACGGTGAACGGGACAACGCTGATTTGCGCAGTAGCCACCAGTCTTGCCGCGCAGTGCGCGGGCAATTCCGGTCACTCGGCGGATGATCGGGCCAATTGGGTCTCGTCGCTGAGAATGCCCCCTCCCCATGGCACGGATGAGCCGGCTGAACATGCCGGATACGCTCGTGCCGCGCGCCTTGGCCAGCTTTTTGGCCAGATCGTTCACTTCCGGCTCGACGGTCAACGTCAGCTTCTTCATCGCTCTCTCCCAATACGCATTGTGCAGATAACATCTTATACGGGTTCCGGTTTAAGTACGCACTACCTCTCCCGAAGCCCCGCATGTACATGCGGGGCTCCCGGCGCGGGACGAACGCGCCGCTTCAAAACCGACCTCGTATTAGGTATCAGTTCTCCCCGCCGCAAGATTCTACTGTTTCGCAATTTGATTGGCCCATGCGTGTCCATCTGCCTTCCATCCGTGGCAAAAGTGAATTTTCTCCGCGATCTCTGCGTCCACGGCGGTTCAATCAATTTCTCCGAGCCGCAAAGGCGGCCCATCCCAAGGGCAAGACATCGACCGCCGTTCATGTTTCCAACCCGCTGGTTCCGATAAATAGGCTATGGATCGCCCGCAAAATCCAGACCCGCAATGGGTGGATACCGCGCGGAGGCTTCGCGAGGTTCGTCGGGCTTGTTTACTGTTTCTGGATCGCTGGGCTATTGGACAACTCCTGAACGATGCCCCCGCCCTGGATCGGGTAGCCGGCGATGTCCAGGCTCAGACCGACGCCGCCATTGCCGATCCAGCCAACCGGGATTGGTCTCTTTTTTATCGCGGCAGCGTTTTGGACGATTAGTTTTAGTGAGATAGCTCACTTCCATGGCCCAGATCACTTCCAACATTGGCATCATCAGCGGCATCAACACCGGTGCCATTATTGACGGCCTGATCTCCATTGATTCAGAGCCCGTCACGCTTCTGCAAGCGCAGATCACTTCCGCACAGAATCAGCAGCAAGCGTATTCATCGCTTGAAACGCAGTTGACCGCCATGCAGCAGATCGGGCAGAACCTTGCCTTGCCGCAGACTTTTCAGGATTCGACGGCCACCAGCAGCAATCCCAGCGTCCTGACGGCCACGACCGGCATCGGGGCAGCCGTCGGCACCTATCAGTTTCAGGTCGCCCAGCTCGTCTCCACCCAGCAGAGCATCAGCGACGGTTTCGCCAACACCTCTTCCGCCCCCATCGGCGCCGGCACCATCACGCTGGAAGAAGGCGGCGGCGAGGCCTATTCCCAAACCCCCCTCTCCCAACTCAACGGCGGCACCGGCGTCGCCCAGGGCCAATTCCGAATCACCGACCGCAGCGGCAACTCCACGGTGATCAATACCTCCAACGACATCAATCTCGACGACGTCGTCAGCCAGATCAACAACGCCACCGGCATCAGCGTCCACGCCGCCGTCACCGATGACGGCCTGCAAATCACCGATCAAAGCGGAGGAACCGGGACCCTTTCCATCGAAGACCTCAACGGCGGCGCCACCGCGGCGAACCTCGGCATCGCCGGCTCCGCCACCGGCAACACCCTCACCGGGTCCGACATCAATTACATCTCCACCGCCACCTCGCTCTCCCAGCTCAACGACGGCAACGGCGTCGCCACCTCCACCCCCGGCCAGACCGACTTCACCGTCACCGTCAGCGATGGAACCAACGTCAACGTCATACTCAACGGCGCGACCACCGTCGGCGACGTCATCAACGACATCAACACCGCCGGCGGATCGAAGCTCAAGGCCTCGATCAATTCCGCCGGCAACGGCATCACCCTCACCGACACCAGCGGCGGTGCCGGCACGTTCACCGTCACCCCCCAGAACGGCTCCCAAGCCGCGTCCGACCTCGGCCTCACCGCCGCCGCCTCCGGCACCACCATCCAGGGCGCGCCCCTCATCGCCGGCCTGGATTCCGTTCTGGTGCGATCCCTCAGCGGCGGATCGGGAATCACTCTTGGAACCATTTCCATCACCGACCGCGACGGACACTCCGGCAACGTGAACCTCTCGGGCGCCACTTCCCTCAGCGACATCATCAACGACATCAACACCAACACCCTGGGCATCGACGTCTCCGCCGCCCTGAACTCCTCCGGAACCGGCCTGCAAATCACCGATACCAGCGGCGGCAGCGGAAACCTCGTCATCGGCGACGTCGGTTCCACCACCACCGCCAGCGCCCTGGGCATCGCCGGAACTTTCGAAACCGGCGCAGTTGACGGCGGAAATCTTCAGCGGCAATACGTCTCTCTCAACACGCTGCTCAGCAATTACAACGGCGGCGCCGGCGTGAGCCTCGGCCAGTTCCAAATCCAGAATTCCACCGGCGCCGTTGCCACCGTCGATCTCACCCAGGGAACCTACAACACCATCGGCGACGTGATCCAGGCCATCAACACCAAGAACATCGGCGTCACCGCTTCCATCAATTCCACCGGCAACGGCATCCTTTTGACCGACACCGCCGGCGGAGCCGGAAAGTTAACTGTTTCCGACCTGAACGGCGGAACCACCGCCGCCGACCTCAACATCGCCGGCGCCGCCACCGGAACCACCCTCGACGGCGCCCAGCAAAAAACCATCACCGTGACCAGCACCGATACCCTGGCGTCCCTGCAAACCAAGATCAACAAACTCGGCTTCGGCGTCACCGCCAACATCATCAACGACGGGTCCAGCAGTTCGCCCTATCGCCTGTCGCTCACGGCCGTCAATTCCGGGCAGGCCGGCCGCGTCGTCATCGACAGCGGAACCACCAACCTGGGCATTCGCAACCTCGTCAATGCCCAGGATGCCGCGGTTTTCTACGGCGGATCGGGCGGCTCCCAACCCCTGCTCATCACCTCCAACACCAATCAACTGTCCAACGTCATCAAGGGCGTCACCGTCTCTCTCGTCAGCGCCGGCAGTTCCCCCGTCAGCCTCAGCGTCACCCCCGATCCCAGCAACGTCTCCGCCCAACTCCAGAACTTCGTAACCGATTTCAACTCCCTGGTCGGCACCATCACCACCGACACTCAATACGACACCACCAACAACACCGGCGGCATCCTGCTCGGCGACGGCGCAACCCAGCAGGTCCAGGAATCCATCTACAACATGATCAACACCGTCGTACAGGGCGCAGGCCAATACAAAGACCTCGCCCAGATCGGCATCACCGTCAACACCGACGGCAACGACACCGGCGGCGCAACCCTTAACTTCGACTCCAGCACCTTCGAAACCGCCTTCGCCAGCGACCCCAACGCCGTTCAGGACCTCTTCAGCACCGCCACCATCGGCCTGGGCAACGTCATCAACAACGCCATGACCGCACTCACCGACCCGGTCGACGGAACGCTCACCCTTCAAAACAAAACCCTGACCACCGAAATACAACAAAACAACGACCAGATTAACAGCCTGAACGCCATTCTTGCCGAGAAGAAAACGCAATTGGAGAACGAGTTCAACGACATGGAAAGCACGCTGGCGACGCTGCAAACCCAGGGCAATCTGCTGACCGCGCTGAGCGACATCAAGCTCTCGACCACAAGCACTGGCAACACCTCGATCGGATCGTCGGCGAGCAGCTCGTCCTCGTCCACCGGATAGTTGGAGTTTGGTAACGCGATATGAATCCACAAGCCGCGCAAAAATACCTGCGAACGAAGGTGTTGACCGCAACGGCCGAGCAGTTGCAGATGATGTTGTTTGACGGCGCAATCCGCTTTTGCCAGCAGGCTCGGATCGCGCTGGAAAAAAAGAACTTCGAGCAAAGCTACCAGGCCCTGACCAAAGCCCAGGCCATCGTCAACCAGCTCATCTGCGCCCTCAAGCCCGACGTCTTGCCCGATCTTTGCAAAAGGCTCAAGGGTCTTTACGCCTTCGCCTATCGCCGCCTGGTCGATGCCAATCTGAATCACCGGATCGAATCGCTGGACGAAGCGCTCAACGTGCTGAAATTCCAGCGTCAGACGTGGGCGATGCTGATGGAGAATCTGGGCAAACAGAAGGCCGCCGCCGCCGCCGCCAAGCTCGACATCCCCGCCCCCGACGGCCGCATGGAAGCCAGCATCAGCATGCAAGGCTGAATTTCTCTCTCCATTAGCCCCGGCCTCCGGCCGGGTTATTTGCCCCACCCCACCGATAAAACCCCATCGCATTGGCGGTGGTAATCTGATCCAGTTTTTCCAGACTGATCCCCCGCGCCGCCGCCACCGCCGCCGCGGTATGCACGACCATCGCCGGCTCATTGACCCTCTGTTTCCGCATAGGCTCCGGCGTGAGATACGGAGCATCCGTCTCGACGAGGATCCGATCCTCCGGCGCCTCGGCGGCGATTTCGCGCAGTGCCTGCCCGTTGCGGAACGTCACCACTCCGGTGAATCCCGTCAAATGTCCCGCGTCCCAAATCCGCCGCGCTTCCTGGGCCGTTCCGGTAAAACAATGGAACACCGCCCTCACCCCCGAAAACCGGGCAAGCATCGCCAGGCAATCCGCCACCGCCTCCCGGCAATGGATGATCACGGGCATATTCAATTCGCGCGCCAGTTCCAACTGCGCTTCAAAATATTCCGCCTGTTTAGTCCGGGCCGAAGTATCGTAATGATAATCCAATCCCATCTCCCCGAGCGCGACGACGCTCGGCTCGGCGCACAATTCCCGCAGCCGCGCAAGCTGTTCGAGTTGAATTTCATGGCAATAGTTAGGATGCGCCCCCACCGCGCACCGGACGTTGGGGCGCTCTCTTGTCACCCTCAGCACCGCATCCCAATCCGCCGGATGCGTTCCGATGGTGACCATATTCCCCACGCCCGCCTCCCGAGCCCGCGCCAACACCGCGTCGAGTTGTTCGAGCAGTCTCGGATCGGTCAGATGGCAATGCGTATCGATCATTGTCAATTATCAATTATCAATTATCAATTCAGAACGTCGCTTCAAACGCGTCGGGCGTATGCCGAATCTGCGGATCGCGCCCGCTCGGCCAGACGATGGCGACCACGTCGAACCTGGCCGCGGGCTGCGGAGTGCCATAGCGCGACAGGTAAAAGTTCGCCGCCTTGGTCAACTGGTGCCGTTTGGGCTGATTGATCTGATCCTCCGGCGTGGGATCATCGTACGCGCGGGTTTTGACTTCCACGAAGACCAGCGTCTTTCCGTCGCGGGCAATGATGTCCACCTCCCCCACTTCGCACTTGAAATTCCGCTCGATGATTTTGTACCCCTGATTGCGAAGATACCGCGCCGCCACGTTCTCCCCGCGCTGACCCAACGCATCGCGCGGCGACGCCGGCTTGACCCATCTGGCCAACCATTCAAACATGATGCAGGATTATGCCCTCGGGATGGGCGGAGTTACAAGGCGGAAGTTCCAAGTGGCAAGTTACAAGTTGCAAGTTGATGGCTCTTCTGTTTTCACTTGCAACTTGCACTTGTAACTTGCAACTTCCCCATTCACGCCCCCGACGCCGCCAACTCGGCCTTTTCCGCCGTCCCCGGCCCCTCGTCCTTCTTCTCTTTTCGCTTCTCGGTCAGCCGCGTCGCCTTGCCCACGCGATCGCGCAGGTAGAACAGCTTGGCTCGCCTCGACTGGCCGCTCCGCTTCACCGTCACGCGCGAGACGAACGGCGAATGCAGCGGGAAAATCCGCTCCACTCCTTCGTTGTTCACGATTCGCCTCACCGTGAACGTCTCGTTGATCCCCGCCCCTTTTTTCATGATCACCACCCCGCTGAAGACCTGGATGCGCTCCTTTTCTCCTTCGATGATCCGCGTGGACACGTCCACCGTGTCCCCCACCGCAAACTGCGGAACGTCCTTTTTCAGATGCGGCTGTTCAACGTATTGTACGAGTTTATTTGTCATGACCTGCTCCGATCCACCGCCCTTCGGCGGGATACGCAATTATACTACTTCGCCCGAATTACTACTTATCGGCTAGGCCGTCCGATCTCTTCTGCAAATAGGCCCGCCACAAATCGGGCCGGCGTTGCTTGGTTCTCTGCTTTCTCTGTTCCAGCCTCCACTTGGCGATCTCGGCATGGTTGCCGCCGAGCAAAACCTCCGGCACCGTCATTCCCCGGAATTCCCGCGGCCGCGTGTACTGCGGATACTCCAGCAATCCATCGGCGAACGATTCATCAGCCGCGCCGTCCTCGGCCCCCAGCGCCCCCGGCAAAAGCCGCACCACCGCGTCCACCACCACCATCGCCGCCAATTCCCCCCCGCTCAATACGTAATCCCCGATGCTCAATTCCATCGGCTTCAAACCCTGCACGATCCGGTCATCGAAACCTTCATAGTGCCCCGCGATGAGCAGCAATCGATCCATCGCGGCCAATTCCTCGGCCACCGACTGATCGAACAAGCGTCCTTGCGGGGTCAGCAGGATGCGAACGCTCTTCGCGTAATCCTGCCGCTCGACCGACTCGACGGCGTCGAACACACTCTGGCACAACATGACCATGCCCGGACCGCCGCCGAAAGATTTGTCATCCACCGATTTATGCGCATCGGTCGCAAAATCGCGGATGTTCGTCAGGTGATAGCTGACCAGTCCTTTCTCCGCGGCCCGCTTGGGAATGCTGGTTCCCAGCACCGCGTCGAACATCTCCGGAAACAGCGTGAGAATGTCAATTCGCACGACACCCTCCGCCTCTCCCGTGTAGCCGGCGAGCTTTCCCGTGTAGCCGGCGAGCTTGCTCGCCGTTCTTGCACAAAATACCTACTTCGCCTCTGCTTCTTTCTTCTCTTCCGCCGCAGGCGCCGGCGCTTCCTTCGGCGCCTCTTTTTTCGCCTCTTTCTTCACCGGTTCCGCCACGACGGCCTTCGGCTTGCCCGGCTTGGGCAGCCGCAAATGCTTATGGTCCAGCCCGCTCCTCTTCAGCAGCGACGAGACCGTTTCAGACGGCACCGCCCCAACATCCAGCCAATGTTTGCACCGATCCAGCTTAGCCACGAATTGCTTGGCCGCCTCCGTAGCCCGCGGATCGTAGAATCCCAGTTCCTCGATGACGCGCCCATCCCGCGGCGCGCGCGAATCGATCGCATTGAGCCGAAAATACGCCCGATTGCTCCGCCCCATCCGCTTCAGTCTTAACTTCACAGCCATGAACCATCTCCAGAAACCATAAATTATTGCGAATTGGTGAGTATATCAATTCGCATGGGGTTG
>JBEKIV010000052.1:0-18480 GCA_050011595.1 Tepidisphaeraceae bacterium
GTCGGCGAAAAATGTGGAATCGGACTTTTGCAAAGACGTGGAACGGATTGTCTGGAAACCAAATTCGGCGTCGCCGGCGATCACCAGGCCCTCCAGGCCGGGTTGGTCCTTGGCGACCTGCTCCTGGATGGCCTTCAACTGCTTGTCGTAGTCCTGGGCGTCCTGATCGGCGTTGCTGGCCTGCTCGGCCTGCTGCTTTTTGAGGTCGGTCAGTTCCTGCTTCATCTCGGCATTATCTTTCTTCAGTTCTTCGAACTCCTTGCGGCTGACGGGCTGCTGATCGTTGGAGTTGTCCTGCCCCCAAGCCGTGGAGAGGAGGAACAGTCCCACGACACAAATGCCGAGAAGAACTCTGTGCATGGTTGCTCCTTTGCCTATTGGCTGTTGGCCGGTTGTGTGGCGGGCTGGGGCGTTGGCGCCGGCTCCAACGTGCGCACGTAGTTGATGACGTTCCACCGATCCTCCTCGGAGATAAGATTTTCAAACGTGGGCATCGGTTTTCGCCCGGTGGTGATTTTCCAGAAGAGAGCGCCGTCGGTCTGGCCGGCGACGTTGGGATCAGAAAGGTCTTTTGGCCTGGGGTTGAGGTCCTTGGCGGAAGGGCCATCGCCTTTGCCGGCATCGCCGTGACACTTCAGGCATTGCGCGACGTACACGGCCTTGCCGGCGGCGATGGATTTGTCGTCGGGCGGAATGGGGTTTTTCTTTCGCGCCGCGCGGGCGGGCGCCACCCAGGGAGGGCTGGCGGCATCGTCGGCCATCATCACCAGCGATGGAAACACCGTCACCAATAGAAAAACGGCGAAGAGAATGCCTACCCATCGGGCCGAGGTGGTCTGTGTCATTGCTGTCCGGCGTTTCGAATGGCCAAGATCCGACTAACGACGAAGAGGTAGCTTAACCAAACTCCGGCGAGAAGGACAAAAATGCTCAGCATCAGCGCCAGCGGCGCGTTAGGCGCCCACAAGGCGCGAGGAAACGGGTCGGCGGGCGCGGGCTGGACATCTGCCCCAAAGGCCGCCGAAACGGAAACCGAGGAATATTGCGGCGGGGCCGTGATTCGCACGATCACGTGAAGGTTGCCATCGGACGCCCCGGGCAAGTCCGTTGGGAATGCCACGGCGGAAGTGCCGTCGTCGAGGGTGGTATCCTGGCCGATCGGCAAGTTTCCAAACGTTCGCTGGACGAAATATTGCAGGTTGACGTTTTCGATGGGTTTGCCGTTGAGGGTGACCAGGGCGTGGACCATTTTCTTGCCATCTTCAACGTCAGTGGTAACGGCAATGGCGGGCCGAGAGGTTTGAGCAAAGGCGGGCCATGGCGAGATGAGCAGGAGGCAGGCGATGAAAAGGAAGGGCTTCATGCCAACACCCCCGCGGCAGCGCCTGGATCGGCAAGGGTCTCGACGGGCCGGGGCCACTGGGTCTGATCCACTTCCCAGATCGAGACGATCGGGAAGACCTTGGAGAACAGGATGAACATGAGAAGAAAGGCGGCAAACCCGCCGGCGGTGATGGACCATTCAACCCAAGTGGGAACGTAGACAAGGTGGGCCCCTTCGCGCGCGGGCATGAAGGGCGAAGCGAGGGTGGGGACGACAATGATGTAGCGCTTCAGCCACATGCCGACGTTGACGAAAATCGCGGCGACGGCGATTCCGGCGATGGTCCGCCCCATGGGCGTGACGAGCATCAGGACCGGGAGAACCAGGCCGATGAAGATCATCGCCCAGAACTGGATGGCGTAATGGCCGGTGATCATTTTTTCCAAAAGCGGGCGTTCGGCGCCTTCGCCGGTATAGGCGGCGCCAACGTGCTCGTTGATGACGAAATAGGCGTAAGCCAGTCCGAACACGAGCATCAGCCTTGCAAGTTTGCGCAGATGATCGACGGGAATGAGTGACTGGAGGCGCAGGAAATATCGGAACAGGACAATGGCGGTGATGACGGCGGCGACGCCGGAATAGAGGGCGCCGATGACGAAATCCGGGCCGATGATGGTGGAATGCCAACCGGGGCGCAGCGTCATGCCGAACAGCCAGGCGGTCACGGTGTGGATGGAGACGGCGACCGGGAGGATGACAATGGCCATGACGGAAACGGCGCGATCGAGTTGGCGGTGTTGATCGGCGGTGCCGGTCCAGCGCATCGCCAGGGTGCGGTAAAGTTTTTTCCGCCAGCGGGAAAGACCGGGCGCGTCGCGCAGGATGGCCAGGTCCGGAATCATCGGGACGTAGAGATAAAGAAAACTTCCGGCCAGATAGCTGGTCAATGAGAGCACGTCCCAGAGGATGGGGCTTTGAAGCCGGCCGTATCGCAGGACGTGCAGGAAGCGATCGGGCCGGCCCATGTCGATGATGACCATCGGTCCGGCGACGAGGAGGGAGAAAACGGTGATGGCCTCGGCCAGGCGGGAAATGGGATGGCGCCAATGTGCGTTGGAAAGGCGGAGCATGGCGGAAATGAGGCTGCCGGCCATGCTGATGCCGATGAAAAAGACGAAATTGACGATGTAAACGCCCCAGGAGAAATAATCGCTCATGGCGGTGGCGGACAAGCCGATGCGAAGCTGGTGGAGGTAAGCCACCAAGGCCCAGGCCACCACCATCGCCAATCCGATCACGAGGAACTTGTGGGCCAATCCCGGCGGCCCGAACGTCGCCAGCATGTCCCTTTCGACATTGTGCGATGGCGATTTGGCTTCGCTCGTTGAAAAACCGTCGCTCATTGAAAAACCTCAGTCCTTGGTCGGAAGCTTTGGCGGGGCAAACATTCGATTCTTGGGCGGCAGATAATAGACGCGCGGATTGGTTCCCAACTCCTCCATCTGCCGGTATCCGCTACGGTCCAAGAGCAACTGCGACAGGCGCTGGGTCTCGCCCTGCGAGTTGGTCACGGCATCCTCGTTCTCATCGCCGTAATACATTGCCGCCATCGGGCACTCCCCGACGCAGGGAGGGAGCATGCCCATCTCGGCCATGTCGGGACAGAAGTCGCATTTTTCGACGGTTCCAATGCGGCGCGGATATCCATGCTCGGGCGAGTAACCCTTTGCGACGGCCTCGGGCGGATTCTGCGGCGGGCCCCAGTTGAAACTGCGGGCGCCGTACGGACAGGCGGCCATGCAGAACCGGCAACCGATGCAGCGCTCATTGTCGATCAACACCACGCCGTCGGAGCGCTTGAACGTCGCATCCACCGGGCAGACCTTGGTGCAGGGCGGGTTGTCGCAGTGATAACACGGCTGGGGGAAGAAATAGGGCGCAGTCTTCTCGGATTCCTGCATGCGCAAAACCTTGATCCATTGCCGGTCGGGAGGAATGAAGTGCATCTTCCCGCAGGCTCTGATGCACGTGCCGCATCCGTCACACTTGGCCAGATCGATCACCATGATCCAGCGTCGGCCGGGCACGCCCTGACGAGCGGAATCCGTTGCGGCTGGCATGGGGGCTCCGGTGCGGGCGTCCACGAGTTGATGGTCGGGGGTGAGGGCGGGGACGGCCGGGCCGGAGGGAACTTCGTTGCCGGCGGCGGCGCGGACGGCCCGGCAGGCGATTTCGCCGGCGGCAGCGGCGCCCAGAACGGTCAGGCTGTGTCGCAGAAATTGTCGTCGATTGGTGTCCATGCCTTGTGTGGGTGGAAGCATCCACAATCGTCGGGGATAAATGAATCGGGTTTTATCCGCTAAGCCGCGTAGGGGAGTCCGCTTACAAAGAATGCCTGGCGAAAACCGCGGCGGATTCTCGAAATGCGGCCGGCGAAGGGAAGAAAAAAGCCACACGGGTAATCCATGTGGCTTTGGAATTTCAGTTAATTGCTACCGCGGTCAAGCTTGACGGCGGCGTCGGGCGGCCAGAAGCGGCAATCCCGCGAGAATGAGACCGAGGCTGGCCGGCTCGGGCACCGAGTAGACGTAAGTCACCGTGCCGTTCAGGGAGGCATCCGTGACCTGGCTGGAGTTCGTATTTCCGCCCGTGTTGGCAAGAAGTGTCTGTGTGAACGTGGAAGCGTTCAGGGAAGCGTCGCCCAACCCGGTGAACTCAGCGAGCACAGGAGCTGAAGTGTACGTATTATCGGAGCCATTGGATGCTGTGAGTAACCCCGAACTGATGGAACCACCAGGACCCAGACTGTAGGGAAAGCTTGGTGAATACACCGTAAAAAAAGGCGCCAGGTTATTGCCGGCATCTTGCACGGTCATCTGCAATTCGGTCGTTGCAGTACCGGACGAGCTGCTGTCAGGCGACGTATTGCTGACTGTGAGCGTGGTCGAAAGATTGCTGCTGACGTTTATTTCCACGGAGAGCAGGGTTCCGAGGCTCGGATTAAACTGCGGGAACTGGATGCTTGATGCCCAATCGGTCAAAGTTGCACCGATCGGCGCGACCGCAGCCTCGGGTCCTAGCACCGCCGCTTGAACGGATGAACCCCAAAACAAACCCGCCAGCCCAGCACCCACAACAAAGGTAAAAACCCGCATGATTCGTTTTCTCACAGTGCCTCCTCTATCGCCGGCTCGATAAATCGAGCCTCGCCAATTCAACCGACCGACATGGCATTCGTCCCACCCTCAACAACAACAAATCCCGTTAGCACGGATGCCACGCATGCTAACGGCCTTGTTATTCCAACCGGCGGACAGGTGACACACACCGGGAGAAATGCTCTAACGGTCGCAAATATTAACGAGTCGGCCGCAAAACGCAACCATAAATTCGACCATATTCGGCCAATTCATCCTAACAATGTGCGAACAAGTCGATTCTAAGGCGACATTCTGTCAATGTGGGGAATATTACCGGACCCATCCATCCTGCGAATACCGAATGTGTCCGGTGCGGGCATTCAATAGCTATGCGGGCCGATCTGAACGCGGCGGCGGAAAGTCCAGTACACCGCCAGCGTGTAAGTCAGCACCAACGGCATCCCCAGGCAGGCAATCACGAACATGATTCGCAGGGTCTTGTCGCTCGATGCAGCGCGATAGATGGAAAGGCTGTTGGCGGGGTTGTTGCGGGCGGCGACGAGATTGGGCCAAAGAGCGATGCCGAACAGCGCCACCAGCGCGACGATGGTGACGCAGCTCGAGGCGAACGCCTGGCCCGGCTTGTCGGCGAAAACCGTTCGCGGAATGTTGGCGATGGCCAGGACGTTGACGACGACGATTCCGGCGGCCCAGGGCCATCGCTGGAAGTTTTGCGTCGCCCCGTGAACGGCCAGGAGCGTGTAGATCGTCGTCAACAGGTACATCACGAGGAAAATGCCCCAGGTATGCCACATCCACCGGCCGACGCGCTGGTGAAGTTCGCCATGGGGGACTTTGAGGTAGAGATAGAGCGCGCCGTGCATGGCGAACATGGCGACGGTGAGCAAGCCGACGAGGATGGGATACGGCCCGATCTCGTCCCAAAAAGTTCCGAGGAACACGCCGCGCTCGTTGAGCGGGATGCCGATCATTGCGTTTCCCACGGCGACGCCGAACAGCAGGGACGCCAGGAGGCTGGAGGCGAAAAACGCGAAATCCCAGGCGAGGCGCCAGCGCGGCGAGGAACTTTTGCCGCGGAACTCGATGGCGGTGGCGCGGAAGATGAGGGCGGTGAGCACGAGCATGAGGGCGGTATAGAACGCGGAAAAAGTGGTGGCGTAGGCCTCGGGGAAGGCGGCGAAGAGCGCGCCGCCGAACGTCACCAGCCACACTTCGTTGCCGTCCCAGATGGGGCCGATGGCGTTGAGGAACACCCGGCGCTGCTGGTCGTCGCGCGCCAGGGGATGGAGGATTCCCACACCCAGGTCGAAGCCGTCCAGCACGGCGTAGCCGGCCAGCAGAACGCCCAGAAGAATGAACCAGATCGCGTGGAAATCCATGAAAGTGAGTCCGAATCAATCCGGCGATTCATCCTTCGCCTCGCTGAGCGAAGCGCCGTGGTCCACCAATTTACCGACCGTCAGAGCCAGCGATTGGCCGGTGGTTCGTTCCGCCGGCGAGAGCGGTTGAGGCCCCTTGTGAATCTTGTCGTTCAGTACGGCCAGCCAGACCAGCAGCAGCAGGCCGTAAATCACGGAGAACATGGCGATCGAGCCGATCACCTGGCCGCTGCTGATCGATTCCGAAACGGCGTCGCGGGTGAGGAGTCCATCGGCGGTTCGGTATTGGATAAGACCGTGGGAGTCGAGCAGCAGATTGCCCGCCGCATCGCGCTGGAGGCCGGGATAAACCACCCAGGGTTGCCGTCCCACCTCGGCGGCCGCCCAGCCGAGCTCGTTGGCGGCCACGGCCAGAAACACGGAGGCGACGAAGACCCAAAGCAGCCAGCGATTGTGGAACAGGGTCCCGCGCCACCGCAGAAAGGAAGCGAACAGGGTCAGGGCGATGAAGAACATACCGATGGCGACCATGGCGTGATAGATGAAAAACGAGGCGGTCACGGGGGGCCAATAGTCGCGGGGGACCTGGTCCAATCCGGTCACCGGCGCATGACGGTCGCCGTGGAGGAGGAAACTGAGCAATCCGGGAATCGCCACTTCGCCGCGGGTCGTCTTGCGCTGGACGTCGGGCCAGCCGACGAGGCTTAGATCGCCGGGTTTGGTTTGGAATTGTCCCTCGAACGCAGCGAGTTTGGCGGGCTGCTGGCGGGCGACCATCCGGCCGTTGGCGTCGCCGGAGAGGAGTTGCGCCAGGCTGAACACGGTTGCCAGGAGCAACGCGCCGGAAAACGACCGGCGAGCGAATTCCTCGTGCCGCTTGCGCAGCAGGTAATAGGCGGAGATGCTCATCACGAAGAACGCCCCCATGACGTAGGCGCCGATGAGGGTGTGAACGAGGCGATCGACGAACGACGGATTGAAGACGACGGCGTGGAAATCGACAATCTCGGCGCGCATGACGGGATGGCCCAATGCGTCGAACCACGGTTTGCCGTCGCGCATCATTTGCACGATGCGGTCGCCGGCCGGGGTTTGCTGCCAACTGTTGGCGACGATGATCCAGACGGCGGAGAACATGGAGCCGAGGGAGACCATGAGCGTGGCGAAGAAATGGAATTTGGGGCCGACGTTGTCCCATCCGAACACCAGGACGGCGAGGAAGCCGGATTCCAGGAAGAAGGCGAAGATACCTTCGGCCGCCAGGGCGGAGCCGAAGACATCGCCGACGAAGCGTGAATACGCCGCCCAATTGGTTCCGAACTCGAATTCCATGACGATCCCCGTGGCGACTCCCATGGCGAACGTCACGGCGAACAATTGGGTCCAGAACTTGGCGGCCGTCTCGTAGACTAGTTCCTTCGTCCAGAGATAGCGCGCTTCCAGATAGGCCATGACCACGCCCATCCCAATGGTCAGCGGCGGGAAGAGATAGTGGAACATGATCGTCAGCGCGAATTGCAGGCGAGAGAGGGTGACAACGTCGGTGGGCATGGATCAACGCATTCTATTAAGCTCGCGGTGGGCGGCAAAATTCCCCAGGGATGGCCATCCCTGGGCTTGGGATGGGAATCAGGCGTAACTGTGCAGGCCGACCAGGAGAAAATTCACGCCGATCCAATTGAATAGCATGATCCAGAATCCGACGAAGCCGAATAACGCGGTCCACCAGGCCTTGTCCACGGTGACCACGCGGACGTGAACGGCAATCAAATAAACCATCCAGGTGACCAGGGCAAAAGTCTCCTTCGGGTCCCATCCCCACGGCCTGCCCCAACTCTGGTCGGCCCAGATGGCGCCGAGAATGATCCCCGCGCCGAGCATCCAGAACGCCAGTTGCAGGACCACCAAATTGCACAAGTCCAGCGTGGCCAGGAACGATCCCTGGGAAACGCCCGCGGCGGCGGCGCCGCCGAAGTAATACCTGAGCAGCCACCACGAGCTGAGCAGAAATCCCATGCCGATGAGGGAATAGCTGGCGGTGACCATGGTGACATGGATATAGAGCCAATAGCTCATGAGGATTCCCTGGACCTGTCCGATCTCGCCGCCGATCTGGCGATCGGTGACGTAGGGGGCGGCGAAGATGGCGACGAGGCAGAGCATTCCGACGAAGCTGGCGGCCGCGCCGAAGAATCCGCGGGATTTGCGAAGTTCCAGGGCGAGGCCGACGACGGCGCCAAACCAGGCGGAGCACATCACGCTTTCAAATTCGTTCTTGATGGGGGGAAAGATTCCGCCCACGAGCCACCAGCGTATGCCGATCCCCGTGGAATGGATGAGCAATCCGACCAGCATGAATCCAATCGCCCACGGGCGGAGTCTGGTCACGCCGGCCTGGGCGGACAAAAGGAACATCACGAAGGCCGCGAAATAAAAGATCGCGCCCGGGATGGTGAGCATGGTCAAGCGGTTGTAGATGACTTCCGCGGCCCGCTTGGCGTGGGAGGGATAGGCCTGGGGGTTCACCTGCTCGAGCAAATCCGCCAAATTTTTGGCGCTCTGGTTCACCAGCGGCGCGTCGAGGTCGTCCCAGCCGCGCATCAGCTTTCCCGTCGCCTTGAAGATGTCGGACAGGACGGCTTGCTGGTCCTGATACCCCTGGGGACCGGGCGGAGCGACGGTTCCATGCTGCTTCAGGACATCGACCAGGTCGGGAACGTCGCCGATCATCTCGGTGGGCCGATGCCAAAGGCCGTCCCCGCCGGTTGGGGCGGGGGGAACGATCTCGGCTGGAATGAAGTCGCGTTCGTCCTGGCAGATGTCGCGCATGGCGGTCATGGCCATGATGAGCTGATCGATGGCCTTGCTCCTGGCCACGCTGTCGGCCTGCACCCGGGCCAGCAGCGCCTGCACCTCGGGCCGCTCCAAAAACGCCAGGGAAACGGTTCCTTCCTTGACGATCCGTTTTTTCTCCGCCGCGTCGATGGACTGCAAGTTCCCGAATTCGTCTCTTAAGGGGACATTCAAGATTTTGACGACGTTCCGGGTGACGTACTGGTCGGGATGGAACGACATGTCCAGCAGGGTGTAGAGCGATTCATGGCCGTCGAGCCTTTCATGCCCGGTGATCTGCCAGACCGCCTGGCGGGCGAAGGTGTCGAGGGTTTTCATGGTCTGGTTATGCTGGACGGCGGCCATGGCCAGCGGGGAGAGATCGACCTGGCCGGCAAAATCCTGGGCGTGGGCGAATCCGGAGAGCGTCAGGACGAGGGTCAGGACCCAAGCGCTCGGCGTTGTGGTGGAGATTCTCGGCATTGTCATACCGCCCCGCTTCGGCTGGCAGCGAACTGCTCATTTCCCCTTGCCGCCCGCGCCAGCGCCCCCGCCTTCATCCGGCGGATCACGATCGGCTTGACGTAGAACGCGTATAAAAATCCCAGGACAATCATGATGCATCCGGTCAGCATGATCCACACCCCCGGGCGATTTCCGACGCCGATGGTGGATGACTGCCCATCCGGATCATAACCGGCCTGGAAAAAAATCCAGTTTCCGTGCTGATAATAAATCGGGCTGTTGAGGCTGGCGACGTCGGTTTCGGCATGACCGTCGGCATCGGTCAATTCCAGCGTGGAGCGAAAGTCCCGGAATAATCCGTTGCCCGTGGGCAGGCCGCCGGGATAGGGGACAAGATCGAATTTTTTGAGCGTCAGCGCCGCCGGCATCGGCCGGCAGGCAAACCCCAACTGTAACTGCAATGCCGCCGATGCGCCGGGAACGCGCACGACGCCCATGGCCCATGGAATCATCGGTTCGAGCAGCATGGGGTCGGGGGCGGCGTACAAATCGCAGGGCACGGGCAGATCCTCGGACCAGTCCCCGCACTTCACCCGCGCCACCACCACCTGCTTGACGCCGGATTCGCCCTCGTCCTTGATCTGCCTCTGGACGGGCGTCGGCAGGACGTGCGCGACGACCTTGAAATGATCCCTTCGCCGAAGGGTCCCCGTGACCGGCTGGCCATCCAGCGAAAGTTCAATTGCGCCCCCGCCGGTCAAATCCCTGACCTCGGCGGCGGAGGAAAACGTCGTGTGAACGTCGAGCAGCGTTTTGTTGGCGGTCAGCAAAACGTGCTTGTCATCGCTGGCGGCCGGCAACAGCGCCGCGGGATCGGTCACGACAAAACCCAAGACCAAATTCCCGTCGATCGGGTCCTTCTGGCGGTTTCCCTTGACCATCGGCGGCGTGGTGGCCGGGTCCATCTTGAAATCGGTCTGGAGCGTGCGGCCGGCCAAGATCATCCTCCAAAATTCCCTCCCGCGCTTGGGCATCACGTGAAGCGTCAAGGCCCGCACAAGCTCATGCGTTCCGAACATCGGAAAGGCCGGACTGTACGATTCCACCGCAACGCGGTAGGCGCCATTTCCCAGCTCCACCGCTTTGCCGATGCCCAACTCCAATTTTTCCACCGGCCGGCCGGGCAGGGCCGCGGTCAATTCGAACAGCCGGTCGGCCGATGCGCGGATCTCCTCCAGCGACGAATCGGAAACCTGCCGGTATTCCAATTCCGTCGAACCGAAAAACTGATGCGACGCCGTCGGGTCGGTCGCCCGCAGCATGATCCGCGGCTGATCCGCGATCGCCAGTTCCACGCCGACCTCGTTCGAACCCGGATCGTCCAAAACCTCCTCCTCCACGTCGGCATAAGAATAAAACCCGACGACGTCCACCGTGACCGGCTGCGACAGCCCCAGCCAGACGGAAAGCTCGTTGGATGAATCCGACTGCAAACCAATCGGCGTGAAACTGCCGATCCCCGCAAGGTCCGGCCTGCGCAATCGGCCAGGATCGTGCCGATCGTCGTATGACCCAAACCGCGGCAACGACGGAAGCGGGTGCATGCCGTACATTTCCCCCCTCAGAACCCGCGCGTACAACGCCCGCTGGCCGGAATCATAAAACACGTTCACGACGTGGCCCACGGGAATCAGCGTCCTGCCCTCCACCTTGAGGTGGTAATAAAGCGATGCCCCGGTAATCAAAGTGATGATCCCCGAATGAATGCACCAAACCCCGTATCGCGGAGGAGTCAGCGGAATCCGGTTCAACGTGACGGTGGCCAGGCTCAGGCACAACAACAACATCATGAGCTTCAACGGCCAGGCGTCGAAAAACTCCAGTTCGTTCATCTCAAAATATTCCCGCACCGCGGGCATACCGGAGCCGATGGCGATGTACAGGGCAATCATCACCATCAGCGCGATCCCGAAGAACACGTTGTTCAGGGTGTATCGAAAGAGAATTCGCGGGATGCTGGTCATGCTTGGGCAGACAGGGGTGATTCTAGTGGTCAGTGGTCATTTGTCATTGGTCATTGGTCATTTGTCACTGGTCATTGGCGTGGGAGGCGCCACGCAAGGGACTAATGACCAATGACAAATGACCCACGACAATTTTTCTGATTTTTCCCCTTTACATCCAGTGTTTGTTAGGTATTATTTATCCTAACAGACACCAATCAAGGAGCAATGGAATGCTGACGGTGCGACATATTGAGAAGTTATGGGACGCCCGGAAATACTCGCGGCTTCTGGAGGAGTTGATCGCCCCCCGGGTCGAGGCGGTGGCCGCTGGGGAGTTGGCGGAGACCCCGGCCGCATCCGCGGCGGCGCTGGCGCTGGTTCGGCTGGATGAACTGCATCAGCCGCATGCGTCACTGTGCCCCCGGCTGATCCGAACCCTTCTCGCGCTCCAGGAAGCCGATGGAGGCTGGGGCGACGTCGCCACTACGGCACTTTGTCTCCGGGCCTTGTCTCTCCAAAACGGCCATGGGCAGGCCGTCGAACGCGGATTGGCCTCTCTGGCCACGCTCCAGCAGCCGGCTGGAATCTGGCCCAAAATCCCCATCCGCCGGATGCCCGAAGATGCCCTGGTCTCGGCATTCGTGCTGGCCCAATTGGCGGATAACGAACGATTCCGGGATGCCATCCGCTTCGAGGCGGCGTTGGCCTGGTTCGAGTCGCATCGCTGGAGCCTTGACCCGGCGGCTCAGTCCATCTGGGACCACGCTCGCCTCCGCATCCCGGCGATGGTCACAACCCCCGCCGGAGGGGAGACGTGGTGGTCCTGAGCAATGGTTGCCATTGGTCATTGGTCATTTGTCATTCGGGCTTGATTCGTCATTCTGGCTTCGGATTTCGGGTTTGATTCCGTAGTAGGTGCGGGCAAACCTCTTCAACTCTTCGTGGTCGCGCCACACCACGGCGTTCTTGGGCATCCCCGCCAGCCAGGCTTGGTCGATCGACTGATTTGGATCGCTCGTGTCCACGTCAAACACGGTCTTGTAATTCAGGCGCGACATCGGAATCTGATACCAGAACGCGCAGGCGTCGCCCACCAGGTCCACGGATTGGCCGTCCGTCAGTTGCCGGGTATCGAACAACCGAAATCCCTCGAGGTTTTCGCGGCCGATCAGCGCGGCCTTGTCGTGGTCAATTTCCAGATAGTGGCCCATTTTGTCGACGAGCATCACGGCGGAAAAAACGGCCATCGCCAATCCGGCCGCGGCGCAAAGCGGCAGCCAGGCGCGAGGTTCAATCTGCGCGAGCATCAATGCAATGATGGGAATTGCCATTACCATGAACCGGCTTTGCAAATGCGTGAAACAAATCCAGAATGCGATCTGGAAGACGAGGAGGATCCCCAGGCCAACCATCGCGCGATTACGGATGCCCAGCGCCAACGCCCCGATCCCCAGGGGGAACAGGACGTATCCGTATCTCCAATCCCAAAGGAGCAAACCGCCCAGCGCTCGCAGGCGGCCGGCGACCGAGCGGTATTCCTTGTCGGGCCAATAAGCCTGTCGCCATCGCTCGGCTTGAACCGGGCTGAAATGGGCGTTGCCAAGGATGCTCATCGCTTCGGGGAAAACGGGATTGCCGGTCCATTTCCAGTCGCGGATCAGCCAGGGTGAAAGAGCCAAAACCCCCGCCAGGACATAGCAAGATAAATGCGCCGCGTTCCCCACGGCGGCGCCGTGGGCGTTTGGGGAAGATCGACGCGAGGGAAAGTGCATCGCGTTTTTGATGGTCGCGGCCAATGGCACGCCGACAATAACCAGCGGGGCGACGGACAGTTTCGTGCCGGCGGCAAATCCGGCGAATATTCCGGCGAGGAGAAACTCCCGGCAAGTCTGGCCGCGAATCGCCCATCCGATCGCCAGCGCGGCGAAGAGCAGGGTTCCTCCCTCGTTGTAGGCAACGGGCGCAAGCAATCCGGTCCATGGCGTCGCGGCCACGAGCAAGGCGGCAACCGCTCCGCGCCGGCCGCCGCCGGCCAAGGCATACACCGCGCACACGGCCATGAGACAAAATCCCAGGTGCATCATCTGGGCGAGATACATCCCCGCCCAGGGGCCTGCGTGCAGAAACATCGCCAGGAGATAGTGCATCTCGACGTTGAAGGGAAAGAATGAAAAGATGTTGTGATGCAACGGGACGATGCGCCCGGCCTCGAACCATTCGCGGGGCACCTGGAGGTGATACTCAACGACGTCGTAGCCGTTAGGCTCATCGCCCCACAAAATCCCCGGCGGGAAGCATGCCGCCAGCGCCGCCGCGCCCCCCACCGCGGCCGCCACAACCCACAGCCATCCCCAGCCGGTTGAATCACGCAACCATTTTCCCGCGTTCCAATGTTTTCCGCGAACGTGCAAAACTGAAATTGCGATAATATCCCCGGCCGCGAGAATTCCGACGGCCCATCCCTGATTCATCCACCCCATCAGCCCGAGCGACAGAACCGCGAGACTGACAATCCCCAGGCCCAGGCCGACGCTGGTCACGGTTGCCAAGGAATTGTTGGTCGGCGGCGGGCGCAGGATTCTCCATGCGAGCCAGCCGATCCCGCCGGCGGAGGTGAGCCACAGGATCGCACAGCCCCCATCCTGCAAAAGGCGATAAACGGCCAGTTCCCACGACGGCCCGGCCAGCGCCAGAAACATCGCCAGGAAGACAATCGCCGCGGCAACCATCGTCGCCGCGCGAGATTTGACCGCGGCCGGCAGATTCACGCCTGGCCCTCGGGTTTGGCGGCGTCGTCGTCTTCCAACTTGAATAACTTCTCCACCGCATGCAAATACTGGGTCATCGGGGCATGCGCCGGCTCGGAATCGCGGAGCACCTGGATGGGATCGTGCAGAAGCTTGTTGACGATCCGGCGGGTGAGTTCTTCCAATTGTTGTTTGTCCCCATCGGTGACGCCGGACAATTTCGCCACCGTGCGCGCCAGTTCCTCCTGGGCCAGGGCATGGGACCGCTGATAGAGATGATCGATGAGCGGCCCCATCATCCGCGCGCGGTTCCAGGCGGCGAAATCCTTCACGTGCTCCTCGACGATCCGGCCGGCGGCATCGGCGGCAGCCGACCGCTGGCCCATCGTCGCCGTCACCGCCTGCTGCAAATCGTCGAGGTTATACAGATAGACGTTCTCGATCTTGGCGACGTCGGGGGCAACATCGCGGGGCACGGCGATGTCGATCACGAACACCGGCCTGTACCTGCGGCGCCGGATGACCGTGTCGAACACATTTCGCGTGATGATCGGCGTGTCGGACCCGGTGCTGGTGATGACGATGTCGGCGGCGGTCAGATGATCGGGCAATTGCTCGAATGCCGCGGCCGATCCGGCGAATTTTTCCGCCAGGGCCGCGGCCTTGGCCGCATCGCGGTTGCAGACGATCAGGCGGCCCGGTTTCAACGCCGCCAGGGCCGCCAGGACCCGTTCGGCCATCTTTCCCGCGCCGACGCTCAAGACGGTCTTGTCGGTGAAGACGTCAAATATCCGCCGGGCATAATCCACGGCGACGGAGGCGACGGAGACTCTCCCCTCGCCGAGAGTGGTTTGGGCGCGGATTTGCTTTCCGACGGCGACGGCCCGCTGAAACAGGGGATGGAGCACGGGACCGGCGGTGCCCGCCTCCTTGGCCGCCTCGTACGCCTGGCGCACCTGGGCCAGGATCTGCGTCTCGCCCAAGACCATCGAATCCAGAGAAGCGGCCACCGAGAACAGATGGCTGACGGCGTCCCGCTCGACCATGTGGTAGAGGCGCGACTGGAAATCCTCCAGCTTCAGCGCCCGGTTCTGGGCAAGGAATTCGGCCAATTCCGTGTGCCGGGGATGCCCGTGAGATTCGCGAGCGACGTACAGTTCGACGCGATTGCAAGTGGAAAGAAGCACCGCCTCGCAGCGATCGAACCGGGCGCGAAGCGCCAACAGCGCGGCCTTGCGCTGCTCGGGGGAAAACGCCAGGCGCTCGCGCAGGTCCAGCGGCGCGGTCTTGTGATTCAATCCCAGAACGAGCAATCGCCGCATCGCTCCTCATCGCTCCGTGGGCAGATATAAGACCGTGATCAAAGTCGCCACCATCAGCAGAAATCCGATGATGCTCAGCATGGCGGATTTGCGCCCCCTGACCGCCGGGGTAATCGGCGTGTGCAACGCCACCGCGTAAACGACCCACACGGAAAACGCCAGAATCACCTTGGGACTGGTGATCCAATGCGGACCGAGCATGGTATGCGAACCGCGTTGCATGATCCTGGCCAAGCCGGTGACGATCCCGACGGTGAGCAGGGCAAAGCCGATACTGACGGCCCAATGGGTGAGGTTCTCCAGGCGCTCCAGGCTTACGGGCGGCCCGCTTGCGATGGCGGCTTTGCGCCGCAAGCGGGCGCTGGCAACCAGGTACATCGCGCCGACCCCGGCGGCGACGCCAAAGGCGGCCATGCCGGCAAAATTGCTGGCGCGATGCGTCAAATCCCAAATCCCGGCCGGCTCATAGACGCCTTGCGCGGATTCTCCGAGCAATGCGGCGCAGAGAAGCATGACGATCACGATCGGCATCAGGAACCAATCCAACCCCGGGATGGGCTTGGCGCGCTGAACGTACAACGTGAACCCCGCCAGCAGGAGCGCCAGCGTGGCCATCGCTTCGAAATTGTCCTCGAGCGGCATCCAGCGGCCACGAACGACCGACCTCCAGATCAGGGCGGCCAATCCCAGGCAAATCCCAAAATAGGCCATGGACTTGGCGGTCAATCGGAGCCGGTTGCCGGGCCTCCACAGGCATGCGGCGGAAATCCCACCGCCGACCAGAAACACGCCCGCCGCGCCCAGGACCAGGCCGATCTGCCCCGCGTTGGCGCCGGTGGCCGCGCTCATGGGGTTCCCTCCGGGCGGGGCGTCAAGTCGGGAAGATCGTTGAATTTTCCGCGCAGCCAACCGCACAATCCCGCCATTGAGCCGTCTTTCAGCGCCGTCGCCGCCTCCGTCGTCGCCAGCGCCCGGAAAATTTCCCGCCGCCGAGCGATCGGCAAACCGCTGCCCCGGATTTTCGGACGAAGCTGTTTGGAAGCCTCGGCTAATTTCACCCATTCATCGCTGACGCTGCCGGCCAGCGCATCCCGCAACCCCGCCGCCAAAGCCGGCGACCCGCCGGCCGACACGGCGACGACGATCGGCCCGCATTTGAGGACCGCGGGCAAAACAAAATCGCCTGGCTCATCGAGTTCCTCGGCATCGCCGCGCTGCACCCAAATCCCCCGCCGCCGGGTCTCGGCCACCACGGCATCATTGACCGCGCCGGAATCGGTCGCCGCGAAAACCAGTTCCGCGCCGTCGAGGTCGGCCGGCTCGAAATTGGCGATTTTCTTCTCGACGCCGTCGGGAAACTCCCGGACGAATTTACTCGCCACCGCCCGGACGGAGACAGCCCCCGCGGCCAGGATTCCGGCCGCCTTGCGCGCGGCCACCACCCCCCCGCCGACGATCACCACCCTGCGCCGGGAAACGTCCAGGAAAATGGGATAGATATGCGGCACAATCTAATGATTCTAATCGCTCAAACGCCGCATGTCGCGTGAGTGGCGTTGGGACGCGTGGTTTCCGCGCGATTTGGGGTCGGAAACGCCGCACAAGTGCGGCCGCTAAAAAGGGGGTTGCGCGCACCCGATTCGCCGTGGTGAGCGGCGGCCAAATCGTCTATCCTTTCTGGCCATGAGCGATGTAAAAATCGGGATCATCGGCGGGACGGGGCTGGGGGAGCTTTTGGGCAAAGGGAATGGCCGAAGGCATGAAATGCAAACGCCGTTCGGGCCGCCGAGCGATGCGGTGATTGAAGCGGATTGGGAGGGGCTGACGGTGCTGCTGCTGGGACGACACGGGCCGGGGCATTTGATTCCGCCGAGTAACGTGCCGTTCCGGGCGAATATTTTTGCGCTCAAGCAGCTTGGGTGCACGCACATCATCGCATCGGGGGCGTGCGGGAGCTTGCGGCAGGAGTTTAAGCCGCGGGAGTTGGTGGTTCCCGATCAGATCATCGACAAGACCTACCGGCGGGCCGGGACGTTCTTTGAAAAGGCGGCGGTGCACGTGGAAATGGCGGAACCTTTTTGTCCGGTGCTGCGTCGAATCATTTTAGAACAGGCGTCAACCGGCGAGGCGATCACGGCTCACGAGCGGGGGTGTTACGTGTGCATGGAGGGTCCGGCGTTTTCCACGCGGGCGGAGAGCCTGATGCATCGGCTTTGGGGGGGAGATTTGATCGGAATGACGGCCATGCCGGAAGCCAAACTCGCCAGGGAAGCGGAAATCGCCTACGCGTTGATCGGACTGGTGACGGATTACGATTGTTGGAAATCGGCCGCGCCGCCGGGGCCGGGCCAGGCGGCGGCGACCTCGGCGGAGGCGCCATCGGCGGCGGCGCTGCTTGAGGAGATCACGGCCAATCTCCAGGCGGCGGCGGACCACGCGATGGAGTTGATCCGCCGGGTGCTTCGGCGGATCGCGGCCGACCCGGCGCCGCTGCTGGCGTGCCCGGCCCGCGAGGCGTTGAAATTGGCGATCTGGTCGGACAAATCGCGGATTGGCGCGGATGAAATCCAGCGGCTTTCGCCGCTGTGGGGCAAATATTTCGGCTAAGATAATGGCATGCGCGTTTGGGTGCTTGGTAATGGGCCGGGTTCCGCGGTGGAAGAGAGTACGGCGGGCAAGCCCGCCGGCTACACGGGGAAAGGGAACCGCTGCCGGGTGGTTGTCCGATTGCTGATCGCGGCGGTGGGATTGCTGGCGGGGTCATCGGCGTGGGGGCAGATGCGCGTGATCGTCGGCGGCGGGATGCCTCAAGTCGTCGGTGGACTTCCGCAGGCCGCGGGCCAGAATCCTATCGGGGTTGTTTACGTCCGCGATTCGGCGATGGCGATGGAGAAGCTGGCGCTGGCGCGGCGGATGGAGCGCCTGCACGAATGGGGAAAATCGGCCGACGTGTACCAGGAAATCCTGGAAAAATATTCCGACCGCGTGGTGCCCACGCACGAGGACCCGCAAACCCACATCGTCGACCAATATGCCTCCGTGACCGAAACGGTGCGACAGTCGCTGTGCAAATGGCCGGAGGATGGATTGACGGTTTATCGCGGCCGATACGAAACCCCGGCTGCCGGGCTTCTCAACGCCGCGGGCAGCGACGGCCTGGACAAACTGCACGAGATTCTCTGGCGGTATTTCCCCACCGAATCCGCCAGGGAGGCGGGCATCCGGTTGATGGACGTTTACTTCG
>JBEKIV010000053.1:0-18306 GCA_050011595.1 Tepidisphaeraceae bacterium
GTCGTACGGCACTGGCGATGATCCGGAGGGATTGCTGAACCATGGGTAGTAGTTTGGAGATCCAGCCGAAAAGTTGCTGTTGTCGAGCACATCGTATGCCGATTGCTGGCCGGGGAGGCCATAGGTGCTATAGACATCAAAATTGAACGTATTGCCGACGCTGAGCCCGAGATCGGTAAGGGGAATGCCGTAGGTAATGGAAGTCGCGGTAATGTTAGTGGTGGTTGCGTTGTAGTTCGATTGGCCGTACCCGGCTACCTGGCTCCATGCGCCAGCGGAATAGTTCCACACCTCATTATCCCCAGTCGTGCCGGGTGAGGTCTTTTTGCTGTAGCCCGGGATAAAATAGTTCATACCCGTACTGATTCCGAAGGGATTTGAGTAGGGACTTGGAGCAGAAACAGTAGTCGGGGTAGCGACTATTCCAGGGCCGCCAGAGCTTGTTTCCATGACGATGTCATAATCGGCATACCATTGCGAACTGTTGGTGATATTGACAGTCGAAGGGAGATTGATTTGGATGAAGATCGCCGGCGCAGTGACGGCGTTTGCCGGTACGATGGTTGAGGTGCTCTGAATATCTTCGTAGCCGGTGGTGATGACGACGCTGGTGATTTGGTCGTAGGGATTACCCCAGGTTGCGGCGTTGCCGGTTGGGGCGTAACCGGGAAAAATAACCGCCTGTGCCGAAGCGTTGGGAAGCCAGCAAAGGCCCGCCCCAAACATAGCCGCTGAATTCAGAGCCAAGCGCGATTTTCTCATAGACCCTCCGAAATGGTTTTATGTTCCAACGCCAACGAGGCCGCGACCTGCTCGAGTGCAAGCGGCATCGACTACGGACATAATAGAACAAGAATGGCCGGGAACCCTGGAGAGTTGCGAATTAATCCTGTGATTTTGCGACAAAGAGGAAAAAGAGGAAATGATTATGGAATAACGGGAGTTTGCGGGGCGGGTTGGGAATCAATCTCCACCGATGCCGGGCGCAAGTCGCCAGAGCGGGCCGTGACCCGAATCGCGCCGGCATTGCGGGTTGTCTGCACGATCGCCAGGCATAAGCCGTTGAACGATTTGCACTGATTTGATTTGAAGCTGTCGTGGTCGGACGGGTCGCCGTTGTCCACGCCGATGATTTGCCCCGGGCCTTGAAGGTCAAAGGCGACCGCGTTGTCGGCCGTGGGAACGGTTTGCCCATCGGCATCGACGATTTGAACGGTCAGATGGGCCACGTCGCGGCCATCGGCGATCGGGGCGACGTTGTCGGCGGACAATGCGATCGCGGCAGGCTCGCCGGTCGTGGCGATTTGCTCGGTGGCGACAACGCGGCCGTCGCGGCTTGCGACGGCCTTCAGCGTGCCCGGCTCGAACGGCACGTCCCACGACAAATGAAGGTCCGAAGTGGTGCGAACGGCCCGGGCGCGCAGGGGATAATTACCGTAATCCTCCCTCATCCCCTGACGCGGGAATTCGTAGCCCTTGATCCCGAACGATTTGCCGTTGACGAACAGTTCAACGGTATCGCAATTGGTATAGCACATCACCGGGATGACCTGCCCCTCGCGGCCGCGCCAGTTCCAGTGAGGAAACAAATGCAGAACGGGCTGGCTGGTCCATTGGCTCTGGTAGAAATAATATCCGTCTTTCTTGAAGGAGCAGGTATCCAGCACGCCGAAGGGGGCGCTGCGGGTGGGCCAGAAGGCTTCGCCCAGATAATCAATTCCCGTCCACATGAAATCGCCGGAGACATAGTCGTAGGCGCGGACGAATTTCCAAAGCTGCTCGACGTCGAGGCGGCGATTGGAGTCGGGAAGCCGGCGGAATCGCCGGCGCGGGGCGGATGGGGAGGTTGCGGCGGGTTGGGTGGCGTCGGGCGGAATGAAGTCCGGTTGGGTGGCGGCGTTTTGGTTTTGGTTTTGGAACAAACCGCGATAATCGCCGCGGATTCCGCCCATCGAAACGCTTTCCGTGCCGATGAAACGGCGCTGGGGGAACAAGCGGCGATCGTCGCTGTAGTAAGTGTTGGCGCGGTCGAGCCAGCGGTCGACGTAGTTGTATCCGACGACATCGAGAAGGGCGGGGAACTCCGGGGGCGCGCCGACGGGCTGGGCGAAGAGCTTGTCGCAGGCCGCCGTCACGGGACGGGTGGGGTCCTGGCGATGAAAGGTCTCGACGAGCGGCCCCAGCACGTCGGCGCCGGCCGGCAGGACCTGCTCCTGAACCTCGTTGCCCGCGCTCCAGAGGACGACGCAAGGGTGATTACGGTCGCGATGGATGAAATCGACCAGATCGAGTTGCGACCAGTCGTTGAAGAAGCGGTGATATCCGCCGAGGGTTTTGCCGGCGGTCCATTCGTCGAACGCTTCGTCCATGACGAGAAATCCGAGTTGATCGCAGAGGTCGAGGAATTCAGGGGCGGGGGGATTGTGGCTGGTGCGGATGGCGTTGCAGCCCATCTCCTTGAGCAGGCGCAATCGCCGCCGCCAGACGCCTTCGGGCACCGCCGCGCCGACGCTGCCCCCGTCGCCGTGCAGGCAGACGCCGTCGAGCTTCACCTGCCGGCCGTTGAGAAGAAAGCCCCGATCAACGTCGAATTCGATCGAGCGCACGCCGATGGGAGTGTCGAGCTGATCGATCACCCCATCGCCGAGGCGCAACGTGCTGCGAAGCGTGTACAGATACGGCGTCTGATCCGACCAGAGATGCGGATGCTCGATGCGGACCTGCTGGGTCAGTTTTTCGGCTTCGCCGGCGTCAAGCTCGGCTTCGCTCCGGTCGCTGCGGAGTTCGCGGCCGTCGCGGTCCAGCACCGTCGAAATCAGCGCGAATCGAACGGCCGACTTGCGATGGTTGACGACCTGCGTGGCAATCTGAACGGTGGCGCTTGCCTCGCTCACCTGCGGAGTGATCGCATAGACCCCGTCGGGCGCGATCGACAGGGGATCGGTCACACTCAGCCAGGTGTGACGGTAGATGCCCGAGCCGCTGTACCAGCGGGAGTTGGGTTGGACGGAATTGTCCACGCGGACGGCCAGCACGTTCGGCTGCTGGTTGAAGTGCAGGTAGGCCGTGAGATCGTAAGAAAAGCCGATGTATCCGAAGGGGCGTTTGCCGAGCCAGTGGCCGTTGATCCAGACCTGGCTGTTCTCATAGACGCCGTCGAATTCGATTCGGACCTGGCGATTTTGAAAGGCATCGGGAAGACGAAAGGTCTTTCGATACCAACCGACGCCGGTGGGGAGGTAAGCGCCGCCGCCGCCCGCCGGGGCGGCTTGGTCGAACGGGCCGAAGATGCTCCAGTCGTGGGGCAGATCGACCGGCCGCCAGGCCGAGTCGTCGAAATCGGCGTTCTGGGCGCCGGGCGGATCGCCCAGGAGAAACCGCCAGCCGAAGTCCAGGGTGGGCCGTATCCGGGGCAATTCGCCGGCGCGGGCGACGGCGCCGCCCATAAATACGACGGCCAGAATCGGCGAGAGGATCAACAGAATTTTGAGCATGACCGCGATCGATCCATTGTGCGAAAACGGGCGGCCAAACGCCAAGAATGCCGGGCGGCGCGCCAGACCGCCATCTGGCGTGTCGTAAATTCGAATGGTTTATTCGCAGTTGTGGAGAGCCGGGTTCTTTGAAGCGGGTAGAATGGAGTGACGATTGAGGATAGGCGGCATGTCCATTCGGACCAGGAGCGGTACATGAAACGATCGCGTTCAGCGGCAGGATTTACGTTGGTCGAGTTGCTGGTGGTGATCGGGATCATCGCGCTGTTGATATCCGTTTTGCTTCCGGCGCTGAACAAGGCGAGGGCGCAGGCGAATCTGATTTACTGCCAATCCAACCTCAAGCAACTCGGGCAAATGATGCAGATTTACGAGACTGAGAACCACGGCTACGGTCCGCCAATGGTGGATGGCATTTTGTTTTGGACCTACGCCGACGCGCTGACTTTGCTGTCAAGCAAGCCGATGGGAACTGATCCCCCCGGCTGGGGAACGGGAAGCGGGCAGTATATGCCCTTTCAGGAGTCGGGAGTTTTTCAAGACACCGATTTGCCCACTATGCCCGTGGACAATCACGCCACGTCTTACAATGTTAATCCGCGCGTATTTTTCTGCTCGAACGCGGCCAGCTTTCCCGGTGGTCTCATGTATGACCCGCTCCAGTATGCCGATAACAAGTATTCTTTTGCCCCCGTCCAAATTGGATCTATCAAACATTCCGCGGAGTTGATGGTCGCGTGGTGTGGGCCGATCAAAATAGGCATTCCTCAGGTTGATTACGGTGTTTTTCAGGTTTTTTCGGGGCAACTGGATAACTATGCTTTTTACAATTACCACAGCTTCCTTAATCCGCCACCGCCGAAAAACGTGGCAAGTTACAAGCCAACGTACTATTCAAACCCGGTGTCGCTGGGTTGTGCATATCCGGGATACGGCAGTCCGTCCAGCGCAGTTTATGGAAGCGTTGTGCCATCCTATTTAAAGGCCGCGAATCAGGATTATTGGGCTGATGCGAACAATCCGAATACCGCCAAGCAGCACACGTACAGTGGGCCGGGCGGTTCCGACTCCTGCAATATGCGGTTTCGCCACATGAATAACACCACGGCGGATTTCCTGTTTCTCGACGGCCACGTCGAGCCCAGGGTCCTTGGCACCGTATTGGCGCAGGATATTTGCGTAAGGTTTAGCAATTAACGATTGCCAAACCGCACGTGGGTTTTAAGAGCATTGGGTATATGGAAATTCGCAAGTCATTGCAGGGGAAGCCGATCGCCGGTGTTGGGGTCGCCGTAGTTCTGGTATTGGTCGCGGGCCTGATATTGGCCCGGGAATATTGGCCGGAAAAAAAGGCCAATCTGGCGCAGGCATATTTGACCGACGATGACGGCAAAACGTGGTACGTCGATAGCGCCTATTCGGTTCCACCGCTGGATCACAATGGGAAGACGGCGGTGTTCGCGGAGGTTTACACCTACGATGGTGGGAGCAAGCAGTTTTGTGCCTTTTTGGAGAAGTACACTCCCGAGGCGAAAAAACGACTGGAGGCGTCGATTGCCGAAGCGGTGAAGAATGGCCAGTCGCCGGGTTCGGCGAGGTTGTTCCAGGATCCTTCGTTCATGCGAAGCGCGGTCTTGGTGAAACCGCCAGGCGTTGCCGACAGCCATTGGATTCCCCAAGCTGATCCGGCGGCGTCGGACGTGATGGCGATCCATTCCCCTGATGGCAGTGCCGTGGATCAGGTATTTGTTTATTGATTCCTACGGAAGGAGGAATCTTATGCGCGGAGCTTTGCACAGCTTGCGGAGGGGACACAAGCGATCCGGTCGCTATTTCTGGCGAAAGGCTTGCTTGATCGAGCCGATGGAGCCTCGCGTTTTGCTAAGCACTGGCGTCCTGCCGACGTGGTCGCAGGACGAGGGAGAGCCGGTGACCTCCGGTGGCATCGGCGCTTCGTTCGGTCAGGGTCCAGGGAGTGGCGCACCAACGCTTGTTACCGCCTATGACGCGAAGTACGGGGATGAGCTGGTGGCAGCACAAGTGTTCAATCATGGCCCCCCTTTGGGCTATATCGTCGTGGGCGCATTCAATCCCGCTGATGACGGGACTCCGGATACCAACTTTGCGAACTCCGGTGGCCAAGGCGGCACAGTGATCTCTACGGAGGGTGATGACGAACTTGCGACGCCCGTGGCGGGCTACTCAATTGTCGACGCCTCAGGGTACGGGCCGCAAGGGTGGTCCGAAAACCCCGACGCCTTTGCAGGCGCTCAACCCCTGGGGATTTGGGTTGATCAAAACGGAAACATTGATATCGCTGTTGAGTTGGCAACAGTTTACGAAGGCCCCACTGTCCCGACATATGCGGGTATTGGTGTTCTCGAGCTAAATTCAACCGGTACCTCGATGAATTATTTTGAGGGACTTGAATCGCCGTCGTGGGCGGGTACGGGCACAGACTCTTATCAAGGTTGCTGCGCGGCATACGACCCCGCGACGAATGACATCCTGATCGGGGGTTACGACGCGTCGGGGAATGCGCAATCGAATAGCATCTGGGCCTTTCACGAGGAATCCGGGTTGGTCGATTCCAATTTCGGCTCGGGGGGCGAGTTCGAAACCGACAGTCACCCCTCCCCCCCCTACGGATTTTTTGACGAGTTCACCGCGCTGACAGTGGACAGCGACGCCTCTGACAGCACTTATGGGGACATCTACGCCGGCGATGACTATAACGGAGCCCCACAGGTGACCGCCATCACGCCCGACGGGACGGGTCTTCTCGCGAGCTTCAATAGCGGATCACCCTTCCAACTGACGACCTTCGCCCCCGCGGGAACCAATAGTGTTACCATCGATTCGGTCTTCGGACTCACTGTCTATAACGGCAATGTCATAAGTGCCAACCCGGTGAGCTGGACCGACCCGTCGGATAACTGGTTCACAGGCGTCGGACTGACCGAAGTCAACGCGGCCACCGGAGCGGGCACAAACTTTGGTCCGAACAATGATGGCCAGTTGTTCGTGAGGGCACCGGAGGGAATATCCGTTGCCTCGGGTGCTTTCTCGTACTCGGCTACCATGGCCCTCAACCAAGACACCGGCGACGTGGCTATAACATACGTCTGGGGTGAATCTCCTGCATGGGGTACGCAAGTGGCCCAGTGGGTCAACGGTGCCACATGGCAGTATGAGAACCTGGATCAAACGTACACGAATGTGAACGTTCCCGATGATACTCCAAGCGCGGCATTTGTGACAGGCGGACCTGACTCCGGGGGTTTGCTCGTCGCGGATATCGATCAGGACACGTTCGATCTCGCTCTCGGCTATTACGGCCCGGCTTTGCAACCCAATCCGCCTCAGCTTGTCTCGGCCGAGTCCATCCAAAACAACGCTAATGGAAATAGCTATGCCATCAATGTGAACCTGAATGTCGGCCCTGGCCAACTCCCCACCGTTGAAGGCCGTCAGGACAATTCGCGGCTCTATCTCGCATTGGATTTCGAGTCGGCGATCTCGATCCCGGCAACGGGCTTAACCTTCTCGCTTACCGATACCTTGGGCGCGACGGATGGATCGGTTGGCAGTTCCAGTTATTTCATCGACCCTTCGAATTCCGACCAGCTTGACGTTTACCTTTCGAATGTCCTCAATCGTGAAACGCTCGTCTTCACCGTCGATGGCGTTCAGGATCAGGCGACGGGCGTTACCGGCGATTTCACGTTGAAACTTGGGTTTATGCTTGGTGATACAAACGGCGATGGGATCGTCAACGCCCAGGACCTCGCGGCCGTTGATTCCAATTTCAACCAAGCGACCAACTCAGACAATTATTTATGCGATTTCAACGGCGGCGGCGTCATCAATAGCCCTGATTTCGCCGATCTCATCATCAATTACAACCAGGGATTGACGTACTAGGATTGGGCCGAACTGGAGGGCGCGGCGCAAATAATGGAAAAAGCTATGTTGTTAAGCTTGATCTTTCGACAACAAATGTTTGCGCTGGCTGTTACATGGATTGTCGCCTGCAATTTGGTCATTGCGGCGGATCAAACCTTCATCACCGGCTGCGACGTGTCGATGCTGCCGACGATTGAAAAGGCCGGCGGGGTTTTCTCGGATGGCGGCAAGCACGGGGATGCGATTCAGATTCTCGCGGCACACGGCTGTAATTTGTTTCGCGTGCGGCTGTTCGTGAAGCCCGATCCGGATTACATCAAGAACTTCGGAGCCGTGCAGGACTTGGCGTACGTCCGCGGCTTGGCCAAGCGAATCAAGGCCACCGGGGCGTTATTTCTTTTGGATATCCATTATTCGGATTCTTGGGCCGATCCGGGCAAGCAGTACATGCCGCGGGACTGGAAGGGCCTGGACTTCGATGCCCTGGAGCAGAAGGTTCACGATTACACCCTTGAGGTTCTGAAAGACTTCCAGGCTGATGGTACAATGCCGGATATGGTGCAGGTGGGGAACGAAATCACGGCGGGGGTGCTGTGGCCGCAAGGCCAGGTGCTGGACGTTCCCGCCACGCAAGAGTCGGCGCAGTGGGACCATTTTGCCCGGCTCATCGCCGCCGGCGCGACGGCCGTCCGATCCATGCAAACCCCATCCCATCCAATCCGGATCGTGATCCACATTCATGGCGGCGGCAAGGAGGGAATGGCCAAGTATTTCTTCGGGAAATTCAAGCTCGATCCGGCGGATTACGACATCGTGGGCCTGAGCTTTTATCCCGCCTGGGACGATTCCATCGACGACCTTAAGCAGAACCTGGCGGACGCGATCGAGCTTACGGGCAAGGACGTTGTTTTGGCCGAGACGGCTTATCCGTGGAAGGAGTTGCCGGACAAAAAGGGCTTGGCGACGCTGCGGTGGCCGCAGACGCCCGAGGGGCAGGAACAATACCTGCACGATCTGACGGCGACATTGCGGGCCGCGCCGGGCCATCATGCAATCGGGTACATCTACTGGTATCCCGAGGCAATTCCCACCGCCGGGTTTCCGCGCGTGTGGCGACAGGGTTACGAAGCGCTGTTCGACCAATCGGGGAAGGCGTTGCCGGCGCTGGAATCTTTAGGCGAGGGGGGGTGATGTTCGATGGCGCGGTCTTCGACGGATTTGAGTCGGCGAACCTGGCCCAAGAAGTTGCGTGGGCCGGGAAAATCCCTGCCGGTTAAAAAGACGCTCGATCGCGCTCTGGAGGCGTTGGGCGCGTCGGATGGGCGGGCGGCGCGGCTGACGATTTCGTTGAATCAGGATTGGCAATTTCGCCGGATGGAAACGCCGGGGGAGGCGGAGGCGATGCCGTGCCAGCCGGCGGATGGCCGCCAGTGGGAGATGGTGAATCTTCCGCACTCGGTGCGGCTGGAGCCGTCAAACGCCAGCGGCGGACGAAACTTCCAGGGAATCTGCTGGTATTGTCGAACGCTTCAGCTTCCGGCCGAATGGAAGGGCAAGACGATCTACCTGCATTTCGAGGGGGCGATGTCGGTTGCCGAGGTCTGGCTCAACGAGCGGAAGCTGGCGGCCAATTACTGCGGGTATCTTCCGTTCGTGGTTGATCTCACGTCCGCGGTGGATTTCAGCTTGGCGGAGAATCGGCTGGCGGTGCGGCTGGACAACCGGGACCTGCCCGATGTCCCGCCGGGAAAACCGCAGGGCGAACTCGATTTCACGTACTTCGGCGGCCTGTACCGCAATGTCAGGCTGGAAGTGATGGACCGGCTGCACATCGTCGATCCGATCCTGGAGGACAAAATCGGCGGCGGGGGCGTGTTCGTGACGTATCCCCGCGTATCGGTGGAGTCCGCGGCCGTGGAAATCCGGACCGACGTCCGCAACGAACACCCCCAGCCCAGGGAATGCCGGATCGTTCAGGAGCTGTCGGACCCGAGCGGCGCCATCGTCGCCCAAACGGCGGCGATGAGCGTCATTGCCGCCGGGGGCGACGTCACTTTCGTCCAGAACGTCGAGGTTTCCAATCCCCGGCTCTGGCATCCGCATCATCCCCAGCTCTACACGCTGCGCACAAGAGTGCTGGGAAACGATTTTCCGGCCGATGAATTGACCACGCGGATCGGCATCCGGCACATCCGGTTCGACCGCGAGCGGGGGCTGCTGATTAACGGCGAGAAGTTCTTTTCCATCGGCGCCAACCGGCATCAGGACCATCCTTACGTCGGCCATGCCCTTCCGGACAGCGCGCATTTTCGCGACGTGAAGAAGCTGCGCGAGGCGGGGTTCACGTCGTACCGAAGCCACTATCCGCAAGCCCCGGCGTTCATGGACGCCTGCGACGAATTGGGGATGCTGGCCATCGTATCCAACCCCGGCTGGCAATTCGTCGGGGGCGCGGTTTTCCGGCAGCGTGCCGTCCACAACGCCCGGTTAATGGTCCGCCGCGACCGCAACCGCCCATCGGTCATTCTCTGGGAGGCGGCGCTGAACGAGTCGGATAATCGCCCGCTGTTCGAAAGCCTTCAGCGCGCCGTCCACGAGGAGTTTCCGGGCGAGCAATGCTACACCGCCGGCGATCGCGATGCCGGCACGCCGGGATGGGACGTGGACTATCTGCGCGGCGACGGGAGCAAACCGAGTTGGATTCGCGAATGGGGCGATCACGTGGACAACTGGAGGGATCAGCAATCCCGAAGCCGGGTGCCCCGCGGCTGGGGGGAAACGCCGATGCTGATCCAGGCGCGATCCCATGCCTCGCGGATGGATGAAATCATCTCCGGACGTTGCAACCATGCGCTGGGTTCGGGCGTGAATCGGCTCGGCGGCGCAAGCCTCTGGGCGGGGATAGACTGCCAGCGCGGCTATCATCGCGAGCCGTTCCATGGGGGCGTGCTGGACGTATTCCGCCTGCCGAAATTCAACTATTATTTTTTCCAGAGCCAGCGTCCGCCGACGATTCACGTGCCGGGGCTGAACGACGGGCCGATGGTGTTCATCGCAAACTTCGCGACGTTTTTATCACCCACGTCGGTGACGGTTTTCAGCAATTGCGACGAAGTCCGGCTGCTGCTCGACGGCCGGGAGATCGGGCGAAAGCGGCCGGATGCCGGCTGGGCGATCGCGCATCCCCCCTTCACGTTCCAGGTGGAATGCTTCGCTCACGAGCAATCGACGATGTACATGACGGGCGTGGCGAAGGTGGAAAAGCCGCCGGTTGAGCTGGTCGCCGAGGGCATTATCGAGGGGAAAGTGGTGGTGATGCACCAGGTTTGTCCGCCGGGAGTGGCAAAATCGGTGGGGTTGCGCGCCGATCTGTGCGGGAGGGAGTTGGTTGCCGACGGGTCTGATTGGGTGCGGGTCCATGCGGAAATCCGCGATGTCCGCGGGACGGTTTGTCCGTTCGCCGATGACCTGGTGGAATTCGCCATCCAGGGCGATGGGAGGATCGTGGGCGATGGGAAGATCGGGGCGAACCATGTCCGGGCCGAAGCGGGCATCGCAACGGTTCTGGTGCAGGCGGGGAAAAATGCGGGGGAGATCGTCGTCGAGGCCAGGGCGTTCGATTTGGCGCCGGGGCGACTGGAAATCGGGTCTGTGAAACCGGTTTGAGGGCAGAAATCGCTTACCGCGGAAAATCAGGCGTGCGATCATGTGGCAGGGGATGTCAGGCCGGCGGCGCGGCCCTTCCGGCGCTCCTCCAGCAATCGCCGCGTCTCCTGGGCGCGCTCGGCGGTGAGCGTATAGTACCGCAGCGCAAACATCGCGAAGACCGCCGTGACGGAGGTGGCGCCAACAATGAACAGGCGCATCGTCGTCAGGACCACGGTCGGCTGGGATCCCTCGAGCTTGGGATCGAATCCCGAGAGCTGAAGGGTCAGGCCGGTGCCGAGCAGGGCCAGCGAGACCGCCAGTTTCTGCACCCAATTAAAAATCGCCCCGTACATGCCCTCACGGCGCTGCCCCGAACGAAGCTCCTCCTCGTCGCAGATGTCGGCGATCATGGAGTTGATGACCACGATGACCGCGATCCAGATCGGTCCGCACAGAATCGGGTCGAGGAAGATCAGCCACGGGTACCGTGGGGAAAAGTCGAGCCATTTGGCGAGGCCGCCGAGGCACGTCAGGCCGTAAATCGCGACCAGTGCGCGGCGTTTGCCCAGCCGTTTTGAGACCCAGATCACGGCCGGAATGGCCGCAAACCCCACGACGGCATAGCCTGTCGAGAGGAATCCCTTCCAGAGCGTCCCGAGTGCCATGTTGCCGTGGAACATGTAATAGACCAGGACATATTGATCCAGGCCGCTCGTGAACATGCCGCCGAGTACGTTGAGGATTGTCAGCACGATGAGCACAAAGAACGGCCCGTAGCGCAGCGCGTCCCTCATACTGGCCAAGAGTTTCACGGGCGCCTGATGCTCCGCCACGTGCTGGAACCGTTCTTTAACCAACAGGCCGGGAAGCATGCCTATCCCAGCCATGAAGACCACGCCCAGCACCCAATTGACCACCCGGACGCCGTGCATGACGGCAGCCGCTTGAGTCGGGTTGGTCACACTTTGTGACGTCATGATCGCGGCGGCGGCAGGGGCAAAGAATGCGACGGCCAGCGGGAAAACGTACTGGTAGCCAAACTCCCCGACTTTCTGGAAGAACGAGCAGAACGCCATGATGGTGGTGCGCTCGTTGTAGTCCGGCGTCATCTCATAGGTCAGGGAGGTGTAGGGGACGGCGAACATGCTGTATCCGACGAAAAAGAGCAAGGAGAACACGATCAGGTAGGCGAGCTTGGCGGATTCCGACCAGTGGGCCGGCACCATCCAAACGATGCCGTAGATCACGCCCATCAGGATCGCGCCGATCACGATGTAGGGCCGACGCCGACCCCACCGTGAACGAGTGTTGTCCGAGATCTTGCCCATCATGGGGTCGATGAACGCATCGAGAAAGCGGGGGATGAACAGGGCGGCTCCGAGCAAGGCGGCGTTGACCTTAAGGGTCATGTTGTACACCGGCGCCGCCATGACATAGAGCATCGTATAGCCGAGGAACGACGCCAGCGTGCCGACGCCGATGGCGAACCGTCCGCTAAGCGACACGAATTGCGAACTCGATCGTTGCATGTGAAATCGGGGTCGACCGAGATCCGGCGGGATATCACCGCCGAGTCATGGAGTGCGCCGCGAGAATGTCAAATAGTTAGGCATCGATCTCATAGGAAATCGCTTTTCGCGCGCCGCACGAACTAAGTGCTGCCCGGGTGTGACGGAGAATTGGCCACCGAACATAGCGGGATATTATCAGGGTGGTTTGGGGTGTCAATCGGCAGTTTTTGGCCGGTTTTGGGCGGGTTTGCCGGCCAGGGCGGGAAACGGAGCGGGCGAGCAAAAGTGTGGGCAAGATCATCGTCAAGGCCGCGGCGTTCGGTTTGACGCCGGGCCAGTTGGCAATCGAGTCCGTGAATCCGGTTTGAGGGCAGAAAGCGCTTGCCGCGGTAAATCAATCGTGCGATCATGGGGCATGTCGGATCACGGGGGCGAGATCGAATGAGCTAAGTGCGATGAGAATTATCAAGCCAGTGGTTTTCGTTCTGCTCGGTCTGACGGCGGGCGTGTTTCTCGTGTTGGGTTCCCGGCAGAACAGAGCGGAGGCGCCGGCCGATTTCACGGTGGTGGAATACTGGGAGAAGTGGAACGGCCCGGAATTCCTGGGGATGAAGGCGATCGTGGACGATTTCAACAGCACGGTCGGGCGGGAAAAGAAGATCTTCGTGCGCTACCTGTCGATGAGCGAAATCGACCGCAAGACGCTGATGTCGGTGGCGGCGGGCGTGCCACCGGACATCGCGGGAATTTGGGACGCGCAGGTGGCGCAATACGCGGCGATCGGCGCCGCCGAGCCACTGGATGATCTGGCCAAGGCACATGGGATCACCAGGGATTATTATCAGCCGGTTTTCTGGGACGACTGTTCGTACAAGGGTCATTTGTATGCGCTGATCAGCACGCCGGGGACGGTGGCATTGATCTACAACAAGCAGACATATCAGGAATGCGGCGAGCGGTTGCGGGCGGCGGGGCTGGATCCCGACCGCGCGCCGCGGACGCTTCAAGAATTCGACCGGTATAGCCAGATTCTGGACAAGCGGGACGCCGACGGGAACATCGTGCGGGCCGGGTATATCCCGTTGCAGAGTTGGTACGTGCCGCACCTGGGGTTTTGGTTCGGCGCGGAAATCGTCGATCCGGCGACGGGGCGGCCGGAACTGGATTCGCCCCAGATGATACAGGCGTTCACGTGGATTCAGAGTTATGCCAAGCGATTGGGCGAGCGGGCGCTGAACGATTTCAAGAACAGTTTGGGGAATTTCGATTCGCCGCAAAACCCGTTTCTGGTGGGCAAGGAGGTCATGGACCAACAGGGGCCGTGGATGGCCAACTATATCCGCAACAACAAGCCGGAGCTGTCGGAGGTATTGGTTCCGATCGACCGGCAATGGGAATTGAAGGACCGAAGGGCCAATTGCGTCTGGGGCGTGGCGCCATTTCCATCGGCGGTGGCGGGACAGGAGATGGTGAGTTACAACGCCTTTGACGGGCTGATGATCCCGACCGGGGCGCGGCATCCGAAGGAGGCGTTTGAATTCATCGCCTACGTGAACCGGCAGGACGTCGCGGAGAAGCTGAACACGCTGCATTGCAAGAATAGCCAGCTTCGCCAGGTGAGCGCGGGTTTTCTGGCGCACCATCCGAATCCGTACATCGCGGTATTCCAGGAGTTGGCGGCCAGCCCTAACGCGCAGCACGTGCCGGTGAGTCCGATCTGGGCGGAGATGTACCAGGAATTGATCGACACGTCGCAGGCGGTGTCGTTGGAGAATATTGACCCGGCCGAGGCGATGCACAAGGCGCAGGCGCGGATGATGGCGCGATACGAACGGGTCAGCAGGATCGAACAGGAGCGGGAGCAATTGGGCATCAACTAACCAGGGTTTCATGACGAGCGAGGAACGCCGAAACTTCTTCAAGGGCATGGCCTTTATCTCCCCGTGGATCGTGGGGTTCGCCGTTTTCACGGCGGTGCCGATCGGGTTGTCGTTCTATTACGGTTTTTGCGATTTCGCACTGACGGCTCCGCGGCGCGCGCCGCTTTGGATCGGATTGGACAACTATCAGCAGTTGATGCACGACGTGGTGTTCTGGAAGTCGCTACGGAACACGCTGTATTACGCGGCGATGGCGCTGCCGGCGGGAATGCTCGTGTCGCTCGGTCTGGCGCTGATGCTCAACGCGCGGATTCACGGGCAAACGGTCTATCGCGCGATCATTTTTCTTCCGTCGCTGGTGCCGGCGTTCGCCTCGGCCATGATCTGGATGTGGATGTTCAATCCGTCAATGGGGGTGTTCAACATGCTGCTGGGCAAGCTGCACGTGGCGCCGCCGGATTGGCTCGGGGAGCGGCTGGCGATGCCGTCGCTGGCGTTTATGAGCGTCTGGGGCGTGGGGAACACGGTGGTGATTTACCTGGCCGGGCTCCAGGACGTTCCGCGCGAACTGCTGGAGGCGGCGGAGATCGACGGGGCGGGGACGTGGCGCAGAATGTTCTCCGTCACCCTCCCCATGCTCTCGCCGGTGATTTTTTTCAACCTGATCATGGCCATCATCGGAACTTTTTCGATCCTGACGGTTCCCTACATCATCACCGGGGGCGGACCGAATAAAGCGACGTATTTCTACACGATGTACAACTACGACGAGGCGTTCAAATATCTCAACATGGGTTACGCCAGCGCCCTGGCGTGGATTCAACTGGCGATCACGATGCTGCTGACGGGGCTGGCATTCGGGTCGGCCAAGAAATGGGTGCATTACGGATGAAGGCTGAATTGCGGGAAAGACGAATGGCGAGTTTCTGGGCCGCGGCGTCGGTCCATCTCGGATTACTCTTCGTCTGCGTGGGCTACCTGCTGCCGTTTATCTGGATGGTATCGACCAGCCTGAAAACCGGCAGTCAGACGCAGGAGGTGCCGCCGCAGTTCATCCCACACCCGTGGCAATGGCACAATTACCTGGACGTCTTCACCCACCCCACCTTTCATGCCACGCTGTATACCCGCAACACCCTGGTCATCGCGATCCTCACGGTCCTTGGCACGACGCTGTCCAGCGCGATAGTCGCCTACGGCTTCGCGCGGATTCCATTCCGCGGCCGGGGCGTGTTGTTCAGCATCATGCTGGCCACCATCATGATCCCGTTTCCCGTGACCATGGTCTCGGTGTTTCGCATCTTCCGCTGGATGGACCTGCACACCGCGGCGTGGTGGGGGCCGGACAACGCGCTGCAAATGCTCGGCACGTTCAAACCGCTGTGGCTCCCGGCGTGGTTCGGGTCGGCGTTCAATATCTTCCTCCTCCGCCAATTCTTCATGACGCTGCCCCGGGAACTGTCGGAGGCGGCGCGAATCGACGGCTGCACGGAATTCGCCATCTTCTGGCGCGTCGTGCTTCCGCTGGCCAAGCCCGCGCTGGCGGTGGTGGCGCTGTTCAGCTTCATGGGGGTCTGGAATGATTTTCTCGGCCCCCTGGTTTTCATCCAGCGCCCCGAGCAATACACGCTGGCGCTGGGACTCCAGGCATTTCAAAGCCGGATCGGCGGCACGCCGTGGCAATTGCTGATGGCCGCGTCCACGCTGGTTTGCCTGCCGACGCTAATCCTGTTTTTCCTCGCGCAGCGGACGTTCATCGAAGGGATCGCGACGACGGGCGGGAAATAAATGCCGCGTCACGGACGACTCGGCATGGCCGGAACCAAAACAGGAATTTGCGCGATTTCGGCTGGTTTTCGGGGGCGGTGACACCGTGGCGGTTTTTGATAGCGCTAGGGCCGACGGTGTCACTGTCACCGCGCCGTTTGGCGAAATTTCACATGGGGCGGCGCTGCGCGAGAAAGTAGAACAGTAGATAGTAGAAAGTAGAGTAAAGAAAACAGCGTCCTCTACATCTATAGCGGGGAGGTGAAAGCTTTAGACGTGTTTTTGGGAAAGCGGGGATTTTTTGGAAATAAATTTTTGACGGGGAAGGGGGATGGGGGGAATTGGAGTTTTCTGCGGACAAGAGGACCCTCGGATGAACATCCGTGGGCTTTGGGGGGGATCGCCTAATGTTGTGTCGCTAATCACTTTTGTAAACCCCCATCGCGGGAAGAGCGTTGCCGTCGGAGCTGAATAGGGCCATGTCGCCGCCGTTCCATTGGGGGGCGGGGCTGCGGAGGGGGACGGATTCGGGGTGCCAATAAATGACGCCGAGACCGTGGCCGTCGGGGGTTTGATGCACCGCGGAAATCAGGTCTTGCAAAAAACTTCGCTGGCCATCGGGGGAGATCGGCCAGGCCATGTTCTTTCGGGCGGACCATCTGGGGGCGTCTTTCCAGGGATAGGCGGTCTCAACGATGACGATGTCCTTGTGATATCGGTTGGCAGTTTCACGCAGATTGTCGCGGACATTTTGAAGCGTTCCGTGCCAGTAGGGGTAATAGCTTTGCCCGATGATGTCGTAGTCGATCTTGTGCTCGGTGAGATGATCGAAGAACCAGCGTGTGACGGGCCAATCGCCGCCGCAGTCGATATGGATCATGATGCGGATGGAGTCGGAGGGCGTTGCGGCGCGGCGCACGCCGCGGGCGCCGGCGGAGAGGATTCGGCAGAAACGGTCCCATTGCTTGACGTCATCGTACGGCTGCGGCGGCTTGACGGGTTTTACGGTGGCGTCGTAAACCTTCACCGTGGAGAGGGGAACGGCCACCTGGGCATCGGGCCAGAGGGTGCCGCCGGTGATCTCATTGCCGATCTGAACGATCTGGGGCGGACAGCCGTTTTTCTTCAGATCGGCGATCACGTCGGCGGTGTATTTTTCGGCGGCGTTTTGCAGGGCGTCAAAATCAAGATTCTTCCAGGCGGCGGGCTTGAGCTGGTGCTGGGGATCGGCCCAGGTGTCGGAATAATGAATATCGAGGATGAAAACCGCGCCGGAGGCCGTGATTCGCTTGGCCAGGGCGCGGGTGTAATCTAGGGTGTTGACGGTTCCGCCTCTGCCGTTGGGATTCACAAAAAGGCGTAGGCGAAAGCAGTTCCAGCCGTGGCGGCGGAAGATGGCGATGGCGTCGTCGGGCTTGGAATGGTCGCTGAATGCCGCGCCGCGTTGTTCCGCCTGGGCCAGGGCGGAAATGTCGGCTCCCAGTAGAAATGGCGCGCCAGAGCCGGGCAGGGCGGAAGCGGCAGAGGAGGATTGGGGAAACATCAGGAGGAATCCCATCAGGACAAACAGCGGCAATCGGGACAATTTGCGGGGCATGATACCCAAGAGGTTAGGACAAAAAAATACTGCGTGTCTGAGATGGTAACTCAGACACGCAGTTTGTGCCCACTGTGCCATGTGCGGCATGGGGCCGGAGGAGGGCGGCTAACCATCATCAATCATTTGGCGTTGCGTCGCCGCAGCAACAGCGCCATGCCGGACATGCAGAACAGACCGAGGCTTGCCGGTTCCGGCACGGCCGTCACGGTGTAGGTGGTTGAAGCGAACGTGGAGTCTGGATCGGTTGCGGAGTCGTAGGGCGCGCCGTTCCACGGCTGGGCATTCCAGACCTCATTAGCAACCGGTGAGCTGTTGTTGTTATCCAGCACGCCATAAGGCCCTTGTGAGCCAGAGCCGAAGGTGTCCCAGACGTCGAAATTGAAGGTGCTGCCGACGACAAGCCCGGTTCCGAGAGAGGACAGCGGAATAGTCACGGTAACCGACGAGGCGTTCAGCGTGTCGTTGTACGCTTCCGCCAAGCCGGCCGGGTACTCTTGGGC
>JBEKIV010000054.1:0-18021 GCA_050011595.1 Tepidisphaeraceae bacterium
CGGATATTTCGTCACCATCGTTCAAATGAGGCGGCATTATCTTGAGGTCGTCGCCTGGTCAGTCGAGAAACACTTCGCGGACAATGCTCCCGTCCTGAAGCCGATGCCCAATAACGTCACCTACACGGGCGATCAATGAATTGGTCATTTGTCACTTGTCATTTGTCATTGGCATCGCCGATTCCGAATTGTCTTGCAAATGACAAATGACCAATGACAAATGACCTCCCGTGCATTGAATCGGCGGGGGCAGGCGATATACTTTCATCAACCGCCGGCAGGAGGCCGGCATGCCTCAATCCAAGGATGGTCCCTCATGTTGGCGCGAACTTCCCTTGCGGCGGGTTTCATCTTTCTCGGCGTTTTAGCCCTTGGATGCGAAAACCAGGGCGGGCCGGCCGGCCAATCCTCGGCGACCCCGGTTTCCGCGGCACGGGCCGCGGCGCCACCGGCGACGGCGCCGTCCACGCCTCAGTCCGCTTCCGCGGCGCCGGTTGAGCCGGACGATGCGTCCCTGCTGGCGCGCAAAACCTCGGAATATGCAAGGGACGTAACCCCTCTGCTCGGCCAGCAGCCCTCGGTTCGGGACGCGCAGCCGTCGATCGTACAATGGACCCAGCCCGCCACTCGTCCCGCGCCAACAGACAGGCCGCAAACCGGTTGGCCATCCCCCTCCGCCAATCAACCCGCCGCGCTGGCCGCGGCCCATCTGAAGCAGGACGACTTCGTCCCACAGATTCTTCCGGAAAGCGCCGATCAGATCCCGCCGAATTCGCACGCCTCCGCTCCGGTGACCGCCTCCACCGATGAATACGAGCAGAAGCTCCAGAACCTGGTGCATGATTACCCGCGCGATCTGGGCAATCAGCTTGACTACCAATTGCTGCGGCTGGTCCGCGACGAGCCGACGCCCGATCTGGCCAACGTCAGCCAGCTTTCCGGCGAGGATCGCGATGTTCTGCTGGCGCTGATGGACGGATTGAGCAATTTCCGCGACGCCGCCCGAAACGACGGCAACGTCATGCTCAACCGCAGAATCCAGCCGCTGCTGGAAATGGCCGACCGGCTTCGCTCCCAGGCCCAGCTTTCCATTCCCACCGTCGCGTTTTGCTCGCAGGTGCTTAGCTACGGCGTCTATTCCCCCATGCCCTCCTCCCGCTTCCCAGCCGGAAGGAACAACGATCTCATCGTCTATTGCGAAGTCGCGAATTTCACTTCCATCCAGGGCAACGATGCCATTTGGCGCACCCGGCTCCGCCAGGAAATGGTCCTGTACACGGACGCGGGCTTGGCCGTCTGGCCGGCAAAATCCAACGCAGACGTCTTCCTCGATCAATCGCGCAATCGGCGGCACGACTTTTTCATCTCCCGCCTGGTCCGGCTTCCCTCGTCCCTGGCGGCGGGGAAGTACGTCCTGAAGATCACCCTCATGGATGAGCAGTCCAATCGCATCGTGGAAGCCAGCGCGCCGCTGGAGATCGGCTCAGGCTCCGAATCCCCCGACGCCTTGCCCGCCGCGGACCACGCGAGCCCCACGCCGACCGTGCTTTCGCCCTGATCTATTGCCCAGGCTCAATATTTCGGCTACACCAATCGATCGTTAGGAGTTCATTTATGCGCTGGTCGGGTCTCGTTTTTTTGCTTTTGCTGGCCGCCTGTTCCACCACGCGAGAGATCACCATCACCGTCAGGCCCCCGGATGCCATGATCTCGGTTGACAACGGCGCCCAGAAGGCAATGGGCCAACTCACCGCCACCATTAAGTTCAAGAACGGCAGCGACGTGCATACGGTCACCGCCACCCGGCGCGGTTATCAAGACAAGACGATCAATCTCCACCGCGACGATCCGGGCAACGGCATCGAAGTCGATCTCGAACCCTTCCACCGCCGGCTCACGTTCACAACCGTTCCCATTCCCGCGGACATTTTCGTGGATGGATCGCCGATCACCACCGGACCGGCCTCCCAGGCCAGCACCGTCCAGAACTTCACCATTGACGATCAGGACAATTGGACGCATCACGACGTCGTCGCTTCGCGCCAAGGCTGGGAGCCGGCCAAAATCACCGTCACCTGGACCGACGCCTCGCCCGATTACATCCTGCAACTCCAACCCAAGCGCAAGGACGTCACCATCACCACCAATCCCCCCGGCGCCGCCGTCACCATCGACTCAGCCGCCATCGGGTCCGGCCCGGTCGTCGCCAAGGACTTGGCGTTTCCCTTCGACAACAGCAGCAACCAATTCCCCCAGAAGAGAGTGATCGTTTCCAAGGCCGGCTACGAATCCGTGCAGCGCGATATTTCCTGGGACGACGGCAAAACCGATTATCAGATCGATCTGATTCCCTACCAGAAGATGGTCCGCATTTTGACCAACCCGGCCGGCGCGACCGTGACCATCGACGGCAAGCCCGCGCTGCCGGGACCGGATGGCGTGCCGGCGATCCAACTCAGTTATGTCCCGGTCAACGACGCCGGCGATCTGCCCGTCTTCACCGCCACCATCAGCAAGAGAACCGCCGAGACCGAATGGTATCCCACCTCGATGCCCATCGCCTGGGACGACGGCCGCAGCGAATACTCCGCCACGCTTCGCGAGATCATGACCCGCAACGTGCCGCTGACGACCGTCGAGCTTCAGCGTGACGCCGACGGCATCTGGCAAATCGTCCCGCGGCAGTTGGTCACCGTCGCCATGAAAGACGTCAGCGAAGGCCCCGCCAAGGAACCGCCCACTTTGCTTTTCCAGGCCCCCAAGGGGACCAGCATCGGCACGTTGGCGGTCAATCCCAACGGGGGACAGATTGTTTTCACCCTCCTGTCCGGAAGCACCAAGCTCGATATTCACTCGCAAATCCTGGCGATGGACACCAGCGGCCCCGGCAGCGTCCAGGAAGTCACCGACGGCAAATCCCTCGACCTCATGCCCGTTTTCACCCCCGACGGCGCACAAATCGTTTACTCCTCCAACCGCGCCGGCAGATGTCTCAACGTTTGGCGCAAGAGCCTGGAAGGGGCCATCGGCATCGACCAGCTCAGCTACGGCAATGAACAGGATTTGTGGCCCATGATCGACGCGGCGCCCAAGCCACGCCTGTTCTACGAGGTCTTGTCCGACAGCCAGCCCGATCCCCAGCTCTACATGGCCCCCATCGAGGGGAGCTCGCGCACCGACCTGGCGACGATTCCCGTCTCCCAGCCTCGCGTCAGCCCCCGCGCCGATGCCATCCTTTTCACCAGCGTCAATCAACGCACCGGAAACCGCGAGATTTACCGAATCTCCGATCACGGCGGAACGCCCATCGAAATCACCAACGACCCGGATTCCGAATGCTATGACCCCACCTGGTCCAAGGACGGCAGCATGATGGCCTTCGTCTCCGACCGCGCCTACGCAACCTATCCCGTCCTGCACGACAATCAGGTCGTCGAAGAGCGCCATCGCAACGCCGACATCTGGATCGTCGATCTCACCCATTTCGACAAGCCCGAGCAGATCACCACCAACGGCAGCGTGGACGATTGCCCCGCGTGGGACCCGAGCGGCGACTACATCTACTTCCGCAGCAACCGCGGCGGGCAGTGGGGGATTTGGAAAATACCGGTAAAGTAAAAATCCGAAATCCGAAATCCGAATGACGAATCAAATCCGAAACCCGAATGACGAATGTCCCAATGGGTTGCTTCGTCATTCGTCATTTGGTCATTCGGATTTGACTCGTCATTCGGATTTCGGATTTCGGGTTTCCCCCTCATTCGGATTTCGCACTTTGGAGTTTTGAATTTCGCCGCTGGGCGCCTCGGGTGTGCCGAAATCACGGGCTGCCATTGGATTGAACGCCACGTTCCGGCCCTCGCCGCGAGGGCGTCAGGGACAAATACAAAAATATCATCCCCAGCAACAGAATTCCCCATCCCATGTCCGGATGCATGGCCTGGGTATATTGCAGGATGGTCTGGCCGCTCGCCGGGGAAAAAATGCGGGGGAATGCCGTGGCGAGATTTTGGCCGAAGGTGGCGAGGTCGGCGGTGTGCCAGTCGAGCAGGCGGATCGTGTGCATGATGGCGCTGAAGAGGGTCAGGGAAAATCCCAGCAGGGCCATGCCGACGCTGTCTCCGATGCAGCACGCGGCGGCCCCGGAAGCATAGAGAAGATATCGCTCCTGGATTTGAACGGGGAAGAGGAAGAACATGATCCACGGCGTGACCAGCGCGACGAGCATGCGGCGATCGTTGCGCCGCGCCTGCAAGCCGATGGCGATCCCGCTAAGAACGAGCATCACCGCAAAGATCGAGTTGAAGAGCATTTTGGCGGTGACGTCCAGATCGGACGCGGGCCACCAAGTTCTGGCGGCAATGAAGCCGGGCCAATGTCCATGAATGGCCGGCAGGGTGAAGGCGATTTGATCGACTTGGCGGTCCCATCCGAATCGCAGTTGAAAAATCGCCGGCACGTTGCTCGCCGGACCGGTGACCATGTAGGGCCAGTGAATGCTGCCATAGGTAAACGCGCAATCCCACCATCCCGTGCCGCCATGGAAGAGCGCGATACAGGAGAATAATCCCCCGGCGGCGACGGCGGCGAGAAGGTACGGCATATTCCGCGGCCGCAGCAACAACGCCGACGCCGCCAGCGCCATGCCGGCCAAAAGGCCCAGAAACCAGTTCGATCGGTTTTGCGGCAGAAGCCAGGGCCAGTACGCCATGGCCACGATGAAGATCGCGGCGGCGGCGATCCACGCCCATCGGGAATGCAAAATCGTTTTCCATCGGGAAGAAGATGGCTCAGCCGGGTCCGGCATCAGCACGCGCAGCAGCCACGGCACCGCCGCGGCGGCGATCAGCATTTCAAAAATCCAGATGGCCGCGGCAACGTCGAAAACGCGCCGGACCGCGAAAAGATCGGGGGGGTATTGCGAAACCGCCATACTGGCTTGGGTGTCTCGAAGGGTCTGAAGCTGATCGGGCGGAATGTAGCTCATCAGCCACCCCGAAGCGATCGCCGCCATGGCCAAACCCATTCCGCAAATCCATCGCAACGCTCCGCCGTATCGTCCCTGCACGAGGGGCCAGATGACGAAGATCGGGGAGATCGAAAGCATTTGCCCCTTGAGGTTGACCCCAATGGCGACGGCCACGCCCGCCGCGAACCACCAATCCAGGCTGGCCAGCAGGCAGGCGCCCAGATAACAGGGAACGACCCAGGAATCCCATTGGAACCAGGCGTGCGCGCTGATGATGATGTCGAGGCTGAACCAGATGGACAGCGCGGCGACGACCCCTTGCCAGACGCCGTGAAAATGCCCGTGCTTTTCGCCGGCGCTTCCGCGGAGGACCCAAAGGCGCGTCAGGAAAAATGCGCAGATCGCCGCGATGCCTTCCAAAATAGTATTGAAGCGCAGCACCGGCGCGTTGAACCAGTACGGCCGCTGCCATGCGTTATACAAATCGCCGGGATCGGGCGGATGATTCGCGCGTTGCCATGCGCCCCACTGGCGCATCACCAGCAACCGCAGCGGCGCGTAATCCATCCACGGAACCCACAGGTTGTTCTGCCACTCCGGCACTTGGGGGTCCATCTTGTCATATTGATTGAGGTATCCTTCCGGCCCGCTGGCGACCAATCCCCAATAACAGCCGCGTTCGACGTCGTCGGCGAAGCGAATCGGATCGGCGATGTCAAACACCCACCGGCGAAGGCGCAATCCTTCGCTCAACGCCAGTGCCAGGACAAGGGCAATGAAGAGCCAACCCATCGACCGGAACGCCCAAACGCGCCAACAGCGTCCCGAGGCCCGCCGAGGCGAATCGATCGACGGCTCGACAACCGGTGCTTCACTTGCCGTCCCGGAGGGTAATTCCATGGCGGGAAGTATATCAGCACGCCGTTGTCCCAAGAACGCCGACGCGCAACGCAATGTTTCGCCGACCCCGGCCAGACCCCGCGGCCCTTATTGCACCGCCACCTCGTCATTGAGAATCCGCATCCCCTCCAGTTCCCGCAGGCCGCTTCGCACCTTGGCGTTGAGGATGAAATGCACGTCGGGGAAACGATACAGCTTGGTGATCGTCCGGCCCGGTCCGAGCTGGGTCACCAGGCGCTCCTGCCGCGGCTGGCCGGGATAGACCACGAATGCGTTGTAGTTGATCGGCTTGTCGCCGTAGTTGCTGATCATCTGTTGAACGATCAGGTCGTCCTTGTCGCGCATTGCCAGCGTGCGCATGCCCACGTCGCTGAGGCCCAGGTTCACGGTCACCGGCACGTCGAACGTCGCATTGCGGTCCGACTGGATCTGGAATTGGGCGGTGATCGTCTTGACCCCGGCAAGGCTGTTATACGGAAATTCGATCGTCAACTCGTGCTGGAACGTCTCGCCGGGGTTCAGCGTGAAGTTGAAGACCGAAGGCGTCAGCATCCACCCCGGCGGACCGACGAGCTTCACCATGCCGGCAATCGTCGCCTGCCCGGGATTGGAAAAGCGGATGTGGCGAGTGTGCGGCTGGAAGCTGGATTCCAGCAGCGGCTTGTCAATCGCGACGCTGGCGCGCATCTGCGCGGTCGCGCTGTCGATGTCCACCAGGAAAAACGGCATCGGCCCCACCTCCAGTGTCACCGCATCGGATTTCGACCGGTCGGACAGAATCAGCGGCGTCGTGTTTCCCCACAAGTCCACCCGCTGCGGATGATCTCCCAGGTTCAATGCCAGCGGCTTGACGCCGTTGTCCAGACCCCGGCTCCATATCACCATCAGCCCCTGTCCATTGCGATCGAAGAGAAACGCCTCGACGTTGCTTGAGTTGGGAACCTTCCCGCGGAACGTCGCGCCCGAAAGCTGCGACAGCAGCGTCCGGATAATCAGGAGCAATTCCTTCGGCTGCGGCGCGACGTGTTCGGAGGCTTCGCCTTCCGTTGCGGAGCCTTGGTCTTGTGCGTCACCATCCTCCCGCACCGTGAAGGGCAGCGGCAGGTCGATGCGGCTGGCGCCCCCGGCCAGCGCGTACACCACGCGCTGGGCCAGGTCCCGGATCTGAACTTCCCGCCCGTAACGATCGTCGAGCAATTGCAGGCTCAACGAAAGATTGTGCCCCTCGTGCCCGCGGATGTCCTGAATGTACAGCGGCAACTGCGACGGCAACACCTCCGGCGAAATGGACAGCGCCACCGTCGCCGGCAGGTCCCCGCTCAGGTCGTACCAGGCCGGCCACGGCATCGCCAGGTCCGGCTTCACCACCATCTTGGCGAATTCGGAATAGAGCAGGTCGTACACCTTCCGCATTCCCGGTTGCCGCGGGAAATCGGCCGCATCCTCGTCGGCGCCGAATTGCCACCGATCCAGATGATTCGCGTGACGCGCCACCAGATATGACAATTCCCCGCGCCACGTTTCCGGCGGCGCGTCGGCCAGCCTCGTCCATTCGCCGCCGCCGATTTTGCCGGCCAGTTCCGGCGGCACCGCCGTCAGGCACGCCGTCGGCGTGATCCCATTTTTCGCGAGCCGTTCCAAAAGGGCGTCGAACCCGGCCGGATCGACCTGCTCCACGTCGCCACGCGAACTCCAGACCGACAGCTTCACCCGTCCCACCGCCAGGATCGCCAGCAAATCCGGCAATTGCGACCATCCCTCCAACGGCAGGTCCGTCGCGATCACCCCGAATCGGGGATCGGGCTGAGACGTCATCTCGTCATCCGCCAGCCGGACGAATTGGATTTCCTGCCGCCCGACCAATTGCCCCCGGCTGGTCATCACCAGCGTCGCGTCGTACCAGCCCGGCGCCAACTCCGGAAGCGCCACCCGCATCTGTTTCAATCCCGGCCCCAGGTCCTGCGCGCTGCCCATGTCCAGCGCTCCGCTGTGCTGATAGATCACCGCGTTGCCCGCGTTGCTGATGATCAGTTGCCCCGCCAGATCGTCCGTGAATCGGTCGTTCACCCGCACCGAAAGCTGAAGCGGATCGCTGCGGCGAAAGACGTTGCCGGCGTGATTGGAACTGAGCGTCACCTCCGGCACTTGCGAAATGGTCAGATCGTCAAACCACGCCGAGCCGTAAATGTCCTCGTCAAACGGCGTGCTTTGCCCCGGCTTGTTCGGGGCGTAGAGGCTCGGCTGGACCAGCTCAAGCTGCACCGCCAGAAACGCCGCCGAACGATTCCGCGCGGAGACTTCCAGCGACAACTCCTGCCATGGCTCGCCTTCCTCTTTCGCCCCGTACAGTTCGGAATGGCGGGTGGAGTTCGCGATGGCATTCCCATCCTGGTCCGTGAAGTACGCCGTGATTCGGGCGCGGGCATGCGGCAAAACCGTGGTCAGCACAAAGCAATCGACGCGGTAATGGCCGCCTGGGCGGATCGGAATCTGCCGCGGGTCATACCGATAGATCAGCGACCCGCCGTTGAGGTCGAACCGGAAGCTCCATTGTCCGCTATGCGCCGCGTCATCCGTCAGCCGGCCGTTGAGGTAATCGGGCAACCCCGGCCCGCCGACCTTGGACCAGTGCATGGGCAGGTCTTCCATGTTCCCCAGCCGCCGTTCCTCGAAGTCCACGGACTTCAGAATCCGCCCCCCCTCCGCCGCGGAGGCGAAGCCTACCGCCGCCACGAAAAGGGGCAAAAGACCTACGAAAATGAAGAACCTGCGGGCAATCATGGTCCGATAACCCTATTATCGGCCGATTGTGCGGGGGACATGAGGGGCTTTACGTTGATTGGCTGGGGATGCGCTTGGTATGCTCGCCTAGAATTTGCTGGAGGCCTTATGTCCCAGGTCACTGAGCCGCCCCTCGTGAAGAACGTCAAGCCGGTTCCCGCGGAGTCTCTGGTCGGCGACAAGATTCAGCCGGGCAACCGCCTCTTCGGCATTGTCTGGATCAACCGCGAGCGGGTAAGCGGCGCGCCCTGCTTCTTCGGGACGCGCGTGCCGATTCAGACGCTGTTCGACTGCCTCGCTTCTGGGGAAACGATGGACCAATTTCTGGACGACTTCGAAGGCGTCGATCGTGAACAGGCGACGGCCGTTCTGGATTTGGCCGCCCACGGCCTGCTCGACGACCTGGAGAAGATGTGAAGTTGTTGCTTGACCACAACCTTCCCAGACGGTTTCGGCAGGTGTTGCAGGGCCATCAACTCAAAACAACTCGCGAAATGCGGTGGGAAACGCTGCGCAACGGCGCATTGCTCGCTATGGCCGCCGACGCGGAATTCAACGCATTTATCTCCGCTGACAAAAAACTCGAATTTGAACAGAACCTGAAGATGCTTCCGCTTCCTGTCGTTGTTCTTGACGCATTGACGAATTCCTTCGAGGGACTGACGGTTTTTGCGCCGTTTGTCCAACGATTGCTCACCACTCCGCTTCAGAGGCGACTTTACGTCATCGAATCGACCGGCAACGTGCTGGAACTTACAGAGCCGCGTCGGAGACCATAATACCACGCGACAGATGAGAACCGGTCCGCTCCGCAGGGAGGCGCGCCACCGCGATCGACCAGCACGCCGTCGCGATCACGAAATAGTAATAGTTGGCGAACGCCTGCTTGTTGAACGCGAAAAACAGCAAGTGCACCAACGCCACCGCCGCCGCAAACCCGGCCGGGGAACTGGCCACCCGCCGCAAACATACGGGAATCATCACCGCCAGCGGCACCAGGGATATCCAGATCGGCAGGGGCAGGCCGGGCAGATGGTTGCGAATCAAAACCAGGTAGGTCAGAGCGTCATTCCGGAACGGCTGGAGAAGCTGGAAGACAAACACCGCACGGATAAATTCGTGCGCGTTCCAGAGCAGGAAAGGCAGATTGATCGCCGCAACCACCAGGCCCGCCTTGAACAAAACCCGCCCCACCATCCTCCAATGATTCGGCCCTTCCACGATCAACGGCAACAACGGCAGGGTCAGGATCGCGTATTGCTTGGTCGAAAAATACAGCCCCAGCGCGTAGGGCATCGCCTTCGGCCAGCGGCACAGGCAGAACATGAAGAACGAAAACGTCAAAACCAACAGCGGTTCGGTCCACGCCAGGTCCAGAACGTAAATCGCCCGCGACATCAGCAGCAGCATGGTGGCCGCCAGCGCCGCCACCCGGCCCGGCCGCGCCCCGGCAATCAGGCCCGCCGAAAGACCCATCGCCGCCAGATGCGAATATCGAACGTCCCCACCCAGCAAATACCCGGGCAACGTCAGCAGCAGACTCAGTGGCGGATAAGGAAACCCCACCGTCAACATTCCGTGTGAATCCACCACCCCCGCGCCGTAAAACGGCGTCCCCGGCCGATACACGCTCGGATACCGCAACGTGTACGGATTCAGCCCGTGCCGCAGCGCCCAGCAGCCATTCATCTGAAACATGAACACGTCGATCCTGGGATCTTTCAAGTGATAGTTAAACTCGATTTCCCCAGCCACGCAAAACGCCAGGACCATCACCACCATCAGCGGCAGCCGCAGCCCGCGCAATTTGAAAAATTGCAGCAATCCAAGAAACCCCACCGTGCCAAACGCCAGCGCGATCTGCGGATCGCTCTGCATCCGTCGCAACAAAAAATACGTCTCGATGGCCACGCAAACCGCCAGCAGCATCGGCAACGAGCGCCGACATAAATCCTCCACCTTCGGCAAGCGCGGTCCGACAATCCCCGCCACGCACAACGCCAGACTCGCCGTCAGCCAAAAAATCGCCTTGCCGTTGTAGTTCCCATCATTGACATCGACCGCGTGCCCCAGCGCCACGGCAAACAGCGCCAGCGCGGCACAAGTCAAGGCGCGATCCGCTCCGTGAGAAATGGAGATCAACTCGCCTGGCGGTGGATTGCCGCCGATTGCGCCCATGCCGCTGTATCCCGTCATCGGCGTCATGTATAACCCCGGTTCGACGCTTAGTGAAATGAGGCGTGCGTCACTGCAACGGTCGAAGTTCCCAAGCCCCTCCATCGCACGCCATGCCCCTTCGTTCCTGAAGGTATTTCGGCCCTAAAGTCTCCGCCTCGGCGATTCGATGGAGGGGATGAGGTTTATTCGATGAAGCCGAAGGACAATTCCGAACAACAGTCCGCCTCTGCCAAAACCAAGGCCGGTATTACCGGACTGGAATCTGAAGCGGTTCCATCAAACCGGCGAAAGCCCGGCCCGAATCGCCGTCAATCGGTCCTGGACCGCCGCACCGGCCTTCAGCGCCGCCAGCAGACGCCGGCCGAATCCGGCTACGCCGGCTCCGAGCACCGCGTCGCCGAGCGCCGCGCTTCCACGGGTCTTGAGCGCCGCCGCGGCCCCGGCCGCAGACTTTCCGACGACCGACGCGCCGCCGAGGAGGGCGAGATGACACCCGAACAATTCGAATTCGTCATGGCCATCGAGACCTACAAGAAGGTCAATAAGCGAATGTATCCCACCTGGACCGAAGTGTTGGAAGTGGTCCAACAATTGGGATATCGCAAGGTGGCCGAGCGCAATATCCGGATGGACAATGTGCCGGAACCGGAATTGGCCAAGGTGGCGTGACGAAATTCAGGTTTAACTCCGCGGCGCAGGCGCAACCGCAATCCGCGATCCCCCCATTTTTTAATGCATTTCGCTAATCTTTGGTGGCCATCCCGCCAGTCAATACGGTCCGGTTAAATCTTGGATATCAGATTAAAAAATTTATTGCTGTCGATTTTTACAACCCTATTTCCGCAAACCGCGAATTAAATTAGAGATACTGGAGGCATTGGGGATTTTTTAGGGGATATTCGACGCCGATTGGGGTGACTCGGCGTCATCAGACTGCTTTGGCCTCGCGAGGGGTGCCATTAGCCGGTACAATTCGGGCCGCTATATGCTCCACGACATCTACGAATCTCCCCTGGCCACCAGAAACGCCAGCCAGGAAATGCTGCGGCTCTTCTCCCCCCGCCACAAATTCGGACTTTGGCGCCGGCTTTGGCTGGAATTGGCACGCTGCCAACGCGAATTGGGCCTTACCCGCATCACGCCTCTAGCGCTGGAGGAAATGGAAAAGGCCTTGGACGACATCGACTTTGCCAAGGCGGAGGAGTGGGAAGCCCGCCTGCGGCATGACGTTATGGCCCATGTACACACTTTTGCCGAGGCGGCGCCGGCCGCTCGCCAGATCATTCACCTGGGTGCAACCAGCCAATACGTCGTTGATAATGCCGACCTCATCATCATGCGGGATGGTATGAAGTTGCTGGCCGGACGTCTGGCCGCCACCATTGATGCGCTTGGCCGCTTCGCCTTGCAGTGGAAGGATTTACCAACTCTCGGCTACACCCATTTCCAGCCCGCCCAACTCACCACCGTCGGCAAACGCGCCATCCTATGGGCACAAGAGTTCGTCATGGACCTTGCCGAATTGGAGCATCGCATCGCCACCCTCCAATTCCGCGGTGTCAAAGGAACCACTGGAACACAGGCCTCTTTCCTGACTTTATTCGATGGAGACCATTCCAAAGTCGAAGCTTTGGACCGTCTGATAACCGAAAAATTCGGATTTTCGAGCGTTTTTTTGGCAACCGGCCAGACGTATCCGCGGAAATTAGATGCCCAGATTGTATGCACTCTTGCCGGCATCGCCGGCAGCGTCCATAAATTCAGCAACGACATCCGCCTTCTGGCCGGCCTCAAGCAGATCGAAGAGCCTTTCGAGGACGAGCAAGTAGGTTCCAGCGCAATGGCTTACAAACGAAATCCCATGCGCTGCGAACGGGCAACGGGTCTGGCCAGGTTCGTCATCAGTCTTGCCTCCTCTCCGCTACAAACCGCTGCGGAACAATGGCTTGAAAGAACCCTCGACGATTCGGCCAACAAGCGACTCAGCATTCCCGAAGCTTTCCTGGCCACCGATGGCTGCCTCTTGATTACCACCAACGTCGCGCGTGGCTTGGTCGTCTATCCGAAAACGATACAAGCTTCTGTTATGTCTGAACTTCCGTTCATGGCAACAGAAGAAATCCTGATGGCCGGCGTTCGTGCCGGCGGCGATCGGCAGTCCCTCCATGAGATCATCCGCCGACACTCACAGGCTGCGGCAAAGCAGGTGAAGGAACTTGGCCAACCAAATGATTTGCTCCGGCGACTGGCCCACGAGCCTGCCTTTGCTGGAATTGACCTCAACACGCTATTGGACCCGGCAAAATTTATTGGCCGTGCACCGCAGCAGGTTGAACGGTTTTCTACCGAAGTGATAGCCCCGATCTGCATCAGGTATCAGGCTTATCTCAGTCAAGCCATGGACTTACGCATATAGGCAAGCCTGGAAACCTACGCCGCCCGCATCGCCTGGCGAGGCGGAAATTTATTTTAACCATTTTCGGTCGATTTGATCGAATAGAGCAAAGCCGTTTCGCATTTTCAATGTTGTATTCCGTGAAAACCGGGCTATTCTGTGTATGGTCCGGTGTGGGAAATGCATATGGAATTACAAACAATCAGCGGCCCTAGCAGCATCCAATCATTGCTCATTAATTCGCCATTAGTGGGCGACTCACCTTCCATGTCGGCCGCGAGGCAAACGGCGCTTGATCTTGCCCCTCGTCGCTCCACGGTCATGATCCTGGGAGAAACGGGCAGCGGCAAGGAGATGCTGGCGCGATTTATCCACAACAATTCACCGCGCGCCCAAAAGCCCTTTATTCCGGTCGATTGCTCCTCCCTCAGCGACACGCTGTTCGAGAGCGAGTTGTTCGGCCATGTCAAGGGAGCCTTCACGGGCGCGACCCGCGATGCGCTCGGCTTCATTCGCGCCGCCGATGGCGGAACCCTCTTCCTCGACGAAGTCGGTGAACTCAGCCTCCATCTTCAGGCCAAGCTCCTGCGCGTTCTTCAGGAAAAATGCGTCGTTCCCGTCGGAGATTTTCGGGCTCGACCGGTGGACATCCGCGTGGTCTCCGCCACCAACAAGCAACTCGACAGCATGGTCCGCGAGGGCACCTTCCGGCAAGACCTGTTCTTCCGGCTCAATGTCGTGGTCCTGAAGCTCCCGCCGCTCCGCGAGCGGCAGGCCGACATCATCCCGCTGGCCGAATACTTTCTCAAAACGCAGGCCGATCTCTACGGAGAATCCGTCAAACATCTCGCTCCGCAGACGATCACCCTGCTGCAGGAATACGGCTGGCCGGGTAACGTCCGCGAACTCGCCAACGTCATGGAACACGCGCACGTCATCGCCGCCGGCTCGCAAGTCACCCTCGACGATTTGCCGCCACGGCTGCAAGCCGCCGGGGGTCTGGATACCCCGGAAGACCTCAGCCTACAGGACGTCGAACGCTGCACCATCGCCAAGGCGCTGAAGAAGATGAATTTCAACAAGGCGGCGGCCGCTCGACTCCTGGGCATCAATATCCAGCGACTCAATCGCCGGATCGTGCGGCTGAATATCCGCGTCCCGGAACATCAGCAATAAAACCCCGGAAAACTCCTCCACTAAAGAAACGCCCGCGGCATCCCCGCGGGCCTTCTTTTTATTTGCAGTTCAGACTCCCCGCTCGTACCTTGGCCGCGCGATATGAGCGACGTAACCATCCCCCCCGTCACCCGCCCCTTTGCCGCCACGATCACTCCACCAGGCTCCAAGAGCATCACCAATCGCGCCCTGGTCCTGGCCGCACTGGCCGCCGGGCCAAGCTCCCTCTCCAACGTCCTGTTTGCCGACGATACCCAGGTCATGCTCGAAGCGCTGCGGCAACTCGGCTTCCAATTGGACGTTGACCAGCCCAATCGCTCCGTAGCCGTGATCGGCCGGGCCGGCGCCATTCCCTTCCCGGCCGCCAAACTCCTCTGCGGGAATTCCGGCACCACCCTCCGATTCCTCACCGCCCTTTGTGCCCTCGGCAGGGGCGAATATGTCCTCGACGGCGTCCCCCGCATGCGCCAGCGCCCCATCGGAGAACTGTCCGACATGCTCCGACACCTCGGCGTCCGCACCCGCTATCTCGAACAACCCGGCTTCCCCCCGATCCTGGTCCATGCCGATCAATTGCCCGGCGGACTGCTGCTCGCCGGCGCCGCCCAATCCAGCCAATTCCTCTCCGCCATCCTCATGGTCAGTCCTTACGCCCGCCACGAAGTCCGCGTCGATTTGATCGAGCCGCAGACCAGTTGGCCCTACGTCGCACTGACCATGCAGATGATGGACGCCTTCGGCACCATCCCCGAACTGGTCCGCGACCCCGCCACCGGCCAGCCCAAACGCATCATCATCCCCCAGTGGAGATATTCCGGCCGCGCTTACGTCGTCGAGCCCGACGCCACCAACGCCTCCTATTTCCTTGCCGCCGCCGCCCTCCATCCCGGCTCGAAAGTGACGGTCCGCGGCCTTGGCCGCCACAGCCTGCAAGGCGACGTCGCTTTCGCCGATGTCCTTCGCCGCATGGGCACCGCCGTCGCCGTCGAGAACGATTCCATCACCGTCACCGGCCCCAGTGAACTGAACGGCCTCGACGTGGATCTCTCCCCCATGCCCGACACCGCGCAGACCCTTGCCGTCGCCGCCCTCTTCGCCAACGGCCGCACGACAATCCACGGACTGGGAACGCTCCGCGTCAAGGAAACCGACCGCCTGGCCGCCCTGAAGAATGAACTGACCAAACTCGGCGCGGCCGTCTCCGTCGAGGCCGACAGTTTGCAAATCGATCCCCCCATGAAACTTCGCGCCGCCGAGATCGCCACCTACGACGATCACCGCATGGCCATGAGCTTTGCCCTGGCCGCCACAAAATCCGCCGGCATCCTGATCAAGGACGCCCAATGCGTGAACAAGACCTATCCCAGTTACTTCGATGATTTACGCAAAGTGCTGGGTGCGGCGTAGAGCCGATAGGCTGTCATGGAAACGCTCCGGCCCGTCATGTAAACTGCGTCATTGGCCAATGCCAAGAGCATAACGCCAAGCGCATCGGGAGAGGTGTCCGAGTGGCTGAAGGAGCAGCACTGGAAATGCTGTAGGCGGCTTAAACCGTCTCGGGAGTTCGAATCTCCCCCTCTCCGTTTCCGTGCCGAGCAGTTTTGTAACGAACTGCTCGGCCTCACTTTGTGAAACATACTCGATTGTCGACTGCCCCGTTGCCCTCAAATTGGCCTCAACGGGCACATTTTCCGGTTTCAATTCCGGTGCGCGAAAGCCGTCGCCGGCTATCGCAAGGAGTTGGTTTCCCGCATGGAATCGCGAGGGATGAGGAGCCGCTTAGCCGAGGAGTAAGTCGTGCCAAGAAGAGCGAAACACATGGGAAAAGTGAAACGTCGGCGGGATATTCCAGTTAATCCGTTTTCAACCGGCGGCGGAGGGACTTATTTCGAGTTGCTTGTAGCAGCTTACTATATTGCTGAGATGTTGAGTGACAAAGTTGCTCGCGGACTCCCCGAAGGGCCGGTAGGCGCCGTAGAGCTGCAGCAACGGAATCGTGGTCGGCCAGTGGATGACGTTATCGTCATTGGCTCAGATAGTGCAGAGACAACTCTTTCTCTTCAGGTCAAACATGGGCTGTCGTTCACGACAGGTAACAGACATCTAGCGGATGCTTTAGCTCAGTGCTGGCGTTGGTTTACGAAACCAACGTTTGATCCGGATCGCGATACCATCGGCATTGCGTTTGACGAGGCATCGAACATTGGAAAAGTACGCCAGCAACTCCCAGAGTTATTTGATTGGGCGCGCAAATCGAAATCCGCCGCGACATTCATCCAAAAGGCACTTCATTTCTCCAATAAACGTCAGCTCATTAGTGTGTTTCAAAATGTATTGGGCAAGGTTGCCGGCCGAGCCATTTCGCAGAACGAATTGTGGAGATTCTTTAGGGTGTTCATCGTCATATCCTTCGACTTTGGCGATCCGACAGCGCGAGACGCTACGGATTTGACCAACACTCTAAGAAATTTGGTGGCAAACCGTAACTCGCAAAAAGCGCGGCAAGTACTTGCCCATCTTTTTAAGGAATCCTCCGAATATGCCCAAGCCGGTGGGGAAATAACCACAGAAAAGATGCTTCCTCGCCTGCCTCCGGCAGTGCGAACTAGGCTCCCCGCCTCCACCGTTGTGCAACACAAGCCAGTTGCCTCAGTTTTGCGTGATCAGGTGAGCAATGAGTTACAAAGCCAGCAAAACTCGCGAAAGTATATTCCCGCGCTTTTCGTCGAGAGCGGTAGTGCAAAGGACGTGATACGGGCCTTTTGCAACCCACTTCTGTTTCTTCGGAAGGCGACCGCAGACTTTGCCGTCATTGATACGAGCTTTCTAAACCGCCTGCTTGTCCGATTGGACCGTCCGTTGTTTGACGTTACGCCTCCGGGCATTCGGAAGGAGACATCTCTATTTGATCTGCCTACAGAGTGTGATGCACTGTCGGCGTTTTGCGACAGAAAACTTGCCGACCTAAGACCTTTTCGAGAAGGCAGGCGCGCTTCCGTTGCAGCCCTAGTTTCAAAAGACAAAGCAGAGTTTGTTGACGACATCGCTTATCCGATTGGAAACGGCGCCAGCGCTGTTTCACGTGCCCTTACACGCGTTAATGACACGATCAAATCTCTTCGGGGCGGTGTATTTATCCTCCGGGCAGCAGCAGGCCAAGGAAAGACCAACTTCGTATGTGATCTCTCGCGGACATTACTTCGCCTTGAGCTGCCCTGCATATTCTTAACGGGCAAAGAGCTTCGCAACGCGCCACTCGACGATTTGAATCGATCGCTATTCGACCTGGTGATTCCGCGCGATTGGACGACCGAAGAGAAACTTCAATCGCTGCATCGGTTGTGCCATCGGCGCGGAGCGCCGTTGACGATCATAATTGACGCGATAAATGAGCACCCTAATCTTCCCCAATTCGCGCAAGCTCTGGAACAGATGATTAGCAAATTGCTCAATTATGGATTTGTGCGGATCATTCTTACATGTAGGTCTGAGTATTTTGAACATCGATTCGACAATATTGCGAAGGCAAGCTTTGCAGATCGGATTCAGTATCTCGACGACATTCATGAACGCATGGAGGAAGACGAGAAGGACCGCCTCTTATTCGTTTACCTCAAATTCT
>JBEKIV010000055.1:0-17995 GCA_050011595.1 Tepidisphaeraceae bacterium
GATCATCGTAAATCAGTTTTGTGAATAATCTCACATTCGCTTCATCGGCGAATCGGCATTCGTTCTTAATCCAAATTCGAGGTTTAGAGCTGGAATATTTCCAACTGAACGACCCTCCATTTTCCGCTGAAATTGACCAATTCCCGCGAATCCGTATAATCCGCATCGTTCGTCAGTTCCCGGTGGACAGAGGATTTATGGCTCGCGTCGATCTCGAAAAGGTCAGTAAAGTCTTTCCCGGCGGCGTCAAAGCGGTCGATTCGGTCGATCTTCGCATAGCCGACCGCGAATTCATCGTCCTGGTCGGTCCGTCCGGCTGCGGGAAATCCACCACCCTTCGCATGATCGCCGGGCTGGAGGAAATCACCGAGGGAATCATCCGGATCGGCGATCGGATTGTGAACGGCGTTCCGCCCAAGAGCCGGGATATCGCGATGGTTTTCCAGAACTACGCGCTTTATCCGCACATGACCGTTTACAAGAACATGGCCTTCGCGCTGAAGCTTCGCGGGATGAGGCGAGCGGAGATCAACCGGCGGGTTTCCGAGGCGGCGAAAATCCTTGAAATCGAGCATCTGCTGGACCGCAAGCCCAAGCAGCTTTCCGGTGGACAGCGACAGCGCGTGGCTGTGGGGCGGGCGATCGTCCGCGAGCCGGCGGCGTTTTTGTTCGATGAGCCGTTGTCCAATCTGGATGCCAAGCTCCGGGTGACGACGCGAGCCGAGCTCAAGCGGCTTCATCAGCGTCTGCGGACGACGACCATTTACGTCACGCACGATCAGGAGGAGGCGATGACGCTGGGGGACCGGATCGTGGTGATGAAAGACGGGCTGATTCAGCAGTCCGACTCGCCGCTGCACACCTATAATGGTCCGGTAAATCGATTTGTGGCGGGTTTCATCGGTATGCCGCCAATGAACTTTTTCGATGGGGCGATCCGCAATGCCAATGGGCGGATCACGTTCGAGGAAGGCAAATTGACGGGAAGCGGGGCGGCGTCGGGTAACGGCGGGGGTCACGATCGGGCGCAGGTGATGGCCGGCGAGTTGACCTTCCCGCCGAACGGGTTTACGCTTGGATTGGACGAGTTGTCCCAGGCGGTGAAGGATCGCTTGGCGGGGCGGGCCGGCGCGCACGTGGTGCTGGGGATTCGTCCCGAGCATTTGCACCTGAGTCCGACGGCGGGCTCGGCGTCGAGCATGAAGGTTCGGCTGAACGTGATCGAACCGCTGGGCAACGACATGGACGTGTATATGAGCACGGCATTGCACGAGCAGATTGTGGGCCGGCTGGAGGCCCGGATGGGCCTGCATGCCGGCGCCGAATCGACGGTGTACGTCGATCTTCGGAGGGCTCATTTTTTTGAACCCGGAGAGACCGGGATGAACCTGAGTCTGGAGACATCGTCTTCCACCAACGAGCCGGCCCATGCACTTGCTTGAGCAAATGCACGGTTGGAGGTTTTCGGCGTTGCCGCCGGCCGTCCGGATTTGGGCCGGATAGCCGGTGAGGCGCTTTGGCAGCGACACTCGCGCACGAGGCTGCGGGCCGCCGAATTCGGTTGGCCTTTTTTGTTGGGTTTTTTGTGGGCGTTGGATTTTTTGTTTGGTGAGATGCCATGAATCAGCAGGAACTGATCCGAATCGTTGATGGAATCGCTCGTGACAAGAACATCGAGCGGGACCAGATCTACAACGACATCGAACAGGCGGTGGCCTCGGGATTGCGAAAGCAGTTCAACACGGAGGACACGAGCGAATTCACGGTGAAGCTGGACCGGCAATCGGGGCAAATCTCGGCGCAGCGCCAGGGCGTGGAGGTTCCGCTGTCGGTGGTCGGGCGAATCGGTGCGCAGACGGTCAAGCAGGTGATGATCCAGTTGATCCGCCAGGACGAGCGGGGCAGCATCTACGAGGAGTACAAGGACCGGGTGGGGACGATCATCACGGGAACGGTCGCGCGGTTCGAGAAAGACACGATGATCGTGACGCTGCTGCGGAGCATCGAGGGGATCATGCCGCGGAGCGAGCAGATCCCCGGCGAGGCGCACGAGGTGGCCGAGCGCGTGCAGGCGCTGATTCTGGAAGTGCGCGACACGCCCAGTTCTGTGAAGATCATCCTGAGCCGCAGCCACCCGGAACTCATCCGCCGATTGTTCGAGCGTGAAGTGCCGGAGGTGGGGGAGCGAACGATCGAGATCAAGGCCTTGGCCAGGGAACCCGGGCATCGGACGAAGATCGCGGTCAGTTCAATCGACAGCAAGGTGGATGCGGTGGGCGCTTGCGTGGGCGTCCGCGGCAGCCGGATCAAGAACATCGTCGATGAGTTGGGCGGCGAGAAGATCGACATCGTGCGCTGGAACGAATCGAGCCAGGTGCTGATCAGCAACGCGCTGAAGCCGGCGGAGGTGGCGGAGGTGGCGCTCTGTTTCGAGTTGGGCCGCGCCACGGTGGTGGTGAATGAAGACCAGCTTTCGCTGGCGATCGGCAAGCGTGGACAGAACGTGCGGCTGGCGGCGCGGCTGACGGGCTGGGACATCGACATTCTCACCCCCACGGAATTCCAGAAGGGTGTGAAGCGGCTGGATGAAACGCTGAAGAGCATCGAGGGGATCACCAAGGAGATGATCGACAAGGTGATCGTGCTCGGCCTGATCGACGTTCGCGATCTGGAGGAAGTGGGGACCGGGCCGCTGATGGAAGAGCTTGGGCTGAATGAAGAGACGGCGCAAAAGGTGGTGGAACGATGCGCGGCGGAGGCGAAGATCGTCGCCGTGGAGCAGGAGGCCAAGAAGATCGCCGACGCCTCGGCCAAGGCCAAGGAGGCCGCCGCCGTCGCCGCCGACAAGGCGGCGTTGCTGGCGCTGGGCGATTCGCCGGCGGAGTCGGAGGCGGGCGGCAAACTTCCCGGCGCCATGGAGGCCGTCCCCGGCGCCGCCGCGGAGGTCGTCGTTCACCAGGAATCCGCCCTGTCGAAGGGGGAGGACTTGAGCGTGGAGGAGCAGGCCATCGGCGGCCTTCCCGAATCATCGGGCCCGGAGGCAAAGGCCAAGCCGTCGGACCAAGACGAAGCCGGCACCGCCGCCCTGGCCGAAGGTCTGGACACGCCGCCGTCGGATGATGCCGGCAAGTTATGATTTTAGTTAATCTGTTTTTTGGAGAGTTGTTTTGGCAAAGGGTATTCGAGTCAATTTGCTGGCCAAGGAGCTTGGCATCGAGAGCAAGCTCATTCTTCAGAAATTGAAGGATGAGGGTCTTGGCGAGAAGGCGCCCAATCACATGAGCACCTTGCCGCTGGGTTTGGCGGAGTCGGTGCGCGATTGGTTCAGCGGCGCCGGGGGTGGCACGGCGGTGGAGACGGCGCCGCACGTCGAGGTTGCCACGAAGCCCAAGACGGTTCGAAGCAAGAAGAAAAAGGAGGCTGCGGCCCCCGCGGAGCCGGGGGCGCCCGCGGCGGAAGGGGCGCAGGGTTCGGTCTTAATCGAATTGAAGCACGAGGCGCCGGTCCTGCCCGAATCTCCCCCGCCCGCGTCCGCCTCGGTGGCGGAGCCGCCAGCCCCGGCGAAAAAGCATCCGGCGCGAGTTCGAGCGCCGGCGGCGCCGGCTCGGCCGGCAGCCGAGCCCGCGGTGGAGCCGCCGCCCCCCGCCCCAATCGTCCCGCCAGCGCCGCCTGCGGCGGCGCCTGCCGCGGCCAAGCCCGCGGCCGCCGCGCCGCCGGCGCCGACCGGCGCCGAGCACGTTCGTCCGCCCCGGCCGACGGTCACGCTCGCCAGCCGGGCGGCCGCCCAGCAGCCGCCGGAGGTGCGCAAGCCCGTCGTGCAGGCCCCGCAGTTGATTTCCCTCGAGCCGGCCAAGATTCAAGGCCCGCGCGTCGTTCGCATCGAAAAACAGGAAGCGGTGGAGCAGCGTGCCCCGCGTCCGCCGCGGCCGACGGAAACCACCGGAGTCACGCCCGCCGGCCCCCGCGCCGGCCGCGGCGTCAAGACCGCCGACGAGGACGAGGAAGAAACGAAAAAGAAAGCCGCGGGCAAGAAGGGCGGCAGTCTCTCCAGCCGGCGCAGGGGCGTGGATGGCCGTCGTGGCGAGGCCATGGAGAAGCTCAAGGAATTCACCGACGCCGACCTGATCGCGCGCCGCGACGCCCTCAACGCCGCCGCCAGTTCCCGAAACGTCTTCGATACGCATCTTCGCCAGATCGAAAGGCGCGGCACGCACGCCGTCGCCAAGCCCATCACCCAGCGCGGCGAACCGGTCACGGTCGAGGAACCGATCACCGTCCGATCCCTCTCGGCGGCCCTGGGCGTGAAGACCAACGAGGTTCAATCCCGGCTGATGAAGAGCGGCGTCAACGCCGCGATCAACCAGACCCTGGACCACGACGTGGCCCAGACCATGGCGATGGAATTCGGCATCGAGCTGAGAATCGCCAAGCAGGCCACCTTGGAAGAGATGCTGCTGAGCGAAATCGAAGCCCGCGAGGTGGACCCGGCCAAGCAGCTGCCGCGGCCGCCGGTGGTGACGATCCTCGGCCACGTCGATCACGGCAAGACGTCGTTGCTGGACAAGATTCGCAACGCGAACGTGGCGGCGGGGGAAGCGGGCGGGATCACGCAGCACACGGCGGCGTGGATGGTGCAGTTGGGCGAGAAGCGCGTGACGTTCATCGACACGCCCGGACACCAGGCCTTCACCGCCATGCGCGCCCGCGGCGCGAACATGACGGACGTGGTGGTCCTGGTCGTCTCCGCTGCCGAGGGCGTTCAGCCGCAAACCGTCGAATCCATCAACCACGCCCGGGCCGCCGGGGTTCCGATCGTCGTGGCGCTGAACAAGATGGACCGCGCCGACGCCAATCCCGACATGGTTCTCGGCCAGCTTGCCAAGGAGGGGCTTAACCCGATCGAGTACGGCGGTGAAACGGAAGTGGTCCGCACCAGCGCGACGACCGGGGAGGGCGTCCCCCAGTTGATCGAGCTCCTGGACCTGCAAAGCGAGATCATGGAGTTGAAGGCCGATCCGACCTCCCCGGCGCGCGGTAGCGTGATCGAAAGCCGGATGGACGAAGGCCTCGGCCCGGTGGCGACGGTCCTGGTGCAGAATGGAACGCTGAAGGTGGGCGACATCGGCCTGGCGGGGCCGGGCTTCGGACGAATTCGCAGCCTGGTGAACGACCGGGGCGAAATGATCCGCGAGGCCGGCCCCAGCACCCCGGTCATCGTCAGCGGGCTGAGCCGGTTGCCCTCGGCCGGCGACAAATTCTACGCGCTGGACGACAACGAGCGCGCCCGCGCCATCGCCGAGGAACGACAGGCGCGGGAGCGCCAAACCGATCTCGGCGGCGCCAACCGCGTCACCCTCGACACCCTGTTCGATTCCATGAAGGCCGAAGACGTCAAAACGATCAACCTGATCATCAAGGGCGACGTGCAAGGCTCGATCGAAACGCTGGCCAAGACCGTCACCGAATCCAACACCGACGAGGTTCGCGTGCGGGTGATCCACGGCGCCGTGGGCGGGATCAACGAAAGCGACGTGGAGCTGGCGGACGCGTCCAACGCGGTCATCATCGGGTTCCAGGTCGTTCCCGACGAGGCGGCCAGGCAGATGGCCGAGCAACGCCGCGTCGAAATCCGCCTGTATCGCGTCATCTACGACATTCTGGACGATCTGAAAAAGGCGCTCTCCGGACTCCTGGAGCCGGAAATCCGCGAGAAGCTGCACGGACACGCGGAAATCCGCAAGGTCTACAAGGTTTCGCGGATCGGCAACGTCGCCGGCTGCTTCGTCACCGACGGCCACATCCAGCGGGGAAGCAAAATCCGCCTGACCCGCGACGGCGTGGTGATCGTCGAGGACCTGAGCCTGGAATCGCTCAAGCGCGTGAAGGACGACGTCAAGGAGGTCAAGAGCGGATTCGAGTGCGGGATCAAGATCGCCGGGTACGACGACATCAAAATCGGCGACATACTGGAGGCGTACGTCCGCGAAACGTTCCAGCGGACCCTTTAGACGACCGTGACCATCGGCGCGCTGCAAATCGAGTTGACCGTCATCGACGCCATGAGCCTCAAGGACAAACGGCGGGTGATCAAGAGCATCAAGGACCGGATCGCGCACGCGCACAACGTCTCCATCGCCGAGGTTGGGGCGCTGGACGAGCATCGCCGCTCGATCCTGGGGATTGCCATGGTCGGCAACGACGGGCGATACATCGAGGGCGCGTTGAGCAAGCTGGTGGATTTCATCCGGGCGGCGCCGCAGGTGTCGCTCCTGGATTATCGGATCGAATTGTTTTAGCGAGCCAAAGCCGATGTCCCGTCGAACCGAACGCGTCGCCAGCACGATCCAGCAGGAGTTGGCGCTGATCATGCTGCGCGAGTTGAACGATCCGCGGCTGACGGGCCTGCCGAGCATCACGCGGGTCAAGGTCAGCCCCGATCTTTCGCAGGCGGAGGTGTTCGTGACGGTCATGGGCACCGAGGGGCAGAAGACGGCCGCTTTGAACGCCTTGCGTCACGCGGCAGGGCTGATGCGGACGCGGCTGACGAAGGAAATGACGCTGCGCGTGGCGCCGTTCCTGAAGTTCCATCTGGACGAGGATTTGGCGAAGGAACTGGAGCTTCTGGAAACGCTCCGGAAAGTTTCCGAGGAAAACGCCGAGCTGGACCGCCTCCGCTCGCTGAAAGAAAAGCGACAAGAGCCCGCATGAAAAACGCCGCCAAATATTCCGAGGGATTGAGGCAACTGCACAAGCGCCTGTTGCGCGACGGCAAGCCCGAGCCGCGCCAGCCGATCGAGCCGCTGGACGCGCTGGTGCGCGCCGCCATGACCTACGACGTCTCCGACAACCGCGCCGAGGATGCCGCCAGGGCCATCGGCAGGGAATTCGTCGATCTCAACGAGCTCCGCGTGGCGACGGACCTGGAAATCCAGGAGATGCTGGGAGTGCGCTATCCGGCGATCGAGGAGCGCGTGGCCATGATTACCCAATCGCTCAACTCCATTTTCGAGCGCGAGCACACGATGAGCCTGGACCGGCTCAAGACCGTCAGCAAGCGCGACGCCCGGCAGTTCCTGCGCGAATTGCCCGGCATGCAGCCGTTCGTCGAGGCGTTCATCATGCTCATGGCGTTCGAGGGCAACGCGTTTCCCATCGACCTGGAGATGCTGGCCTATTTGCGCGAACAAGAGGTCTTCGACGAGGAGACCTCCATCCAGGACGCCCAGAAATTCGTGGAAAACCACGTCAAGGGCGAAGAGATTTACGATTTTTACGTCTTGCTCCGCAAGGCCGCCCTCTCCGATGGATCGAGAAAAAGGGCCAAACCATGACCGACCGCCTGCCCGCCGATACCCTGCGCCTTGGCCTTCCCAGCGGAAGCCTTCAGCAATCGACGATCGAGCTGTTTGGCCGCGCCGGTTACCGAATCAACATCGCCGAACGCAGCGTTTTCCCCCGCATCGACGATGAAAAGATGTCGGCGGTCCTGTTCCGCGCCCAGGAAATCAGCCGGTACGTGGCCGACGGCATCGTCGATTGCGGTCTGACCGGGTACGACTGGATCGTGGAAAACGGCAATGAAAAAGACGTGATCGAAATCTGCGAGCTGTGCTACTCGCGCGCCAGCAGCAACCCGATCCGATGGGTGCTGGCCGTGCCCGACGAAAGCCCCGTGCGCCGCCCGGAAGACCTCGACGGGAAAATCGTCGCTACGGAACTCGTCCAGACCACGCGCAAGTATTTCGCCGCCAAAAAAGTGAACGTCACCGTGGAGTTCTCCTGGGGCACCACGGAGATCAAGGCCCGGCTGCTGGACGCGATCGTCGAATGCACGGAGACCGGCTCGTCGCTGCGCGCCAACAATCTTCGCGTCGTCGATACCCTCCTGACCAGCACCACCCGCTTCGTCGCCAACGCCGCCGCGTGGAACGAGCCGTGGAAGCGCGAAAAAATCGAGAACGTCGCCATGCTCCTGAGAGGCGCCATCGAGGCCAGGGCGAAGGTCGGGTTGAAAATGAACGTTCCCGAAGATCGCCTGGCCGAGATCGTCTCGTTTCTGCCGGCGGAGAAAAGCCCGACCGTCAGCCGGCTGGCGGATTCGGCATGGGTGGCCGTGGAGGTTATCCTGGAAGAGCGCCAGGAACGGGAACTGATCCCGCGCCTCAAGCGCGCCGGGGCCACGGGAATCATCACCTATCCCCTGAACAAGGTCATACCATAGGCAAGCCATGTCAGGACACAGTCACTGGGCAAAGATCAAGCGGGCCAAGGGAGCGACGGACGCCAAGCGCGGGAAGATCTGGAGCAAGATCGCCCGCAAGATCATCATCGCGGCCAAAAACGGCGGCGACCCGCGCGATAATCTCACGCTGAGATATACCATCGACGAGGCCAAGGGCGCCAACATGCCTAAGGACACGATCGAAAAAGCGATCATGAAGGGGACAGGGGAACTGGGGGGCGAAAACTACGAAGCCGTGGTTTACGAAGCCTACGCCCCCGGCGGCGTGGCCATGATGATCGACGTGTTGACCAACAACCGCTCCCGCACGGCGCCGGAGCTGCGCAGCATCCTCGAAAAGCACGGCGGCCACCTCGCCGCGACCGGGGCCGTGGGGTTTCAGTTCCTCAAGCAGGGGATCGTGACCGTGAAATCCTCGCCCGAGATTGAAGACAAGCTGTTGGAACTGGGCCTGGAAGCAGGCGCCGACGACGTGAAGAACGAAGGAGAAGTGATTGAAGTGATCACGTCCCCGGCCAATTTTCTGCACGTCCGGGACGCCATATCCGCCGCCAACGTTCCCATCGAGGCTTCGGAGATCACCAACGTTCCAACGACGACGATTCCCATCGACGCCGACCGGGCTCACAAACTGCTGAAGCTGATCGAAGTTCTGGAAGACAACGACGACGTGCAGAGCGTGAGCCATAATGCGGAGATACCGGAGGGTGTGGGGGTGTGAGGCATCAGCGGGGGTAATCGCATTCTGTTTAGCGGCCGCACTTGTGCGGCGTTTCCGACGGGAGATCGAGCTCCATCGCGCGAAAGAATCCCCACGGCGGCGCCGTGGGCGTTCCCTGCTCACAAATTCATCAAAAAATCCCGGCTGGCGAGCAATCCGCGTTTTTCGCCGGGCTCGGTGCCGTTGAAATTTGCGTCCTCTAATTCGATGCTGACGAAGCCGCGATAACCGGCGTCCTTCAGCATGGCCAGCATCTTGGCCCAAGGGGCCTGGCCGCGGCCGGGAATGCAATAGCGCCAGCAATGTCCGCCGAAGGGAATGGGATCGGCCTGCGTGGCCGGCTGGAGATTGCCGAACTCGTAGAGCTGCTCGGCAATGATCTCGGTGTCCTTGGCATGCACGTGGCCGATGCGGCCGGCGAATTCGCCGAGGAATCGGATGGGATCGATTCCCATGCGGATCAGATGCGACGGATCGAAATTGATGGCCAGGCAATCGGCGGCGGTTTCCTTGAAGAAGATGCGGAGACTTTCGGGGGTGCAGCAGAAGGCGGGGAAATAGGGGTAGCTGCCGGGATAACCCTCGATCACGATGCGAGCGCCGCTGGGGGCGATGGCCTGGGCGAGCATGGCGTATCCCTCCACCGCAAACCGGAAGCTCTCGCGGCGGTCGCGCGCATCATCGTCCGGAAAAACAACCGTGAAGAAATTCCGGACGCCGAGGGCGGCGACGGATTTGACGTGTTCCGCGGCGATGGCGACGGCGTTTTTGCGTTTGCCCGCATCCGCCGAGGCCAGGGCCGACCACGGCTGCTTCAGGTCCACCGATCCCACGCCCAGCCCGGCGGCCAGAATGGGCCTGATCTGATCGGCCGGCAGATCGCCCATGTCAATGCATTGGAATCCGTTGCTCTTGGCGAATGAAATCAGCCTTGGCAGGTCCTTCTGCCATTCGCTCCATCCCCGGCGAAATCCGATGGGAAACGATCCGGTGCGAGTTTGGGACATGGCATCGTTATATCCGGGCCGAGGAAGAACTCCGAGACGGGATTTTGCATTTGGCAATCGGCGCCGGGCATTGCTACACTGCTTCGCTCCTATGTCCTACACGGTGCTGGCGCGAAAATATCGCTCGGCGAATTTCGACGAGCTGGTCGGTCAGGAGCAGATCGCCAAGACGCTGAAGCGGGCGATCGAAACCGGGCGGATCGCGCATGCGTATCTCTTCTGCGGCACGCGCGGGACGGGCAAGACCAGCACGGCGAGGATTCTTGCCAAGGCGCTGAATTGCCAGAAGGCCGAGGGGCCGACGCCCGATCCCTGCGGGAAATGCGATTCGTGCCAGGCGATCGCCCGGGGGGACGACATCGACGTGATCGAGATCGACGCGGCCAGCAACACCGGCGTGGACAACGTGCGGGAGATCATCGAGAACTCGCAGTACCGCCCGGCGCGGAGCCGGTTCAAGGTTTACATCATCGACGAAGTTCACATGCTCAGTAAGTCGGCGTTCAACGCGCTGCTGAAGACGCTGGAGGAGCCGCCGAGCCACGTGAAATTCATCCTGGCGACGACGGAGCCGGAGAAGGTGCTGCCGACGATTCTATCGCGTTGCCAGCGGTATGATTTCCGCAACATTTCGTCCAAGGAGATCGCGGCGCATCTGAAGGGGATTTGCAAAGAGGAGAAGATTTCGGCCGAGGAGGATGCGTTGGCTCTGGTGGCCAAGGCCGGGGCGGGATCGATGAGGGATGCGTTGTCGCTATTGGATCGGCTGCTGAGCCATGGCCAGAAGAAGCTGAGCGCCAAGGACGTGGAGGAGATGCTGGGATTGCCGCGGGCGCAGCTGGTTTTCGAGTTGGTGGAATCGGTGGGCGGGGGAGACGTAAAACAGGTGCTGGAGGGAGCGGACAGTCTGATCGCGGCGGGGCTTTCGCCCGACGGGTTGATTGCCGCGTTGTCGGACCACTTGCGGAGCCTGCTGATCGTGTTGACCTGCGGCAAGGAGAGCGGATTGCTGGACGTTCCCGGCCTGGGTGAAAGCGATCTGGCCGGTCAGGCCGGCAGGTTCGACGCGGCGACGCTGGCGCAGGACATCGCGATTCTGGAAGAATTGCGGCGAAACATGCGGCAGAGCCAAACCGGACGGGCGATGCTCGATGCGACGCTGGTGCGGATCGCGCTGGCCGAACAGTTCTCGTCCATCGGCTCAATGCTGGCCCAGGGCGGCCCGGCGGCCGGGCCGGCAGAAAAAAAAAAGCCTGAACCATCGGGAATTGCCGAGAAGGTAGAGGCGATCGACGTTAGCCCTCCGGTCGCCGATGCGGCTTCTCCGAATTTCTGGGCTGATTTTTTGACGAGGCTGGAGACTCAAGCGCCGGCGGTTGCGGGCGTGCTGGGCGCGGGGAAACTGCGGGGCATCGAGGAGGGGATTGCGACCATTGGCATCCCGCGGCATTCAGAAAGTTTCATTAAACAGTGGTCCGCCAACGGCAAGCGGGACCAGATTGCCCGCGCGCTGAGCGAGGTCCTCGGCCGGCCGACGGGCGTGAGATTTGAAATCGACGATGAGCCGCAGCCGCCGGCTCCTAAGCCGCCGGACGCCAATGCGGAGGCCGGCCCGATCGTGGAATTCGTATTGCAGGAATTCGGCGGACGACTTGCCAGAGTGGAATGAAGATATGTTCGACGCGCTGAAGAATCTGGGAAATCTGGGGGAATTGCTCAAGGGCGCCCGGCAGATGAAGGAGAAGATAGCCGCAATGCAGGAGGAGTTGGCCCGCAAGCAAATCAGTGCCGACGCCGGGGCCGGCATGGTGGAGGCCACCGTCAACGGCAAGTTAGAGTTGGTGAAGCTGAGCATCGACCGGCAAAAGATCGACGTGAACGATACGGAGATGTTGGAAGCGATGATCGTCTCGGCCGTGCAGTCCGCCCAGGCGAAGGCGGCGGAGATGATGAAGGCGGAAATGCAGAAGACGATGGGGGATTTGGGATTGCCGCCGGGGTTGTTGCCGTGAGAAGAGAATGCCGAATGCCGATTGCCAAATGCCGAATGAAATACGGGAATCTCCAATTGCAGTACTCCCCTCTTCCATTCGGTATTTGGCAATCGGCATTCGGCATTCCCCTCAGTCCGGATTGATCTCCCGCAGCTTTTGTTCCAGCAGCTTTTGGCGGCGCTGGGCGGCGGCGTTGAGCCAATCGCGAAGGGCGTCGCCGGATTTGGCGTTCAACATCCTTTCGACGGCGGATAGCTGAGATCGCAGGCGGCGCAGGCCGGCCTTCAGGTTGTCGGCGTTGTCCAGAAGGATGTCGCGCCAGAGTCCGCCGTCGCCGCCGGCGATGCGGGTCGCATCCAAAAATCCTTTGCCGCAAAGGTCCAGGGCGGCATCCTGCTGCATGGCCACCAGGGCGGCGGCCAGCAGATGCGGCAGATGGCTTACGTCCGCCAGCAGGCGGTCGTGGTCACGCGGGCTGAGGCGCACGGTGCGCATCCCGATCATTCCCCAGAATTGCTCGATGCGCTGAAGCGCCGGCTGGGAGGTTTTGGCGGTGGGGGTCACGATGCACAATTGATTGGAAAGGAGATCGGCGCGCGAAAAGTCAACGCCGCGTTTCTCGCTGCCGGCGATCGGATGGCTGCCGACGAATTCCACGACTTGGGGAAGACGTGATTCGGCCGATCGAACCACCGAACGTTTGGTGCTTCCTACGTCGGTCACCAGGGCGCCCAGCGTCAGCGCCGGCGCGATTTGGCCAAGAAGTTGCTCGAACGTCGCCACCGGAGTGCAGAGGACAATTAGATCAGACCCGGCGACGGCGGCGGCGGGGTCCAGTTCGACCGCATCCACCGCGCCGATTTCGCGGGCCTTGTCCAGCGACTGGCGGCGGTGGCCATATCCGACGATCCGGCATCCCGGCGCCGCCGAGCGCAGCGCCAGCCCGATCGAACCACCGAGCAGGCCGACCCCCAGAATCGTCACTTGGCGGGGAAACATGGCATGAGTCGTCATCAGTCACTTTTTAGCCGCGGCCCCAGCGCCGCGCGAGCGCTCGACCTTCACGTCACTGAACTCATCGAGGTTCAGCGTGGTGATTTCGCCGTCGGATTTGACAAGCGTCAGCCGATCGAGCCACAGCTTGTCGTTCTTGCTGTGGGCGAACCAGCTTCCCGTCTCTTTCTGCTCGAATTCAACGATGGTCCCGGAAACTTCGCTGGACCAGGAGTAATCGCGGGCGGCGATCTGCTGAACCACTTTCACCTTGGCGCCTGGAACGAGCTGCTTGCGGATCGATTCGTCCACCATAGGAGCGAGAAGGGTAAGCGGGGATTCGGAAAACGGCAAGAGAAGGGAGAAGTCTGAATCCCGAAATCCGAAATCCGGGTAGCAAGAAACGTTTACCAACATCCTGAGGGACTAACGTGAAGGCGACCTTCCAGATTGCGGCGTTTGAGGCGGCTGCGAGGCAAGAAAAATCCTTGTCAAAACTCCAAACCTCGGTGTTCTACGCAAAATTGTTGACAACGTTCGTTGGCAAATGTAGTTTACGGTTTCAAACCGGAAGACCGCATGAGCTTACCGGAGTCCGAACGCTCCAAGCCAGAGCCTTGGGAAGCCGAGCTGCGACGCGTCCACCGGGCGCTCCGCGTCGTCAGTGCCGCCAATAAGGCGCTGACCATTGCTTCGGACGTCGTTGCCTGGTTGAACCAAGTCTGCCATACCGCCGTGGAAGTGGGCGGCTATGCGATGGCGTGGGTCGGATTTGCCGAGTCCGACGAGCAAAAAATAGTGCGGCCGGTGGCGCACGCGGGATTCGACGCGGGATACCTCGAAAGCGCCAACATCACCTGGAAGGACGAACCGCACGGGCGCGGCCCGGTAGGAATTGCGGTCCGGACCGGAAAGCACTGCCTGGCGCGCAACATCCCAAACGACCCCGCCTTCGATCCCTGGCGCAATGAGATCGTGCGAGAAAGGTACGAATCCGCCATCGCTTTACCGCTCAGCGGCGACGGGCGCACTTTCGGCGTTCTGGCCATGTATGGCAAGGAGGTCGATGCGTTCGGTCCGAAGGAGATCGAAGTCCTGAACGAGTTGGCAAATGATTTGGCGCATGGCCTCATCGTCGTCTTTCGAACAGGCGTCCAGCGGCAAACTGCCACCGAAGCCCTGGAGGAAAGCCGACGTATCCTGCGGCATGCCGAGCGGATCTCCCGGCTGGCGCACTGGGACCGCGACCTGGCAACCGATGTTCTCACCTGGTCGGACGAACTCTACCGGATCCTTGGCCTGGAGCCGCAAAACCGGATATCTCGTTTCCCGGAATTCGTGGAACTGGTCCACCCCGACGACCGGGCGAACCTCATTGAGGTGGTGAATGAGGCCATGGGCAGGCTCGGAAGCTTCCATATGGACTATCGAATCATCCGCCCCGATGGCCAGGTGCGTTTCATTCATGGCGAGGGCGAAATCATTTCGGACGATGCCGGCCGCCCCCGCCGGTCGATCGGTTTCCTTCACGACGTCACCGAACACCAACTGGCGAAAGTCGCCTTGGAAGAGGCCAATCGATCCCTGGAAGCAAAAAACATCGCGCTGCAAGAAATTCTGGCGAACATTGAGGCGGAGCGGGACAAGATCGGGCAGCGGGTCAACAAGAACGTCGGGGAAGTCATTCTTCCCCTTCTCCAATCCCTCAAGGAAGGCGCCACGCGCCAGCAGCAGCGCGCCATCGACCAGATCGAAAAATGCCTCCAGGAGATTATTTCCCCGTTCATCGACGAGATGGCCCACGCCGTGAGGAACCTCACGCCGGCGGAGCTTCGCGTTTGCAGCTTCATTAAACGTGGACTGGGGGTAAAGGAGATCGCGGAACTGGAGCACCTTTCGCCGGAAACCATCTCGGCGCATCGGCGAAACATCCGGCGCAAGCTTCAAATCGCCAATCGAAAGATCAATCTCACGAGTTATCTGCGCAATGTTCTGTCCGACTCTCCCGCTGCCTCGCCTCGCGGCGCATCGGGTAGTTCTTCTACCTGATCTCTACCCTCTTATACGCCGCTTATGTTGCGTCGGCGCCGCGACCGTAATTCCGATCTCATACTACTAGCGTAGTCGAAGGAAGCCGACACACATATTTCCGGCTTCAATGGAAGCCTGAAAGCGAGGGATACCGTGAGCGAGCCAGTGGAAATAGCGAGCACGATCACACATTTCCTGCGGGAAAGCAGTCTCGGAGCCAGCCAGTTGAGTTTTGCCGATAAACAGGTGATTTTTCGGCCGAGCGATCCAGCCATCAATTTCTTCATTATCGACTCCGGTCAGGTTCGCGTGTTTCAGTCGGTGCCGGGGGACGGGCTGAGACTGCTGACCATCCTTGGAGCGGATGAGTGCTTCGGGTTCTCGGCGCTCGGAAAGATGCCGGTCTACGACAAGCTCACCATGTCGGTCGGCAACACCGTGCTGCGCGCCATTCCCGCCGACCGCTTGCGCCAGGCGCTGCTGGCCCGCGGCGATTTGACGATGCAGTTCGTCGAATCCATGGCCCGGCATCTCTTTGACGCCTGGTCCGAGAGGAGCAGTTTTGCGTTCCAGGATTGCCGGCTCCGGGTGATCCGGACCCTGTTGCGATTCCGCAATTCCCCGGCGGCGCGATTGGTGCCGGGCGGCGTCGAACTGCGAATCACCCATGCCCAACTCGCTCAGGCCGTCGGCGCCGCACGCGAAACCGTTACTTTATGCCTGATCCAGTTGCGGAACGAGAACCTCGTGCATACCAGCCGAAACCGCGTGACCTTCTGTCCCCAGGACTTGCTGGCCATCGATCCGCAGGCCGATTCCCTGCCCGAATTAGCGATGGCCATGTAGCAGCGCCGTCGGCGCGTGGATGACGACCCGATTGCGTCCGCCGCCCTTGGCCTGATAGAGTGCCGCATCCGACAGGCCGAGCAATTGCTCCGCTCCCGGCGGGTCGTTGTTCTTTCTCGAGGCGATTCCCGCCGACATCGACACTCCCTCGTTCTGCCGCAGCAGGATCGCCGAGCCTTGTCCGAACTCATCCCGGATGCGCTGCGTGACCTGCGCCGCTTCCTGCGCCGAGGCGTGCGGCAAGAGCAGCACGAACTCGTCTCCCCCATATCGCGCCGCCACGTCCATCCGACGCATGTTCGCCGATATCACTTTCCCCGCCACCGCCAAAAGCTGGTCCCCCACCGCGTGTCCCTTCGTGTCGTTCAACTGCTTGTATCCGTCCAGGTCGATCATCACGCACGCCAGATCGCTGTCCATGCGTTCGCTCTCGGCGAACATCTGATCCAGCACCCGGTTGAAATGCCGCCGGTTGTACAACCCGGTCAGCGCATCCGTCGCGGCAAGCTCCTCCACCATCTTCAGCGATTCTTCCAGTTGCGCGTTCTTATGTTGCAGCTCGGCGCGGAGTTTCTCGTTTTCCTTGTACAGCTTGGCAACGGTCAGATTCTTTTCCACCACCAGCGGGATGGTGAGCAGGTAATCACCGAACTTCACGATGTAATCCATGGCGCCTTTGCGGATGGCCTCGGCGGCAAGGCGGCCGACGTTTTCGCCGGTGACCATGATGACCGGGGTGGCGCAGGCTTGGCGGATTTCTTGCAGCAACTCCATGCCGGTCACGCCGGGCAGGTTGAAATCCGTCAGAATCAGGTCGAACGCACTCAGGTCCAGTTTCAGCGCCGCCGCGCCGCTTTCAACCGTCTGTACGGTCCCGGCGCCGAAATGCTCCTCCAGCGTCTCGCCGATCAGTTGCCGCTGATCCGCATCGTCTTCCACGATGAGCAATTTGAGCCGTTCCATGCCTGGGCCTTCTCCCGCTGTTCAGCCCGTCTTATCGGCCGCTTTGGCCGCAATGTGAACTCCCGCCGCCATTTATCGCCGGCACTGATCCGGCGGAATGTGATGGCCCGGATACTGATGGATCGTCAGCCAATAATTCGTGCTCGTCAGCACGGTTTTAAGGAATTGCTCCGCATTCGCCGGCTTAATCGTGTAGCTGTTCGCCCCGGCCTTGGCCGCCATCTGCATCTGCCGCTCGTCGCTCACGCCCGTCATCATGACCACCGGAATATCCCGCAAATCCGGATTCGCCTTGATCGCCTTCAGCACCGACTGCCCGTTGAGGCCGGGCATCTCGATATCCAGATAGATCAAACCCGGCCGCGGCGCCCGCCCCCATTTGCCCCGCCGATGCAGGAAATCCAATGCCTCCTGCCCGTTGGATACCTCATAGACGCGGTTGCTCACCTTGCACTGGCCGATCGCGTCATGGATCAGCATCCGGCAATCGGCGTCGTCGTCCACCAACAGAATGGTGATCTCCTCCATCCGACCGCTTGGGATTCCCGTCTTGACGCTCATGCCACGCTTCTCGCTTTCGAGAGTTCCCCCGACTCCGCCAGGAACTGGCCGCTGATCGTGAAGCGGAAGGTGCTTCCGCGGCCCGGCTCGCTTTGGACCCAGATGCTTCCGCCGTAGGTCTCGATGATGCTCTTGACGCACGAGAGGCCGACCCCTTTCCCCGGCACGTTCCGCGACGCCGAGTTCCTTCCACGCCGAAAAATGCAAAACACCTTCCCCACGTCCTCCGCGTCGATCCCCAGCCCGGTGTCACGCACGTAAAACTCCGCCTCCGTTGCCCGCACCGCGCACCCGACGTGAATCTCCCTGGCCGCTCCGTCCCCCATGTACTTGATCGCGTTGTCGATCAAATTCTGAAACACCTGCCGGAAACGCGACCGCTCGCCGTTCACCACCGGCAGCGGGGTATCCACGATCAATTGGACATGGCCGCTCCTCAGATCGTTCTCAAATATGCCTTCCAACTCCCGCACCACCGCGCCTGTCTCCACCCGTTCCATCTTTTCCCGCCGCGTTTTGATCCGCGAAAGCTCCAGAAGCTCCGAGATCAAATCCGTCTCCACCTCCACGTTCTTCTGAATCCGCTGCAACCGATGCACGATCTCCTCGTCGAACCGCCCGGCGTGCTTCGTCAGCA